>JBARCX010000261.1:0-8316 GCA_049794535.1 Rhodanobacter sp.
GAGCTAGCCTCGCTTGGGCTGAGCATCATTAAAGCCCGTGGCCGCAATTCTTTCAGCCACACAGCGCCACAAAATATAGAAAGGTAAACTTTGTAGTTTACCTTTCTATCTGTTAGTGTGCGCGGATGAAAAACCAACCCATCGACCCCGGCGCCGCACAAACTCTCGCTATCGCAAGAGAACTACGTGTGCAGGTGGGCAGGCTGATTCGACGCTTGCGCGAGCAAGCGCAGGCAGGCGACCTCACCGGATCGCAGAAAGCCGTACTCATTCATTTGGACCGGGATGGTCCTGCCACCGTGACCACCCTCGCGAAAGCTGAGGGTGTGCGCCCGCAATCCATGGGTGCCACGGTTGCCGCTTTGGAAGCAGCGGGCCATGTAAGTGGCGTGCCAGACCCAGCGGACGGACGGCAAACCCTTTGGTCGCTCACTACAGCGTGCCGAAACATGGTCAAAGCAAGCCGGGCGGCGCGCGAAGATTGGTTGTGCAACGCCATGCAAGCAAAGCTGACATCGGCGGAACAGGAAAAGCTCGCCAACGCCGCCGAGCTGCTCAAACGCCTCGCCGACGTATAGCCGAATGTACTCACCGCTATCCCGTGCGGACGATGAGCACAGACCGTTAGCGCTCGAATTTACTTTTGTCGCGCACCCTTCCGGGCTCGTCGCCACCCAGATCGCCACCTAGTTCACCCGATGGAGAACACCATGGCAGTAACCGCACTTGATCCGAAAACCGCTCTGATCGTCATTGATCTTCAGAACGGCATCGTCGCGTACCCCACCGCACACCCTATCGATGGCGTGGTGAAAAATGCGAGCGCGCTGACCGATGCATTCCGCAGTCATGGTCTGCCCGTGGTGCTGGTGAACGTTGCCGGTCGCGCCCCGGGCCGAACCGAACGGGCGAGTAACCAAGGAGAACCGCCTGCCGGATGGCTGGATTTTGTGCCCGCGTTGAACCAGCAACCGCAAGACCACACGGTGACCAAGCGGACACCAGGCGCGTTCACGCACACAGACCTCGAGGCACATCTGAAGGCGACCGGTATTACGCAGGTCGTCATGGTCGGCGTTGCCACCAGCAACGGTGTCGAGGCAACCGCGCGCCATGCCTACGAGCTCGGTTTCAACGTCACCCTCGCTATCGATGCGATGACCGATATGAACTCGGATGCTCACATCAACAGCATCACGCGGATCTTCCCAAAGATCGGTGAAACCGGCACCACCCAGGAGATCATGGAACTCCTGAAACAACCCAGGAGCGCCTGATCATGCAATGGGCTCACTATGTTTCCTACTTCTTCGGCGCCGCTTTTCTTACCAACGCTGTTCCGCATCTCGTCAGCGGCGTCATGGGGCGTCCCTTCCAGAGTCCGTTTGCCAAACCACATGGCGAAGGATTCTCTTCTTCCACCGTCAATGTGCTGTGGGGATTCTTCAACCTGGCGGTGAGCTACGTGCTTCTATGCCGTGTCGGAAACTTCGATTTACATGCCACGGATCAGGTTGTGGTTGCGGGGTTGGGCGCGCTACTCATGGGTGTGGCGTCGGCACGCATGTTCGGACGATTCAACGGCGGTAATACGCCAACGGAGTCGTCGACCCTCCAATGAAAGGCACCTTCCGCTCGCTGCAGATTTTCAACTATCGGGTGTGGGCGATCGGTGCGATCGTGTCCAACGTGGGCACATGGATGCAGCGCACCGCCCAGGATTGGATCGTACTCACCCAGTTGACCCACCACAACGCGGCATCTGTCGGCGTGGTGATGGCACTGCAGTTCGGTCCCCAGGCGTTCCTATTGCCGTTAACAGGTTTCGCGGCGGATCATTTCAACCGGCGCAAGCTGCTGATCGCCACGCAGTCGGCGATGGGCTTATTGGCCTTGGGACTGGGCATCCTTACCGTCACGGGGCATGTGCAGTTATGGCACGTGTATGTGTTTGCGCTTTTGCTGGGTTGCGCTACGGCGTTCGACGCGCCTGCACGCCAAACCTTTGTCTCTGAACTGGTTGGTGAAGCGGATTTATCGAACGCCGTGGGGCTGAACTCCACGTCGTTCAACGCCGCGCGAATGATCGGCCCGGCCATCGCCGGCTTGCTCATCGCCAGCGTCGGTTCGGGCTGGGTGTTCCTGATCAATGCGGCATCCTTTGCGGCGGTGCTGTGCTCGCTCAACCTCTTACGTATCGATGAACTTCATACGAGCACTCGCGCCGAACGAAGGCGCGGTAGCTTCGCCGAAGGTTTTCGCTATGTCTGGAAGCGGCCCGATTTGAAAGCCGTGTTGCTGATGCTCTTTTTGATCGGCACGTTCGGCCTTAATTTTCCGATCTTCATCTCAACGATGTCGGTCACGGTCTTTCATGCCGGGGCGAGCCAGTACGGATTGTTGACGTCGATCATGGCGATCGGGTCGGTCACCGGCGCCCTACTTTCTGCGGGCCGGGCAAAGCCCCAAGTCACGCTGTTGTGGATGAGTGCGGCCGTCTTCGGCCTTGGATTCACGCTGGCGGCACTCATGCCCAACTACTGGCTCTTTGGCCTTTCCCTGGTCATTCTCGGCGTATCCGCGCAAACGTTCACCACCACGGCGAACAGCACGATGCAGCTATCCACCGACCCGGTCATGCGCGGACGTGTGATGGCGATCTTCCTCGCTATCGCATTGGGTGGCACACCGCTCGGTGCACCCATCGTCGGTTGGGTCGCGGATACCTTCGGGCCGCGCTGGGCACTGGGTATCGGCGCTGCCTCGGGTCTTGGCGCAGCGGCCGTCGGCATTCATTACCTGATGAAGTACCGCCAGCTGCGCGTACGCATCGACGCAGGTCGTCTCCGTTTCAGCATCGACGAGAGCGCCGCCATCACCGAGCCGCAATAAGGGCTAGCTTTCCCAGCGGCCCATCGCATGGATCGCACGGTTGGCCGCAGAATGCTGGCTGCCACGGCCATGCCAAGCGCTTAATCGCTCCGGGTTATCCCATCACTCTGGAGCAACGCATGAAAAATATCTGGCTTGCCACCCTAGCCCTGACTGGCATGATCGGTCTGGCCCATGCCGACGGCGTACCCGCGCAGCCCGATCACACGGCGGCCACGGCACAGGTCCAGCAGCTCGTGGATGCCTTTCAGGCGGCGATCATCGCTGGAGACGGCAATAAGCTAAACACGATGTTTCTGCCGAGTAACGGCGCGTGGATATCGGTGTACGACGATGCGACCTATCGACTGGTGAAAGCGAAGCACCCCGGTGCACCGAAACTCATGCCTGGTAACTTCAAGGAATTTACCGATTTCGTCAGCTCCAAGCCGAAACCGATGGAGGAGAAATTCTCGAACGTACGTATCCAGACCAATGGCACTGTGGCTACGGTATATTTTGATTACATTTTCTTGCTCGACGGCAAGCAAACAAACAACGGTAACGAAACCTGGCAGCTGGTGAATACCAACGACGGCTGGAAGATCAACTCGATGCTTTACTCCATCACGATGGCACCAGCGATGTTGCACTAATCCAACTCGCCCCTTGGAGACCCGCATGTTCAGCAGTCGCTTTGTAAGCTGGATCGGTTTATCACTCGCACTGCTGCCATGGCACGCCATGGCAGCTACCTGTGCCAGCACATCCAACGACCCAGCGCAGGTGGTGAATGCGCAATTTGCCGCTTACAACGCGCATGACGTCGAGGCTTTTGCGGCCTGCTATGCGGACGACGTAAGCATCATCAGCCTCGATGGCAAACGCCCGCCCATCAAGGGTATCCCTGCGCTCAAGAAGACCTACGCCTTCCTCAACAAGGAGCCCGCATCCTTCCGCGTCGAGATCATCAAGCGCATGGTCAACGGCCCCATCGTGGTCGATATCGAGCGTGTACATGGCCTGCCACCAGGCAAGAGTCTGCCGGACATGATCGCGATGTATGAGGTCCGCAATGGCAAGGTTCTGAATGCCTGGTTCCCACCGCCAGAGTGACTCCAGGTTGATTAGAATTGCGCGGCACAGCGACCTATCCGTTGTGCCGGCAAGGGGAACAAACCGCACGTGGTTACGGCAAACATAAGTACCCCCTCCGCCATCGACCGCCAGGCCATCGTGCCGTTCTGGCTGCCGATACTGGCGGGCCTGCCCATCACCTTGTGTATGGTGGTGATGGGATTGCCGGAGCTTGGCTTCAAGCACACCGCGGGCTACCGCTCGCTGTTCATCGTGGCCTACATCGTCTGGAGCTTTCCACTGACGGCGATCCAGCGCAGCCTGTGGCGACGACGTGTGTCGTGGTGGCCGATGGTTCTGGTGATGCTCGTAGCGACCTATGTGCCATCACTGGTCAACAAGGCCATCTTCGAGCTTCTTGCGGTGCATTGGGGACAGATGCCCACCTTTATGTGGGCCGGGGTCTTCACGGGATTGGATGGCTGCTGGCTGGCGATGATCGCGTTCTGTGCGATTCACGCCGTGGTCGCCTACTACTTCGAATTGAAGGCATCACAGCAGCGTGTATTGGACATTGCTACGTTGGCGCGCGATGCCGAACTGCGTGCGTTGCGTTATCAGCTGCATCCACACTTCTTGTTCAACACGCTCAATGCGATCTCATCGCTGGTTATTGAGGGCCACTCGCGTGATGCCACCCGCATGATTGCGCGGCTGGGTGACTTTCTACGCGCAACACTTGAACAAGGTGAAGCGCACGAAGTGCCGCTCGCCGATGAGCTGTCGCTCACCGAGCATTATCTGGACATCGAGAAGGCACGACTCGGTGCGCGCCTGCAGATCGACCTGCGGATTGGCCCTGATGTACTGCGCGCCTTGGTGCCTTACTTGCTGTTACAGCCGCTTGTCGAGAATGCGATACGACACGGCATTGCGCCACGACGGGAGGGTGGCCGGATCGAGCTGCATATCGCGCGCGTCGGCGATCGCCTTGAACTCAGCCTGCGCAATGACGGTGTCGCTGAGGACGTTGAAAAAGCACCACTACCCAGCCGAGCCTCAGCCATCGGTCTGCGCAATGTCCGCGAGCGATTGGACAAGCTGTATGGCGAACAGCATCTGTTCGACTTGATGCTCGCCGACGATGGCAGCTGCACGGTGCGGATCGCATTGCCTTATCGGCTAGCCACCTCGTTGACCGAACCGCGAGCAGCCACGGCATGATGCGCGTGCTGGTCGTTGATGACGAACCACTAGCACGCAGTGGTGTTTGCGCGCGCCTTGCGCGCCATGCCGACGTGACGACCATCGGTGAATGTGTCGATGGCGAATCGGCCGTGCTGGCCATCCAGGCCCAAGCACCCGACCTGGTATTTATGGATGTGCAGATGCCGGGTATAAGCGGCATCGATGCACTCGGCCAGTTACCGGCGAAGCAACGGCCCATGGCCGTACTGCTTACTGCGTACGACAGCTTCGCGATCCGCGCCTTTGAGATCCATGCACTGGATTATCTGCTTAAGCCCGTCGATGACGATCGGTTTGATGAAGCACTGGATCGGGCCCGTCAAACACTCGCCTTGCGCCATCATGGCCTACAAGCAGCTGGCATCGATACGCTACTGGCAGCGCCCACGAATGCGCCAGCCTACGCCACACGATTCACGGTGCGCATCGGCCACCGCATCGCCTTTGTCGATGCTGCGCAAGTCGACTGGATCGAGGCCAATGGCGACTACGCCGGTCTGCATGTAGGCGGCAAAGTGCATCTGTTGCGCGAGCCGCTGCATCAACTGGCGCGTCGACTCGATCCCGCACGATTCGTACGGATTCATCGTTCGACGATTGTCTGCATCGACAGAGTCTCCGAACTTGAAGCGCTATCCAATCGCGATTGCCTGCTGCGGCTGCGCGATGGCACGCCGTTACGCGCCAGCCGCACCTATGTAGATGAGTTGCGCGCGATGTTGGCTGCACGTTGCGGTAGCGGGCGTGAGTAGCCCCTCTCCCCTTGGGAGAGGGGTTGGGGTGAGGGTTCGGAGCTTGCGCAATCGTCCAACATCGGCTTCGACCGAACCCTCATCCGCTACGACCCGAAGATAGTCCCTGTGGGACCGGCACCTTCTCTCCCACAGGGACTACCTTCGGGTCGCCAATGGGAGAAGGATTCAATTAGCTACAACTCATCACCGATGCATCGCCGCCACGTCCGCCGCCGTAATGGTGTCGGTGTAGTGATTACCGAAATGCGTGCGGATGTAATTGATCACCTCAGCGATTTGCTCGTCGCTGAGCTGGGTGTCATCGAACCGCGCCGCTCCACCCAGCTTCCCGAACGAGGGCATATCGTGCCGGCCGTTCAAGATCACTGCCGCCATGTATTGCGGTGAGACCAGACGCAGATTGCCGGTGAGTGCGGGATAGGTCCCTGCGCCGGTTGCGCCTTTGGCATCCGGCATGTGGCAACCCTGACAGATGCTGTGAAAGATGACTTCGCCATTGGGCATGTCCCCCGCTGCCGGGAAAACATTCGCCGCGCTGTTTGATTGCGCATCTGCCGTTACCGCAGCGCACAGCAGAAGCAAGCCTGCGGCAACGCGCCGGGATTTCTTCATCGACCCACTCATGCCTTGGCCCCCGACACAACGCGCTGATGAAGGCGATCGATCGCATCCAGCGCCGATGTCACCGCACCTTCTTGCCACGCGGGTAAATAGGATGCGTGTTCACCGGCTAGCGCAATGCGGCCATCGATCTGACAGAGGTTGTCGTAGTGCTTATCTCGCAGCTCGTCCGACCAACCCGCGAAGCAGCCCATGGTGAAAGGTGCGCGATGCCAGGCCACGGCAATACCGTTGTCGAATTCCTTTCGATATTGCGGATGGATCTGGCTGCCGTACTCCACCACTTTCTGCACGCGTTGTTCCGGCGTCATCGCCGTGAACTCGAACGCATTCAGACCCCAGATATAGCCACCCAACAACACCGCCTTACCGCTGCTCTGATATCCCGTACTCGGATAACTGATGCTGTTGATCGGAAGATCGGTGTAGGTCACGCCGCCGTAGATCTGCTCATCCTCTTCCCAAAAGCGCCGCTTGAACTGCAGGCCGACTTTGACCGTCGCGGCATAAGGCACCGCCGCGATGGCGTTGGCCATGGCCGTGCCGACGTTCATGGGAATCTGGCTGAGAATGGATAGCGGAATGGTGCATAGGCACCAGTCGGCGCGTGCCTTGTGTTTGGTACCTGGTGCGGACGCGTCTTCGTAAATCGCCGTAACGCCCTGCTCGTCCTGTTGGATCTCGGTGACCTTGGCGCCGTAGCTGATCACATCCTTTAGCTCACGCCCGAATGCGGTGCCGATGCGATCCATACCGCCTACGGGCTGGAATAGCGTGGTCTGGAATTCGTAGCTCTCCGCGTCGGCGAGGTTTCGCCACAGATCCGAGCCGAGTACAGCTTGCAACCCGAGCGGCTCGGATGGGATCGGTTTAGCGGTGAGGCCGCCACCGGCATCTTTCTCATAGCCGCGTCGATCGCTGCTAGCCGCACCGGTTACATAGGCGAGGTTCTTGTCGAGCGCGCCCCAGCGACGCAAGGAGTCGATCAGGCGTTCCTGATCCTCTTTGCTCACCAGGGTATCGAGTTTGTTTTGCTGCGTAGTCTTGGCCAGTAGTTCAGCCACGTGCCCGCGGTAGTCAGCGTTGATGGTGCGATAGCGCTGCGGCTTGCCGTCAAACGCTTTGGTGTTGTGCAGGTACGCGTTGTGATTCACCTGCACGAACGCTTCGAGCGGCACGCCGAACTTTTTGCAGTAACTCAGAATGCCGTGATGGTGATACGGAATGCGCCATGGACCTGGGTTGAAGTACTGGCCATGATCGAAGCGGCAGTGCTGAGTGAAGCCACCCATTTCGGTATACGTATCGCCACCACGTAGCGTCCAGTTACGGCCACCGGGTCTATGGTTGTATTCCAGCACCTTCACTTTGTAGCCGGCCTGCCGCAGTTCGTACGCAGCCACCATGCCTGCGAGGCCTGCGCCCAGAATCAATACGGACGAACCTTTCGGTGCACCTTGTAAGTTGGGCGCCCCCTTGAACGGCGACTCTGCAGCAAATCCCAAGCTGCTCATCGCCTGGTACATCGCAGCGCCACCCGCGGTGAGGCCAATCATCCGCAATAAATCACGGCGCGTCATGGGCAACTTGCCCCCGTCGTTTTCCATTGAACTCCCCAAGAGCACAAACCGAAAGCTGCGCCTTACTACGCGCATGTCGCGTGGCCGCTCCAAATGAGCGTCGAGTCTCGACGTTCCCTTCTCCCCTCGGGAGAAGGTGCCGGCAGGCGGATGAGGGTGCGACC
>JBARCX010000262.1:0-1873 GCA_049794535.1 Rhodanobacter sp.
GAAATTTTCCCATTGGCTTACTTCAATGATCAGCACCTTAGTCAGTTTGGTCTGATGTGGGTCGTTATATCGTCCATTCCGCTCATATCTATTGGAATGCCGATTATGTGGTGGTACCGCAGCCGCATGGCACTGTTTCCGACGAGAAGACTCTTCAACGTAGGAGTTTTGCTGTTTTGTGTGGGGTTTACCACGTTGATGTGGGTACTCCTTATGTGTGCTGAATTTGCTACAGCACATCTTGCTCCGGGGAGTCCGCCTTCCATATTGACCGTCATGAAAGTGGTTAGCGGATTTATTAGCAAGTACGTGGTCATCCTAACTATGGTGCCTTGGGCGCTCATGGCCAAGCTTGAATACAGCTCAAGTTCGCGCCACACATGGTTTGGCCGTTTCGTACGTAGTCCTGTACTGTCTGAAGTTGCGGTACTCCTGTTGCCAGCCTTGGTTGTGCTGACTTGGCTAGGTCTCAACACGATAGGAGACGCCAGGCAGTTATGCCGTGTGGCTATGTTCTTACCCGTCGTATGGTTGACCTTCAAATATGGCTGGCGTGCTTCTGCTTTTGGCTCGACGCTCGTCATTATCTGTATCAATTTGACGTTGGCGTCATACCCCGACCCCGACACACATCAAGTACAGGTGTTCATAGCGTTCGCCATTACATGTTTATTCGCACTAGGCGTGCGTACCTCTACACATAACCAGCAGGCACAACGCGAATCACACGATGCCAATGTGTCATTGCAGATCGCCCAACACGGGCTTTATCTCAGCGAGTTGCGCATGCGTCAAACCTCTCACGCATTGGAGCAGGTTGGCGCCACCTTGGAACATTCGCACGCTTTGGCTCAGCAACAGTTGTATCGATTGGCTGATAGCGTGTACCCACTTGCCTGGCGCGATGGTGGTTTGTCTTCAGTGCTGCGCGAGACCTTGGCGCGAACCCTGGATGAGGCGGGGGTGATCTATCGCTGCGAGATTCAGGGGCGCAAGCTGAGCCAGCTCGCGCCGGGTGTGCAGATGGCGCTCTATCGGTTGGCATGCGAAGCGGTGGTGTATATCTGCGCGCAGCAGCCATGTACCCGAATGAATCTTTACTTGCGCAGTGGTGAAACCCATGGTCGTCGCTGGGCGGTGCTTCGGTTGGAAGGTTTCGCGGGGCATACAAAGGTCAATCCTTTGATTCATGGCGCCGCAGAAGGAAAGCACTTGGCAACAGCGTTGGGTGCAAGCTGTCTCGATATCGATGCCATGCGCGATCACGTGCAGATTTACGGCGGACAACTTCACGCGTGTATTGCATCCGGTGGACTTCGAATCACCGCTCTCCTGCACGATGCTGCCGGGCATGCGCAGGTGCCGGCGCCTGTCATCGCGCGTGCATCGCAGCTCTGCGTTGCTTAGGGCGCTTAAGCTATTTCGGCATGCCGCAGCGCTATCTGTGGCGGCATGTCGAATCACGACCTTCAATCGGGTTCGTGTCCGCTAGCAATAGCCAGAGCTGCACGTTGCACGGCCGCTGCGATCTGCTCTGCTGTTTTCTGGTCCGGCACGGCGCGAGCCATGGTGACTCCCCCGGCGAGCGTTGAAAGCAGCGCCCATGCGCGCGCTTGGCGCTGAGCTTTTGTTCCGCCTGAAAGACCTTCGGCAACGGCACGAGCCACGCCGGCTAATGCGGCTTGGTAGGCATCGCGCGTAGCGGGATCCGCACGTTCGACCTCTGCGGACAGGCTCGGTAGCGTGCAGGCATCGGCAAGCTCACAGGTTCGCTTGTAGCCCATGTAGAACGCTACGAAAACCGATAGCCATTTCTCTCCATGCTCCGCACGGAGGGCCTCAACGGCTTCCCTGAGCTCTTCCAGTCCGGTGA
>JBARCX010000263.1:0-2075 GCA_049794535.1 Rhodanobacter sp.
TCACACGAATTTGCTCGCTGGTATCGATGATCCAGCTACGCCAGTACGGTCCACCGATAACGCTGCCGGAAGCGCGAATGCAGCTGCGCTCCGGATCATCACGATAGGTACGGGTTTCGTCTTCGTAGAGGTTGATGATCAGCGCAGTGCCGGGTGTCGGCAGAATGCGGTCGAAGCGATGATGGGCTGGCGGCATGTCCCAGTCCCAGATCGTTTCGATCAGGGTATCGAGTGGTGCACTGGGAACGATGCTGTGCCAGCCCATTACGGCTCCCGTTTCATCATGGTTCCTGACTAGGCGCAGCTACGGGCACGGCCGGGCTGTCTTCACCCAGCGAGCCGACGGTGTGCAGCACCATGCTTTGTGGCGATGAAAGTGGCAGTTGAGCGACACGCAGGCGTTCGAGAATATCGAACAGCATGTCGCTTTTTACGCTGGATGCATCGCGTGGACTGCGCACATACGCAGTGGCGGTGAAGTTCATCGAGGCGGTGGTGATGTCATCCAATCGCACGGCGGGTGCCGGAGTAGCGAGCGTGGAGGGATGTGCCTTGAGCGCCTCCAGCACGATTTGACGTGTCTTGGCTGCATCGGTATCCAGTGGCATCGGCAGGCTGATTTTCACGCGGCCTTGTGCGTTGGCGAGTGTCACGTTGCGTACGTTCTGGGTAATCAGCTGCGAGTTCGGCACGATCATGGTGGATCGATCGCTTAGCTGGATCTCGGTAGCGCGCACATTGATGCGTTTGATATCGCCTTCGACTCCGCTCAGGCTGACCCAGTCACCCACTTTCACCGGCCGCTCGGCGAGCAGGATCAAACCGGAGATGAAGTTCTGCACGATGGCTTGCAAGCCGAAGCCGATACCGACGGACAGCGCGCTGGCGATCCATGCGATGTTTTGCAGGCCAACGCCCGCAGCACCCAATGCCAATGCCACCAGAATGATCACCGCTACATACCCGAGCAGGGTGATCAAGGAGTTCTGCATGCCGGGTTCGAGTGACGTCTTGGGCAGCAGTTCCTCACTCAACCAGCGCTTGACGATGCGTATCGCGACTAGGCCGATGATGAAGATCACGACCGCCTTCAGCAGGTCGCCTGGCTTGATGTCGAGCTGGCCAAACGTGAGGTGTCCGAAGACATTGCCTATGCGATCGACCAGGTCATGCGGCCCGGAGCCGAACGGCGTCAGCATGATGGCGACGGCGGTCAGTAGCAGCAGTACGCGACTGACGCCGGATAGCACGGCCGCACTTTGTTCGAGCGAGGCTGCGCTCAGCCCGAACGCCGCCTGTAGGCGTTGCCCACTGCGTCCATGTGGCGTAAGCAACGTGTCGAATACGTCGTGCAGCAGATGCGTCAGCAGATACAACGCGGCCACGATCATGCCGATCCACAGCATCTGCCAAGCGATGAAGAAGGCGAAAGCGATGTAACCGGTGGTGACACTGAGCCACGCGCCGATGACGCCGAGTATCGCGATGATGGCTACCAGGCCAACCCACAACGGCCGTTTGGCCGGCGTGTGGCCGGAAGCCAGCATCACGCGTCGTGCGCGCCCAAGCCGTAGCAGCGCCATGCCAACCAGGCCGCTGATCAACAACGCTAACAGGGCACGAACGGATACGGTTGCCGCCAAACTGGCGCCGATGGTGCTGTTGATGCGTTCAACCAAGACAAGCAACCACTCCGATGCGCCGAGCAGCCACGGGAACCAACGCAGACCTTGTGCGGTTTGATCCGAGAGCGCCGGCAGCCGCCACGATGGGCGTTTCACCGATAGCAGTGCTCGCCCCAAGCCGGTGACGAAAGCGGCAAAGAACGCCGCTTTCACCAGTGACTGGGCCAGTTGGTCGAGGTCGTCGTCGAAGGTACCGTTCCAGTTCAGTGCGAGATATACGAGCTGAGCGGCCAAGCCCATGCTCAGGGTGACCGACAACGCCACGATGGCCGCCATCGCACTGCGCCGCAGATGACCTTCCGGCAAGTGGCGGCTGACCAGGCCCAACAGCACCCGTTCGCACAGCCAACGGCCACGCGCGAGCAGCAACAAAGCCCCGAGCAGGCACAT
>JBARCX010000264.1:0-6688 GCA_049794535.1 Rhodanobacter sp.
GTTCCCTTCTCCCCTCGGGAGAAGGTGCCGGCAGGCGGATGAGGGTGCGACCAGCGCGTTACGTTGAAGCTTCGTCGCACCCTCACCCGCCTACCGGCACCCTCTCCCGGTGGGAGAGGCCCTCACATTGAGACCCAACGCTAATCGGGCGACCGCTTGTCACCAAGCGTACTCGGCGCGGCGCGTGCTGCCCACGTGACTGCATGGCGTTGACATCTCGCTGCCGCTGCTGGTCGGAAGATGTGCTTAGGCCAACAGCTTCGCCATGATATAGACGGGTTCATCCAGGAACTCCTGCGTTTCCACGGTTCCATAGCCATGTCGCTCGTAGTACGCAGCGTACGTATCGGTGCACAGATAGATCGCTCGATGGCCCGCCTGCCTGGCTAGCTCTTCGATGTGCCGTATTAGCGCTACAGCAATGCCCCGCGATCGATCCTCGCTTTTGACGTACACACCCGCAAGCCATGGCGTGAGGTGATTTTCCACGAGCAAGCCATCCTTGGGTATGAGCATGGCGGAACCGATAAGCCGCCCCGACTCAAGCCCAACGACGACGCTTGGCATATCCGTTGCCGTACACATTTGGGTCAGACGCGCCGTCCGTTCGACAAGCGATTCCTTGGGTCGCAGATGGCCCCATTCTTCGTAGTGCAACTGCGCGAGTTCCGGTACGAACTCCATGTGCTCGTGAAGACTGACGATATCCATGCGGCCTGGCTCCTGTGTTGTCGATGCGTCCATTCCGAGTTTGCCTCAGGCAGCAGCTATCGCCAATGCCATCCACATTCGATGGTTCGTCGGCTGGATGGACCCCGGACTTGATCCGGGGGATACCCAACATCGGGACTCGTCAACGTTGGGTTCGCAGGCTCACCACCAACCTACCTTTGCACCGCACAGATGCCGTAACGATTTCTATTTCTGAGCATTGCGTGGATTAAGTGATCTACCGAGTTCGTCGATGCACCTACTGCGTATGCAGGACACCATCACCAATGCCCTGGCAAAGGCGAGCGGACCATGTTGAAAGCATGCTGCGTGGCGAATGGCTTTTCTGCTTTTTGCTTGACTTGGACTTAGGCGGCGTAGGCGCATCCATCTGTCGACGCATGAATGCCAGGTCGTTGATGTAGCCGTGCAGGTGCAGCATGTCTGTCCAGAGCGAGCTCATGGAGCCTCCGGGTAAGTGGTGATGTATGGATGACTTCTTTAAATCAGGATGGGTGGGGATTGAGGCGAGTGCTTACCCCCTCCCAGCCTCCCCTGAGGGGTACTTAGCGCGGTGCGCTGGAACTGCGTGTTTGGTTTCAGTCATGCGTTTCACCGGCTAGTGGCGTTGCCAACATCGATGGGCGCTGCATAAATGCGCGATACCACGCCGACACATGCGGTCGGCCAGTTTCGAAATCTGGCAACCCGCGAAACTCGAGCCAGCTCAGTGCCGTGGCAAGCGCGATCTGCCCAATATCAACGTGATGAATACCGGATCTATTGAAGCCGGTGGCCGCCTCTCGCTCGAGGAAATCGTAAGAGGCTACGAGTTTCTGGGTGTGGCCATCACGTATCGTGGGATATCGGTACGGCTCGGGGCGACGCACGGTTTCATTTCGCACTGCGATACCGGCATCGCAGATGCCCTGCGCGAGCGCTTGCAGGCGCAAGCTGAGCAGGCGTGCACGGCTCTCGGTAGGAATCACCTTAACGCCGTCGTGCAATCCATCCAGGTATTCGCAGATCACGTTCGAGTCGAACAAGGTCATACCGTCGTCGAGCACCAACACGGGCACCTTGCCGAGTGGATTCACCTGGAACACTTCCTCATTGCGCAGCGTCGGGCTCGTTTCGTGGTGAATCACTTCAAGGCGATCCGCGAGCCCGATCTCGTGCGCCAGCACCAACACCTTGCGCGCATAGGGTGAGTGGGTTTGATAGAAGAGTTTCATGGTCACTGTTGTTCCGTTGGTTCCATCGCTGCCTCGGTACCGATCAGCAGCACGTGTGAATTGGCATCAAGGCCGAGAAGTTGTCGCGTAGCTTTGTCATTACATGCGGCGATCAACCCTGCCGCACCCGCTGCTCCGCAGGAAGAAACCGGGACACCCTGCGCAAACAGGTGCCTAGCCGCATCATCGGCATCAACATCGGACACCAGCATGAAAGCGTCGGCGAGGTGTGCGAGCAGTTCAAAAGCGAGTAGAGACGGCTCTTTGCAATCGAGACGTCCCAGCGTGGTGGGTGCACCGGTCACTCGAAGCAGATGCCCCTGACGAACACTCTCCAACATGCAGGGTGCACCTTCGGGTTCCACCACGATGAACTTGAAGCCTTCGCCCCAGCGGTCCCGCAGGTAACCCACCGCGGCAGCGGCTAGTCCGCCTACACCTGCTTGAACGAAGACATGAGTTGCCGGCCCACACGTCGCTTCCATCGTTTCGGCGGCCTCTTCCAGCATCACCGTATAGCCGCGCATCACGCTAAGCGGCACCGTGGTGTAGCCCGACCAGGAGCTATCCGATACCAACGTCCAACCGTGCCGCTCGGCTTCGGTTCGGGCATACGTCATGCTCGCTTCGTACGTCGCGCCATGACGCATCACTGTTGCGCCCTTTTCGCGTAACCGAATCGCGTAGTACTCCGCTACCGACTCGCTCAAGCAGACGACAGCGCGAGCACCAAACACTCCCGCCGCTGCCGCAACCGCGAGACCATGATTGCCAGCACTCGCACAGATCACCGTCATCGCATTCGCGATGGCTCGGACTTCCGCCGTACACAGTTCATCGGGCGACACAGGCCTACCCAGCACAGACGATGCCTGCGTTTGCACAAGCAGGGCAACGGCATACGGCCCGCCGAGCGCCTTGAAGCTCGACAACCCCATCCGGCTCCACTCTGCCTTGAGGTACACGCCGGCCAGACCGCATGCCGCTGCGAGATCCTCAAGCAGCATGAGCGGCGTAGCCCCATACGCAGGGCACTGAGCCAGGTAGCCACGCACGTTCTCGGCATGCGCCCGCCCGATCAGATCGCGATCTGAAGGGAGGTAAGCGGAGCGACGGGAATTCAGAAACACACGCAAACCCGGTTGGAGGATGCACGTAGTTTGCGGGCGAATCCTGCGGTTGAGCCGCGTTGTTGCCACCCTTGCCGTTGCTAGCCCGCAACTTTTGGCGTATCAGTGCGGTATGACTGAAGACACCACACTCGACGCTTTCGACCGCGAAATTCTCCGCCGCGTGCAGCTCGACGCACGCACCACCGGCGAAGACATCGGCGCCGATATCGGCCTATCCGCCGCCGCCGTACAGCGCCGACTCAAGCGCATGCGCCAGATAGGCGTGATCGTCGCAGAGGTTGCCGTGGTGAACCCCCTCGCCGTGGGTCAAGCGATGACCTTTATCGTCGGGGTGGAGATGGAACGCGAACGCGCGGACATGCTCGATGCATTCCGCACCGCCGCCCGCGTCGACCCCAACGTGCAGCAGTGCTACTACGTCACGGGTGCAGCAGACTTCATCCTGATCGTGATTGCCCGCGACATGGACGACTTTGAAGCTTTCACGCGACGTCTCTTATTCGACAACACGAACATTCGGCGCTTTACGACGAGCGTGGTTATGGCGCGGGATAAGGTGGGACAGGGCGTGCCTGTTTAGGTGGCGTGCTAAGTGCACTAAGTCAGCTATGAAGCATGGCTGTGCGGACTAGTCCGCACAGCCATGCTTTGCAAGCACCCGCATCTTAAACGCCAGCGTGCCGGAGGCCTCCCGCCACCGTCATGCCAACAGCGCGATTGATTTACTTGGCCACAACAGCGAAGTCATACAAATCGCCTGACAACGTACCGCTCCCAGCGCGAGCCACAAACACGCCGTATTCGCCCGGCGCCAGATCTGCCGTTGGCGTCAGCGTCCACAGGTTCGGGCTGTCTTCTTTCACAGCAGAACTAACGATCCAATCTTTGTCTGGTGTCGTCGCGCTAGAGGCATGCCCCCATCCCGAACGCCCCATTTTAAGCGAGCGATTGTCCGTCTTCACGTTCGACTCGGTCTTGACCAGGAACACTCGGCCTTCCGGATTGCTACCAAGCTTGATGTGAATGCTCGGGTGGGCATCGGCGATCTGCATCTTCGCGTGCTGGCCCGGAAAATCCGCATAGAACAGTACGGTAACCCAGGCGTTCGTACTGGCGAGCGCTCCTGCGGTGGGCTCCATGTGCAAATCCTGGTCGGTCGTCGACAGCGCCATGCCAACCACACTGTCAGGAAGGTACGTCACACCATCGATCGGCTTCAACAATGCTGCGACTGCAGCCTCGCGGGAAGCAGCAGGTGTTGTCGCGCTAGACGAGGGAGCCGAGGTGGGCGACACAGAAGCCGTTGTAGTTGGCGTACCAACCGGCGTGCTTTGCGGGGAAGCGAACAACTCGCATGCGGTGCCACTGAGCAACAGCGTCACCATCACAGCCATTATATTTTTGCGTATTTTCATCGGATATCCCCCTGTAGGACTGGTTAGCTCGTGTATTCAATAGATATTTCTACGCACCGAATGGGATAAATGGCTAAAGACATTTACTAAAGAAATAAATAATCTCGACCCATATAAATATATTTTTACCCCTTCTGTTCCACGCGCGCACCTACGCCGCAAGCGTTCGCGCGTGAGCGGCGCACACTATCTGAAAGCTTAGATACCGTCTGTAGGCGAATGCCGACACTCTATGTAAATTACGTGTCGGCGAGCCTTCTCCCAGCATCGCACATGTCTTACGAATTTCTTACGGTAAATAAAGTGAAACAAAGACGCCAGATTGAGCCCCACTTATCCGGTCGAAACACACGAATTACTGCGGGCAAACATCACCGCTAATCGGTGGAACGTCCAAATATCGTACTCCGCTCGTTCCATTGGAAACCAACTCGAAAATGCCTGACTTACATGCGCCGTATGCATTCTCTCTGACTTCATAATCATGGCCTGCCTTAGGCACAAATCTCGTTACCACAGAATCGCACCGAGGCCCGGTGTAGACCACGCGAAGACCCGGGGCAACCATGGGCTGCGGGTCTGCAAAGTTGATAACGAGTGGTTTTTCAGCCACTGCGTAATATTCAGTGTATTCCCCGCTAAACCCAGGCGGCTTGGGCATACCTAAGTCATGCTTCTTATTGCCCCAGAAGAGGAAACCGTCAGGCTTCTCCTCTGAGCGAGAGCAATCAATTGTAGTCATCTTTGGCTGATTACCCATGGCGCGCACTCTGGCTATTGCGCCACTCGTCGGCTGTTTGTACGACACAAATTGGTTGCAGCCAGTCAAGACTGTCAACGTGGCCAAAACCAGCCCACTCGCAACGATCATCCACGATTTTTTCACGGCTTCCCCTGTGTTATTAAAGCTTGCTCGTCAATCAGAACTACATCACTAACAAATTAATAATGTTGCCTATATAAGCATTATTTCGCCTATCGACGAACATCGAACATCGAACATCGAACAAACGATAACGAGAGAAGAGACATTTCTTGAGCAACTAAATGTATCTGACCCCTTTTATTCTGCTATTCGAATACGTCGAGATATCAGCCTCAAACGTGTTGAGCGGAAGGCTATTCCTGTTTCTATTTCTTGCGTCAGTCCTATATGACCTCGCCCCAATAGCCCTTAAAAGGTACGTCAGGATAGACCAGTCTCCAAATTGACTTGGAATCAACAAATCTAAACCATCTTTCTGTAAAATTGATGCCCGCGTAAGAATCTTCAACCGGAACCTCCACTGCGCGACCATCCTTTATCTCACCCTCCACCCACGCTTTGAATCTCGAAAAATCTGCATAGGAATAAAATCCATCTACAGTTTTAAATTCGCTGCCTCTCATTTCTTTATCCAGCTGGGGTCGATTTTGACATTTTTAGAAAAAAGAACCTGATTACCTCCTCCGACCAAGCCTCCCTGCGTAGCAGCTTGTCCTTGATAGAGGGTTACACCTGCAGGAACCTCTATCTCGACCACATTAGTCGCTGGGTTACCCCATGTTTGATCGAGTGCACTATCAATGACGGATTGCAATGGACCTGTTGGTGGCGTTGTTGTCCAATAACCTCCCAATTGATTCGCAGTACCGCCATAGGCCCGGTAAAGGGTCGTGGGTCCGGTAGTCACTGTTTCTGCATACGCTCCGCCTCGGAATGTATTAGCAACCGATTGAGGTAGTGGACTCCCCCCTGACGTTGGACCGTACCACGTCGTGACTTCGGTGGTCGGCGCTATGTTAATACCGCTAGACCCATTTACCTGAACTGTGCCCAGCGTTTTCGGAGTCGCAGAAGCATCAGTTGCTATCGTCGAGGACGTCGTAGTCGGATCGACAATGGCATCGCCCCCTGCCAACAAAAGCGCCCCGCCGATCGTGGCCATTTACGCCCGCCGCATGCAGATCGAGTTGTCGTTTCGTGACCTCAAATCGCATCGCTACGGACAGGCCTTCGAAGACAGTCTCACCCGCAAGGGACATCGCATCGACATCCTTCTCCTGCTTAGCGCACTCGCCGCCTTCGCCACATGGATGATCGGCACAGCGTGCGAAGCGGCAGGCCTTCAGGCGTGGCTATCGCCACGCCCGAGCACGCGGCGCCTTTATTCGGTCATGCGATTGGGACGAGAGGCACTCGTTAGATCATGGC
>JBARCX010000265.1:0-15134 GCA_049794535.1 Rhodanobacter sp.
ATCACCGATTTCCACGTCGTAACCCTTGCCGTCAGCCGCATGATCGGCCGGCACAAGAAGATCACCTTCGGCTTTGCCAACCACAGTCACCAACTGCAGCGGCACCGCCTCCCAACTCACCCGGATATCGCCCAAGCGTGGAGCGGATGGATTGGCGGATGTAACCAGATAGTTCTGATAGAGACTGAAACTGGCACCGAGATTACTCGGCAGGCGACTCAGATCCGGCGTTATCAGTTCGCCGCCAGGCAACGCATGCAGGAGCGTAGGTGACAGCTTGAACCCGCCTACCCGCACCTTACCGGCATCGAACTGTGTCGTTTGGATCGGAAACTGCCCTGGATTGTCATGTCCGGACGGTCGCTGGAAGTGGCTGGAATCGATCGGATGATCCTCCCAGTCCAACTCGTAGTCGGGAGGACCGCCAGCCTGTACCTCGTGCCACTGAAACATTTCCACGTGACGGGTCAGTACGGGGGCTACCGCCTGCTGGTTGAACTGCGCATCGAAAGGGGCTTCGACCACTTGTACCTGGCCCGTGACACGCACCATGGCGCCCTGCTGGCTGTCTTCCAATCCATCGTCACCAAGATCGAGAATTTGCCCGCCATGCCGTTCGGCGCCTAACTGGTATTCGATCAACCCGTGCTCGGTCAGTGCCGCCAAACCCACACCGGCCAATACCAAGATGGCCCCTGCCGCGAGCAGAAGCAGGCGTCGAATGGCGGATGCGTCTCGCGGTTTCCAGTTCATCGAATCTCCAAGCGGGTCGTTTAGCGCGTCACCGCGTGCAACTCCGGTTGCTCGTCGGCGGTGCCATAGCGACCACGCTCGTCGCGAGTCACACGTGCAAGCGCGCATTCGTGGTCATGCGTGAAGAAAAGATGCACGTCTCGTGCCAGCTTGTCGTCGAGGAACACACGCTTCTCGTCGATCAGGGCCTCTGGGTAGCGGTCATAGCCCATGGTGATCGGCAGGTGCACCCAGTAGCGTCCGGGGATCAGATCGGCGCAAAAAACTACGCCGCCGACTTCGGCCAACATCAGGCCCGGCGTATGGCCGTCCGAATAATGGAAGCGCACCGCTTTGCCTAGCGCCTGCGAATATTCGCCGTCGACCAGCTCTAGCCGTCCACTCTGTTCCAACAACGTCTGTAGCTCGGGAATAAACGAAGCGCGATCGCGTGGATGCGGCTTCGTCGCGCGCTTCCAGTGCTCCGCGCCCACAACGAACTGTGCCTTCGGAAACAGTAGCCGTGGCGACTGACCTTCTTCCCATGCCGCAAGCAAGCCACCGGCGTGATCGAAGTGCAGGTGCGATAGCACCACCACATCGATATCTTCATGCGTGACGCCAGCTGTCGCCAGCGAATCGAGCAGCACGTGATGTGCCTCCACCACGCCGTAGCGTTCGCGCAATGCCGGCTCGAAGAACGCGCCGATGCCCGCTTCGAACAGCACGTTACGGCCGTCCAAATCTTTTACCAACAGACAACGGCAAGCCAGTGGAATGCGGTTCTGTTCGTCTGGTGCGATCCAGCGTGACCACAGGGCTTTCGGCGCGTTGCCGAACATCGCGCCACCGTCGAGCTTTTGCGAATTACCGATGATTGACCAGAGTTGCATGGCTTAGAACCTGTTCAAAAGCTTTCTTGACTAGCGTTGTAGATCAACGCGAACCCAGCATCACATATTGAACCCTTCTCCCCTTGGGAGAAGGTGCCGGTAGGCGGATGAGGGTGCGGTCGGAGCGTGTGCTTGAAAATCGCGTAAGCCGCCAATCTCTTCTGCATTACCGAACCCTCACCCCAACCCCGCTCCCAATGGGAGAGGGGCTTAGCAACGCGAGCGTTACTGCACCTTACCGAGCCCCGACGGCCGACGCGGATCACTCGCGGCATCGAGCTTGTTGGTTTTGCGATCCCAGGTGACTACGTTCATGAAGCCCCAGGATTCGCGCTGCTTGAGTGTGTAACCCATTTTCTCCAGCGCCGTGGTGGTGGCTGGATCGAACGTGCCATCTTCCACCATCACTACGTCGGGCATGAACTGGTGGTGGTAACGCTTCTGCGCCACGATCTGCTGCGCACTCTTGCCATCGATGAAACCGAGGATGCCCTCAAGCACCTGGGTGATGATGGTAGAGCCGCCGGGCGAGCCGATAACCGCTTCACGGTCAAGGCTGAATACCAGACTCGGCGACATCGATGACAGCATGCGCTTGCCCGGGGCCGGTGCGTTCGCATCACTACCGAGCAAGCCATAGACATTCGGCTGATCCGGCACGAGGGCAAAGTCATCCATTTCATCGTTGAGCAACACACCGGTGCCCTGTGCAACGAAGGTGGAGCCGAGCACGTAGTTCACGGTGGAGGTAATACCCACCATGTTGCCATCGGCATCGATGATCGAGAAATGCGTGGTGTGCATGCCGGGATCACGCGTGGAACCGCTGGGCAGCATCGAGGATGGCGTGGCCTTGTCAGGCAGAATGGCCTGGCGCAAACCATCGGCATAGTACGGCGACAGCAGCATATCCAGCGGCATCTTCACGAAATCGGGGTCGCCGAGATAATCGTTGTGATCGCGGAACGCACGACGCATCGACTCGACGATGTAGTGCACCTGCTGCGCCCGATCCATCTTGGTCAGATCGAAGCCGGACAGGATGTTGAGAATTTCAGCGATGGCCACGCCACCGGATGACGGCGGCGGCGCAGTGACGATCTTGTAACCGCGGTAATCCACCGTGATCGGCGTGCGCGCTTTCGCCTGGTAGTCAGCCAGATCCTTCAGCGTCCACTTGCCACCAGCGGCGCGTACGGCATCAACCAGCTTCTGCGCGGTCGCGCCGTGATAGAAGCCTGCGGAGCCTTGTTCGGCTATCAGTTCCAGCGTGTGCGCCTGCTCCGGATCGCGCCAGATTTGGTCCTTCACCGGTGGCTTGCCGTTCGGCAGAAACTTGGCGGCAGAGGCCGGCCAGCGTTCGAGATTCTTCTGCTCTTCGGCAATCGAGCCGAGCAGACGTGGGTCCGGCTTGAAGCCATCGCGGGCGAGGCGAATCGCCGGTGCAAGCGACACCTTCAGCGGCACCTTGCCGTAGTGCTCGGCCAGATACACCAACCCGGCAGGCTCACCAGGAATACCAGCGGAAAGTGGACCCTTCAGCGAGGTATCGCGGTTCGGCGTGCCATCGGCGTTGAGGTAATCCTTGGCGTCGACGGCGGCGGGTGCGGCTTCGCGTGCATCGAGAAAAAGATTGCTGCCATCGGATGCGCGATGCATCGTGGCCATGAAACCACCACCGATGCCCGAGCTTTCCGGCTCTACGACGGAGAGTGCGGCAGCCACTGCTACTGCGGCATCGAATGCATTGCCGCCCTTGGACAACACCTCGAAACCCGCATTGGTGGCGAGATAATTTGCACTGGCGATGGCCGCATGGCCTGGGCGCTGCGCTACTGCCGCTGTTGGCGTTGATATGGGTGCCGTCTGCCTTGGCGCATCTGCGGCAAATGCTGCCGTTCCACTCAGTAACAAACTCAATAACAACACTCGCCCACGCAGCGTTACGCTCATGCCTTGGTCTCCATCAAATGTCGGTATTTGAGTTCGAGTTGCTCGTGCGACTCGGTGTGTCCGGGGTCGACGATGATGCATTCGACCGGGCAGACCACCACGCACTGCGGTTCATCGAAGTGACCGATGCACTCCGTGCATAGCGCCGGATCGATCACGTAGTACTCCTCGCCGAGCGAGATCGCCTTATTGGGACAGGCCGGTTCGCAGACGTCGCAGTTGACGCAGGTATCGAGGATCTTCAGGGACATACTTTCGATAGTACATGCAGGTACAGCAGGCTAAGCAGGAGCAGAGATGGCTCTCGCTAACCCTCTCCCCACACGGGGGAGAGGGAGGCGGGTCGGCTGCGCGATGCGCCGCCGACCAAGGGTCTTACATCGCGATGAAGCGGATAATCGCGCCGGTCGGCTGCAGCACGGTGTCGACACGCTGCTCGTCGGCCTTGTCGCCGATGAACAACACGATCACACCCTTGAACGAACCGGCCTTGGCATCCTTGAAGGCTTCACCCATCAGGTCGGCGGTCTTGCCCGAATCCGGACCCGCGAACACCAGCATGTTGCCCGGCAGTACGCCGCGCGCGATCACGTCCTGCACATTCTGCAGCTGACGGTCACGGTTACCCGCGGCATCGTCGCTGTCGCCAGCCGGAACCATGTAGGCGAACGGACGATCCGCCGTCATACCCTGCATGTTGGCCTGCACGATCTGGCCGAGATAGGCGTTCCACGCGGCAGAGTCGTTCGCATCGGCCGGCTTGGTGAGCTTCTGAACCTGTGCGGTAGCCTGCTGGTCGGTGTCAGCCTGCTTGTTGCAAGCGGTCAAAGCCAAGCAACCGGTCAGCGCAAGAGTGGTAGCAACAAAAGCAAATTTACGCATGATGATCCCCTTCAGTTTCGGGTAGTTTTTTGTGCCAGCGCTGCCGCATGGCTTGTTGCACCGCTGGATGTACGAAGCCGGAAATATCGCCACCAAGGCGGCCGATCTCGCGTACCAGCGACGAGGAAATAAAGCTGTATTGCTCCGCAGGTGTGAGGAACAACGTCTCCACCCGCGGGATCAGATGGCGGTTCATGCTGGCCAGCTGGAATTCGTATTCAAAGTCGGACACGGCACGCAAGCCGCGAATGATCACGCCCGAACCGATCTGGCTGACGAAATCGGCAAGCAGGCAGTCGAAGCCACGCACTTCCACATTCGGCAGATCAGCCAACGCTAGCCGCGCCAATGTGATGCGCTCGTTGAGGCTGAAGCCGGGCCCTTTGCCCTTGTTCTGGCTATCCGCCACGGCGACCACGATGCGCTCGAACAGCGGTGCAGCGCGCGCCACCAAGTCAGCGTGACCATTGGTGATCGGATCGAAAGTGCCCGGGTAGACAGCAAGACGCGTATTAACGGGTGGTCTGTTCACGAAACGTGGCGGCATCGGGGGAGGCAATGCCTAGCTTAACGGAAGCCCGGCAACCCGGCGATACAGTGCGAAGCGCACGTCACCGGCGGTGCCTTCGCGGTACGGCTGCCAGCTCGGTGGCAGCGCGGGCAGCCGTTCGCGGGAAGATTCCACATAGATCAGCGCCGAGGCCGTCAGCCAGCCGCCCTGCTCCAGTTGCTGTGCCAGCGGCTCCCACAGATCCAGCGCGAACGGTGGATCGAGAAACACCAACCCATACGGCTGTGACTTACCTTGCAGGAAGGTCACCGCGTCGATGGCAGCCACCTCGCCATCCTTCACCTTCAGCCGGGTGAGGTTGTCACGCAGGGCCCGCGCCGCCTGCGCATCGCGCTCGACGAACTGCATGCCTGCGGCGCCACGCGATAGCGCCTCGATACCCAAGGCACCGGTGCCGGCGCACAGGTCCAGCCCGCGCACACCGGCCAGTACAGGCGCCAACCAGTTGAACAGGGTTTCGCGCACCCGCTCGGGTGTGGGCCGCAAACCAGGCAGGTCGGGCACGTTCAATCGGGAGTTGCGCAAGCTTCCGCTGATGATGCGGATACGCCCAGGCGTGCCGCTCATACGCACATACCCTTAGAGCGGACACTTTCAAGGTATTTATTCGAAGCTAGCAGCGCGTATTGCTGTGGCTGCTTTTGATTTGGCTTTTCGAAAAATGCGCGCAGGACGCGCGCTGCTCTTGGGGCCCCCTGTGCGACGGTGAGGTTCGGGCGACAAGGCCCGCAGGGTGGCAGGCAGGGATGTCTGCCACTTTTCGCCAGCACAGGAAGTGCTGTCGAAAAGCCCGGCCGAGCCTCACGCACCCGAAGGACAGGATGTCCGTAGGGCACCGCACTAGGGGTGCCCTTCTCCTTGGTTACTTTCTCTTTGGTTACTTTCTCTTGGGCATGCAAGAGAAAGTGACTCGGCCTCCGGCAGGAGGTCGAAAGCCCGCAGTCCCACGGGGACTTCCTTCGGGGCGCAGCGAACCCACTAGCGATATCGCTACAACCGAGCGTTATCGCCACTGGGTCCCTGCCTACGCAGGGACGACGAGCTGAAAGCATGCCGGATGGCGCATATCTCGACGGCGAATGGCCAAGCCATTGAGAGGACTCGCTCTTAGGGGCCAAGACCAAGGTGCCCTCAGCGGCCAGTACAGATCGGGGTGATAGCATGCCGCCTATTGTCTTTGAATCGCTGCCGCAATGCTCAAGTTCTGGAAGAAAAAGCCCGCCGAAACGACACCGGAGCAAGCCGCCGATGCGCCAGCGCGCGCGATTGAGCAAGCTCAGCCGGTCGCTGACGTCATCCCAGTTGCGGTCACTGCACCTGACGTCATTGCATCTGATGCCGCCGTGCCCGATGTCATCGCGCCTGACGTAGCTCCTGCCGCGGAAGTTGTCACACTGCCGGCCCCACCCACCGAAACCCCCCCGGCCAAACGCAGCTGGCGCGAGCGACTTTCCGGCAGTGGCTTCGCACGCGGATTGTCCTCGCTATTCGTACGTCACCCCAAGCTTGACGACGATCTACTGGACGAGCTGGAAACCACCCTGATCACCGCTGACGTCGGCATCGAAACCAGCACCGAGCTGGTCGAGAACCTGCGCAAGCGCATGCACAAGCGCGAGTTTGCCGATGCTGGCGCACTGCTCGCCGCGCTGCGGCAAGAGCTGGTCAGCGTGCTGCGGCCGGTGCAGCAGCCGCTGGATATCTCAGGTCACAAGCCATTCGTGGTGCTTACCGTCGGCATCAATGGCGTGGGCAAGACCACCACCATCGGCAAGTTGGCGCGTCGTTGGAGCGATGAGGGGCAACAGGTGCTACTCGCTGCCGGCGATACCTTCCGTGCCGCCGCCGTAGAACAGCTCAAGACCTGGGGTGCGCGCAATCAGGTGCAGGTGATTTCGCAAGGACAGGATGCCGATTCCGCCAGCGTGATCTTCGACGCACTGCAAGCGGCACGCTCGCGCGGTACCGATGTGCTGGTGGCAGACACCGCCGGCCGCCTGCACACCCAGGGCGGCCTGATGGACGAGCTGGGAAAGATCGCTCGGGTGCTGAAGAAGCTCGATGCCAACGCACCGCATGAAGTGTTGATGGTGATCGACGGCACCACCGGCCAGAACGCGATCAGCCAGGTGCGCCAGTTCCGCCAGATCGTCGGCGTCACCGGCCTGGTCGTCACCAAGTTGGACGGCACCGCCAAGGGTGGCGTGGTGTTTGCGCTGGCACGCGAGTTCGGCCTGCCGATTCGCTTTGTCGGCCTTGGCGAAACCGCCACCGACCTGCGCGTATTCAATGCCGAGGACTATGTGGATGGCCTGTTGCCAGCAAACTTTGGTCTTGTGTAATCAGTCAGTGATGACTTATCAGCCATGACCCTATCGCTTCGCTTGCGCGTATTACTGATCGTCTGCGCCAGTGTGGTGCTGGCGATCGCGCTTACGGCGCTGGTCTCGGTCTATCTGCTGCTGCAGCCGGATCGCTTTACCGCCATGTTGCAAGCGCAAGCACGCGATGTCGGATTGGAGCTGAGCGTATCGAGCCCAGCCAGCCCCACGCTATTCCCTCACCCAGCACTTGAACTGCAGGGTTTGACGCTCATCGCGCGCAACGCGGATATGCCCATCCTGCTTGCCGTGCGTGGGCGACTGACACTGCCATGGCACACGCTGTTTGGCGGCCCCACGGTGATCTCGCGGCTGGATATCGATTCGCCACGCGTGGATCTCGATGCCTTGCAGGCGTGGTTGTCCAACTTACCCCCTCGCCCGGCCGGCGAACCGATGCAAATCCCACGCGTCGATGCCGGTATACGCATCTACAGCGGCAGCGTGGTGCGCGGCGACCAGTTGCTGCTACGCGACGTCAGGCTCGAAGCCGGCAAACTCGCACCGGACCGCCCCTTCCCGCTTGACCTTTCCGCACAAACCGCCGATGGCACGCCGCTGCATCTGCAGCTCTCCGCCACCCCGCACATGGAGGCCGATGTGCTGCAACTGGAAGACATCGGCTTGCGGCTGTCGCAAGGCAACACGCTGTCGCTGCAATTGACGGGCGGAGCACACTGGCACGGTGCGGCCAATGCGTCGCTGCAACTGAGCGGCAAGCTCGATCACGCCAATGCCGGCACGTACAACACATCGCTCACGCTCACCCCAGCCAACCAACAAGATCCTCTGCTGCTCGCGCTGAAGCTGGACGGCAAGGACAATCACATCGATCTGCGCCTGCCGCCCATCGCATTGACCAACTGGTGGACGCAATTGAGCAACTCGCAAGATCCACAGCTCGCCGTGCCACCCGGCAGCGGTCGCATCGAAGTGGCCAAGCTCGACACCGGCAGCATGCATATCGAAGGGCTGAGCGTGCAAGCCGGTGATGCCGTACCTGCCAGCGCAGCCAGCACCGCAGCACCGGCACCTGCCAACATCGCAACGCCACACAAGTCAAAGTGAATCCTTTCGCTACCGCCCTGCTGGCCTGGTTCGATCACCACGGCCGCCACGATCTGCCTTGGCAGCAAGCCGAGAAGAATGGCCAGCGCGCCGCATATCGCGTGTGGTTATCGGAAATCATGCTGCAGCAAACTCAGGTCGCTACGGTAATTCCGTACTTTCAGCGTTTCGTCGATGCATTACCCACGTTGCGCGATCTTGCAGCGGCGAATGAGGACACTGTGCTCGCGCTGTGGTCTGGGTTGGGCTACTACCGTCGTGCGCGCTTCCTGCATCGCGCAGCTCAGCTATGCGTAGAACATCACGGTAGCGAAATGCCGCGTGATTTCGATGCACTCGCCGCACTGCCCGGCATCGGCCGCTCCACGGCTGGCGCGATCCTGGCGCAAGCGTATGACCTGCGCTTTCCGATACTCGACGGCAACGTCAAACGCGTACTCACCCGCTATCACGGCATTCACGGTCACCCGGGCCAGAGTGCTGTGGAAAAACAGTTATGGCTGCACGCCGATGCGCACACGCCGGAACAGCGCGTAGCCGACTACACCCAGGCGATCATGGATCTGGGTGCCACCGTCTGCGTGCGTTCGCGGCCGCTATGCGGCGCTTGCCCGCTGGCTAGCGATTGCGTTGCCTATCGCGATGGCCTCACCGCGCAGCTGCCCAGCAGTAAGCCCGGCAAGACCATCCCCACACGCGCCACGGTCATGCTGATCCTGCGTGATGCGAAGCAGCGCGTACTTCTCGAACGGCGCGGCCCACAAGGCGTGTGGTCGGGCCTGTGGAGCCTGCCCGAGGCCGTCGACCACGATGGCGCATGGCGGCTCGCCCAGCAGCATGCGCAGATCGACGATGCGCAAGGCCTGGCGCCGTTCGTCCACGTGTTCAGTCATTACAAACTGCAGATCGAGCCACTATTGTTTGATGGCGCGACAGCACACCGCGGCATCGCCGATAATCCGCACCTACGCTGGTGCGATGCCGATGAACTCGCCGCGCTCGGCCTGCCAGCCCCCGTCCGCAGCCTGTTGCTCGCCCTCGCTACGGCAACCGCGCCAGAGTTACCCCTCACCCTGCCCGCCGCTCAACCCAGCGCAGGCAAAAGGAAAAAAGCATGAGCCGCAC
This sequence comes from Rhodanobacter sp., assembly GCA_049794535.1. Classification (GTDB taxonomy): domain Bacteria; phylum Pseudomonadota; class Gammaproteobacteria; order Xanthomonadales; family Rhodanobacteraceae; genus JBARCX01. The sequence goes on from JBARCX010000265.1 coordinate 9,606, forward strand.
CATCCACTGCGCCAAGCTCGACATCGACGCCGAAGGCCTCGACTTCGCCCCCTGGCCCGGCCCGCTCGGTCAGCGCATCTATGCTGAGATTTCCAAGCCGGCCTGGCAGCAATGGATGGCCCACCAGACCATGCTGCTCAACGAATACCGCCTCAACCCGCTCGACCCCAAGGCACGCCAGTTCTTGAGCGCCGAGATGGAGAAATTCCTGTTCGGCGGCGGCGAAGTACAGCAGCCCGAGGGCTACGTCGCCCCCGACAAGTCTTGACGCAAAGCCCCATATCCGCTTAAATGCGCGGCTCCACGTAGTACCGATGGCTCACAAGGCTATCCACTCTGGCTCGGTAGCTCAGTTGGTAGAGCAGGGGATTGAAAATCCCCGTGTCGGCGGTTCGATTCCGTCCCGAGCCACCATGTTTCAAAGGGCCCGCAGCGATGTGGGCCTTTTTGTTTTTTACGTTGCGCCAAATTTGCGCCAACATCTAACCGTAACGGCCGAACCTATAGGCATACAGCGCACTCAACGTCCGTGCCGCATGAGCCGTGCGACCACATGGCGATCTCAACGGGCCTTCTGCGCGCGGCATACGTAGCCACTCATCAATCACACGACGGCCATTTAGTCATCGCTTGGAGCCGGCGTCACGATGGCGCGTACACGTAGCGGCATCGTTGATTTCACCGAGAACGGCAGGCGCCTTGGCAGCGCACCTAACTCATCACAAACAAACCTACCGTCAGCGCAATACCGATGCAGACAATAGCGATACGCAATGCCTTCTCGTTGACCCGCTGCATCAGATAGGCGCCGATCTGGCCGCCTGCGATCGCAGGGATCGCCACGCAGGCGATCAACAACCACGGCAAGACGCGCGCCTGCACCAGGAAGATCACTACCGCCGAAGCGTTCATCACAGCCGCCAGCACATTCTTGGTTGCACCGGCCGCGCGCACGCCGAGGCCCGCCGCGGTAAGCGCGGCCATCATCAGAATGCCGATGCCACCACCGAAATAGCCACCGTAGATCGCGATGCAGAACTGCATAGACATGGCAGCGTGCCTGCCCAGAGCCTGCTTGGCACCGCCTCTGGGTGGCTTCCTGAAAAAGCTGCCCCAGGCAAAAACCACCGTGGCGAATAACACCAAATACGGTACCAAATGCGTGAAGACACTGACCGGTGTCACCAGCAGCAGGATGGCCCCTAACGCGCCACCGACCAGACTGATCCACAGTAGCGTACGGAACGACAAACCTTCAGCACCGGTCACGTGCGCGCGGCCGGCCAACCCGGTAGTCACCTGACCAGGGAACAAGGCAATAGTGGAAGCGATATTCGCCGCGCGCGGATCAAGGCCGGCGAATAGCAGAGCGGGAAGGGTCAGGAAGGAGCCGCCGCCAGCGAGTGCGTTCTGCACCCCGGCAGCGAACGATGCAAGGATCAATACCATCCAAGACCATGTCGAGTGCACGGCAACTCATCCGTCTAAAATTCAACCCATTATGCAATGGCTCCTCGCACTCAGCCTTACAGCCGGTACCGCTGCCCAGTGCCACGACTGAACGGGACAACGCTCACACCCCGTCTCATTGCAAACATACAGACCGGTCTCTGACATCATCAAGCCCAGCCCCTGAGCGCAGCCCGGCGAAGGTTGGAGCGGACGACGAGTCGATGAAACGGTGCAATCAGTGCGATATACGCACGGCCAAACCGGTTGTGGCACATGGCGACTGTTGTGGCGACAAGCTCCCTGTCTTGGCCGTTACGCGTAGGACGCACTAGCAGCGATGCTTTGAAATCCAGGTGTTTATCGTCCTCGCCGACAATCAGCTCACGCTCTGACTGCTGAAGAATTCTGAAAAAATCGATGTGCCCCGTTGCGCCCGAACGCACCTCATCGCGGATGTGCGTGGAAGTCTTGACGCCGAAGCTGGCGACAGCGACATCCCGCAGGCGAAGCAACATCTTCACCCATGGCGCCGGGTGACCGAGTACGGCGCAAGCGAGTGCGTTGATATCGTGTGTAGCACCTCTCGGCAGCACGATAGCGAAGGCGTCTGCAAGGTTGGCGCCTTCGAATAGATGAGCAAGTACGCTGTCACCGGGCAACTCGACAGATCTTGCTCGGCGGGCATCCATAGGGCCCGCTTGCGCTGATAGCTCGATGGTCACTGACTATCCTCTGAAGATCATGAAGCGAAGTACCACATTGAGCCTTCAGCGTAACGTATTCGTGTTGGCTCCTGATGCAGAGACGTCCGCTGCGCAACGGTTTTCGCTGCCCGATTTCAATGGCACTGGCCCAATGGTGCTGGACACTCCCATAACGAGCACTTGAATTTAAGTACCGCATAGTTTAATAATTAAGTATACCTGCCGAATCCCCGCCGCCTCTTGCCCGAACGATGTTCGGCCGAGCCTGTGTGGTGACGCCTTCACTCCGGCTCACGCGATCAAGGACACCCACTCATGACATCCCGGCTTTTTGGGGCGGCGCTCATCCTCGGTTTGCTGTCGGCGATTGGGCCGTTCGCGATCGACATGTATCTGCCTGCACTGCCTACGATCAAAGCGAGCCTGCATACCGATGTAGACACGGTGCAGATGAGCCTGATGGCGTTCTTTGTGTCGCTGGGCATTGGGCAGTTGGTGTACGGCCCGCTGTCAGACATGGTGGGACGCAAGCTGCCGATTTATTTCGGTCTGGTGGTCTTCGCGCTGGGCAGTATCGGTTGTGCGCTGGCACCGGATATCCACACCTTGATTGCGTTTCGTTTTCTCCAGGGCCTGGGCGCCTGCGCTGGCATGGTGGTACCGCGTGCCATCGTGCGTGATATGCACACCGGCCACGAAGCTGCGCGACTGATGTCACTGCTGATGCTGGTGTTTAGCGTGTCGCCGATCCTTGCGCCGTTGACGGGTAGCCTGGTGATTCGACTGGCGAGTTGGCGTGGGATTTTCTGGACAGTGACGGGCGCAGCGGTATTCGGCCTGATTCTGGCCTCAACGGTACTCAAGGAAACACGGCCGCGCGAACTACGCGTGAATAGCAATGTGCGTACCGCCATCGCTGCCTATGGCACGCTTTTGAAGGATCGCCATTTCCTTGGCCTGGTTTCCATCTGCTCGTTCGGTGTCGCCAGCTTCTTTGCCTATCTGGCGAACTCGTCTTTCATCTTGATCGATCATTACGGTTTGTCACCGACCCTCTACAGCGTGGCGTTTTCGATCAACGCGGTGTCGTTTATTGGTGCTGCGCAGTTCACCGGAAAACTAGGGCAACGCTACGGTTTAGCGCGACTCGTGCGTACCGCCGTCGTAGGTTATGCGATAACCATGCTGACATTGCTGGCGCTCAACATCGCGGGCATGCATCAGCTCGGTGTGTTGATGGCTTTACTGTTCATCGGCTATGGCTTTCTCGGTTTGGTTATTCCGAGTTCGGCCGTGCTCGCACTTGAGGATCACGGCAAGATTGCTGGCACGGCGTCCGCTTTTCTGGGCACCATGCAATTCGTTACCGGCGCTTGCGTGATCGCAGTGATCGGGCGATTCCTCGATGGCACCGCATTGCCGATGGTGGCAGGCATTGCCGCGTGCTCGGTGGTGGCGTTGGTATTGGCGCAGAAAACGCTGCGTCATAAGCGTTACGCGATGACTGAAGCGGCTACCGTCGATTGATGACTCATGCGCGAAGGCAATCTTGGCCTTCGCGTATACACTGTAGGTGCTGGACCCGTGACGGATATGTTGCCTACTATCGAGGCAGCTTCCCCAACGAGAACGCCCCACGTGAAACGACTCGCCCTTTCCCTGCTGGCCCTGTCCATCACCTCGGCCCTGTTTGCCGCCAACGCACCTACGTTATCCGCATCGTTTGTCTGCCGATGTGAAGGTGCTCTCTTCCGATGCTTTCGAGGGGCGCGGTCCGGCCACAGCCGGCGAGGTCAAAACCATCGATTACGTGGTGGCGCAGTACAAAGCGGCTGGCTTGCAACCGGGTGGCGATCTGAAGGACGGCAAGCGCAGTTGGACACAGGCAGTGCCGCTATTGCGTACGGAGATCATCGGCACGCCATCGCTGGCGGTGAACGTCGGTGGCAAGGCGGTAGAGCTAACTCAGGGCGAGCAGATCGCCGTACGCGCACCGATGGATGGCTCTACCTCCGTGTCGATCACCGATGCGCCGCTGGTATTCGTCGGCTACGGCGTGAAGGCGCCGGAGCGCCACTGGGATGATTTCAAGGGTGTGGATCTGCACGGCAAGATCGCCGTGGTGCTGATCAACGACCCTGACTACGAGACTGGCGTCGGCGATTTCGGCGGCAAGGCCATGACCTACTACGGCCGCTGGACCTACAAGTACGAGGAGGCTGCACGCCAAGGCGCTGTCGGTGTACTGATCATTCACGAGACCGCACCGGCCTCTTACGGCTGGGCGACGGTGAAGAACTCCAACATCAATGCGATGTTCGACATCGTGCGCGACAAGCCCGCCGCGGTACATCCGCAGGTGGAAGCGTGGATTCAGCGTGACTTCGCCGTTGGCCTGTTCAAGCATGCCGGCCTGGATTTCGAGGCATTGAAAAAGCAGGCGCAAACGCGCGACTTCAAACCGGTGGCGTTGCAGGGCGAAACGTTCTCGGCCAACTTCAAGGTCGACAGCAAAGTCATCACCTCGCACAACATCGTCGCGCGCATCGAAGGCAACAAGCGTCCGGACGAAACGGTGATCTACAGCGCACACTGGGATCATCTTGGCATTGGCGCACCAGATGCCAAGGGCGATCGTATCTACAACGGCGCGGTGGATAACGGCACGGGTACCGCTGCCGTGATCGAACTGGCGCGTGCGTTTGCCAAGGTGCCGAAACCCGAACGCTCCATCGTGTTTCTTAACGTCACGGCCGAAGAGAAAGGGCTATTGGGCTCGGAGTACTACGCCGCCAATCCACTCTACCCACTGAGCAAGACCGTGGGCGTGATCAATATGGATGCGCTCGACCCGCACGGCCCTGCACGCAACTTCACTATCTCCGGCAGTGCCAAGCTCGACCTGCTCGATGAACTGATCGCTACGGCAAAGCAATGGAACCTGGTCTACTCACCGGATCCAAAACCGGAGGCGGGTCACTTCTTTCGCTCCGATCATTTCTCCTTCGCTAAACGTGGCGTGCCAGCCATCTCGTTCGGCTCGGGTGATGACTGGGTAGATGGTGGCCTTGCAGCCGGCAAGGCAGCGGAGGACGAATACACCGCCAAGCATTACCACCAACCGTCGGACGAGTGGGAGGCAGGCTGGCCGTTCACCGGTATGGCGCGCGACTTGCAGATTCTGTACACGTTAGGTAGCGACTTGGCGAACTCTGATGTATGGCCCAACTGGAGTAAGGATTCGGAATTCCGCGCGGCGCGTGATGCGAGTGCAGTGGATCGCAAATAGTAGTAGTTCTTGTCTAAGAGCTTGCTTTGCTGCGTTGAGGTACAAGCAACATCGTCAGTACATCTCTCGCGCGTCATTCCGGCG
>JBARCX010000266.1:0-3001 GCA_049794535.1 Rhodanobacter sp.
CGTTCGGGCAAGACCACCTCACCCGAGGACGGAGCGAGATAACCCGACAGGATGTTCGCCAAGGTGGTCTTGCCCGAACCGTTAGGCCCGACGACCAAGGCCCGTTCTCCCGAACTCAGCGCAAGCGAGAACCTCGAGATAACCTCCGTGGTGCCATAGGCATACGTGACGTTCTCCAGCGACACACTGTCGCCTTGGCGATGATAAGGCGGTGCCGCGCCATGTACCGTAAAGGCCACCACGCGACGAAGGATCTCCCCCTGGCTATGGAGGTCTGCCCACTCGCTGAATATCTGCATCAGTGTGGTGGCCGATCGCCAAAACGAATTCATGAAGGCTAGATAGGAACCGAAGGTCATCTGCCTGCGGAACACAAAGATCGCGCCCACGAGAAGCGAGAAGAAGTCCGACGTCACCATCGTGAGGTCGGTCGCGCCCTGCAACAGACGAATCACTCGATACTTCTGGTAACCCGAGGTCAACACGTCATCCATCTTGCTCTCGTAGGAAGCTAGCGTTTTCGGTACTAGGTTGAAGTTCTTCACCATCTTGAAGGCGCCGATCGACTTAGTCAGCGACGCCAGGATCCCTGCCTCTTGGTCACGCTCGATCGACGTGAGCTCACGGATTTTCTTACCGACGATGATGCTAACAAAGGTCGACACGGGGATTAGTACGGAGAGAATCAGGAAAGCTTTCCAGGAGATAAACACGAGCACCGACATCAGAGCTACGAGGGTCGAGAGCTTCATCGCCATCGTCCGGATCAGTGCGAGGATCGGCACGACGCCGTCTTTGACGTCGGAGCGAACACGCGAGACGTAATAGCCATGGCCCTCCCGAAGGACGTCTTTGTAATCCTTGGAGTAATAGGCTTTCAGGAGCTGACCGCTGATCTGGTACACGATCTTGTTGTCTACCTTAAGCTGCCACAGCGACAACCCGTATCCAGCGACATTGATCACTAGGCCGAGCACGAAGTAGCCAATGATCAGCCCGACGAAATGGCTGAAACTCCCACGGTTGGCAGCCTCGTCGAAGATGGCTTTAATCAGCAGTGGATGCAGCACGCCCTCCACGCCGCAGACGAGCGACGCGACGATGGCCACCAGCACATACTCCCTGCGGTGTTTGCCCAGCAGGAACAAGAAGGAGCGAAAAACCGAACTCGCGTGACCGTCTGATGTCCCGTTTTTCATGGCCCTTCTCCCGGAAGCCTGGAAACGCACCGATCAATGTGTCGTCGCGGCTGCCGGTAGTCGATCCAGTTCGTCGAGTGAGAAATCATCCGTCGTCAGGTGGGCTAGGCGATATAGCGCCCGCATAACGCCTGCAACGCCGGTCGCGTAATCGCATGACACCCTAAACAGGTTGTCGCCAGGGGTAGCGTGACCGTGCACCTGCTTGATCAAGTAAAGATCCACCAGCCCTTCGAACGGCCGCCGAGCCATGTCCAGGTACTTCTCATTCCCCGAGAACCGATAGGCGTCGACCAACACGTCGATGAAGCCGCTCAATCCATAGAGCAAACCGGGAAACCCGGAGTACTTGCGATGGATGTCGACGAGAATTCGGTCAGCTTCCTGCCAGCGCCCGTAGCGAATGGCCACTTTGGCGATGCCGGCGCTACCCTGTTCGATGTACTGCTCGAAGGTGGACTCTTCTTCCGGCGAGCATCCGAACGTGGTGACGCCTGCCTCGAGCTCGTGACCGAACGAGAGGTCGTAATCCAGCGCCTTTTCTCCCAGCGTCTTCCAGCTATCCACGTTCAGAACCTGTGACAGGCGCAGGAAGAACAAGGCGACGCCACTCTGCCCGTAGCCAAAGCCGATGCGGACTGATTCATGGTCCTTCCAATGGATGCCATTTTCGTCATCGATAGCCTCCCGCGCCAGGTTCTCTGCCAGGTCGATCGCCACCTCAAGGTACTTCGCTTTCCCTGTGCGTCTATGTGCCACAAGATTGGCCATACCGACGCCGGCCATACCGTAATACAACGAGTGATGGCTGCGCAGGAGCGGGCTGGTGTTTGCGTAGCCGAGGAAGCGCTCGGCGGCCTCGTTGTCGCCGATGCCGAACAGGGCAAGGGCGATCCCGGCCGAGCCGGTGAGCATCGCCGGGGCCAGGCGATCTTCGCGAACGGTGTCCAGTTCACTGGTGAAACGCTCGCGTGCCGCCGGCGCCACGTCGAAACCGCTCTGTACCAGAGAGTAGATAATCCCCGAGGCACCGAAGCCCAGGCTGAGGGCATTCGTATGCTGGGCGAATGGGTCGATCGGAAACAGCGTGTACTTCTCGTCCAGGCGATGGCTATTCAGTACGAACTCGGCCAGCTCCCGATAGCTGTCGAACGGCGTGAAGGCCGCCGTAAGTGAGCGAGCGGCGAGCGGCTGCTCGAAAGTCGCTGGCAACTCGAGAAGCGCACACGCGCGGGCGCAGGTCATCGTACCCGTCGAGAGGCCAAGGATGATTTCGTGCACCGGCGTCTTCTCCCAACCGATATCGTTCAGGACGACGGGTAACACCTTGGTGAAGAGATCGTCGCGCAAGTAGGCAACCGCAACGATCGGAAACATGCAATACAGCATGATCGCCGCAGCGGCGTACAGATCGTCGGAGTAGTCACCCGTTTTCTTGAGTCCCTTGGCCACGCTGCGGAAGCCGGGGGTATAAATATCGGTGGCATCGTTGATGCCGGGCTGGAAGCCCGCTTCCAGATCGATGATCTTGACCGTGTGGGTCTCCTTATCGATCAGCAGATTGGGTGCGGACAGGTCAGCGATTACCACGCCCGCAGCATGCACCTTGTCGATTGAGCCGAGCAGACTTATAAAGACGCGCTTGAAGATAGTGTAGAAACTGGCGCTATCCTCGATAGTCGGACTGACGCGAAGCAGCGGACTATGCGTCAGCATGATCTCGCGGATATCGGTCGCATCGAAATATTCTTCCGCCAGATAGAAATTCTCCCAATCCGAGAACGTCGTGATGACTTCCGGCG
>JBARCX010000267.1:0-9268 GCA_049794535.1 Rhodanobacter sp.
GTTATGGCTACTCCACCCGAGAATCCGCTAGTAAGCAGCATCTCGAAGGGAGATCCCGCCGCGCCACCTGCGCCACCCGCGGCTTGCGTGGAAGTGCATGCGGGTGATCCACCGCCCGCCCCACCACCACCTACACCAGTTACGTAGACAGAATTGGTTTGTGCGAGCGAAGTAAACGTAGATGCGCCAACACTCGTTATCGCAGCGCCATTAACTGAAACTTGCTGCACACCGCCGATGAGGGTGTAAACGGTTGTTCGAAGCAAGCGCCCGGTTGCCTGACCTAGCGCCATCGCTTGCTGGGAGTTTTCTGCATTGGCAACCTGCACGGCACCACCGGTCTGCTCGAGCATCACCCAGGCGTTAAGCGTGCTATTCCAGACCACTTCAATGTCGCCGTTGGCGATAATTTCACCACCTTGCAGCGCTGCATGACCTCCACCGACTAGCGTGCCGGCAGTAAGGCCATTGGGAGCGAAGGTCGAGGCGCCCGTGTTGGCGTTTTTCGCTTTGAAGCGCAGCTTCAAACCATCAGTTATTGCAGTGACCGCTGGTGTGTATGTAACCGCGTAGTTGTTGGCCGTGCCAATATCAACGCCATAGTTCGACGTACCGCCCTGAAGGATGCCTTTGATGGCTGTCGCGAGCTGACTAAATTGATTCTTTGTTGGTGTAATACCAGCCGCAGCGAGAACATTGATCAATTCTTCCTGGACGGCATTGAGCCATTCAGCCGGTACGATGGTGGCGGGTATGCCGCCGGTGACACTTCCGTCCGTAAAAAAGCCCGGCGGCCCGGGCGTGGTAGAAGCGGGCTGGGTGGCGGCCGCCGATGAGTTGTCAATCTGATACATAGCGCCTCACGAATATTGAAATTGAAGGGTGGTGTGCGCTGGCACGGGAACCGCAAGCTCGCATTGGAGGACGGCATTGCCGGTGCTGCCCAATGGATCGCCGGCGGTGGATTGGCCGCAGAGAAAGGGTTCGGAGGTGTTTTCGGGCGCGTGGATGACCCAGGAGAAAAACCAGTCCTGCGATCCCACATGCTGCCCAGCACGGCTCTGTCCGCAGCGGAACGGGGCATCGTTAGTGACCGTGACGGTGTAGCCAAACGCTGCAGCGAAGGCGATGAAGTACGCTGCACTTTGGCCGCCGCTATTGGTGAGCCTGGCCACGATCTGCTGCCTCTCCTGGATCAGTCCTGGTGCTGGTCCCGCACAGGGATCAGGCAGACCCAAAGCGAGTTGCCACTCCGGAACCATGTCCAATGCAGTCGCGGGAAACGCATCAGCGATCAGCGCGATGGCGGCCGCTGTAACGCGCTCGAAAGAAGGCGCAAAGCATGCGATCGTCTGATCTTGGATTGAGGCTGGATCCTTGCTCCATGCACGACCTCGAGGCATGAGGTTTTGCAACGCGGCATGGAAGTCGGCGACGGTGTACGCAGGCGTCGACATGTCAGTACGACACGGTGCCGAGCACCGGAAGCTGGCCTAGCACGTTGGCGATGTTCCCGGTGGGCGAGGCAATGACAAAGCCGGCCGTGCCCGCTATCGAGCCGATGGCCGACTCAATGGACGACAGATCCACAACAGCCGGCCCAGTGGCTGGCGTGGGCGTTCCCTGAGTAAGGAAAGCATCGGTAATAGCTGCCGATATTGCTGCCTGGATGGCGGTGGAGGGCGTACCGATGCCGGTAATCGTGAAATTGATCGGATTCGGCGTCGATGCGCAGCCATAGACTAAGGCGGTAACGGGTTGCTCTGTGATGATGCCGTTGACGAAGGTCAGCTGATCGCCTGTCGCCACCGTTCCCCGCGGAGTCCCGGTCGGACCTTGGTCGTATTGCGAAACTCCATTGGAGCCGACGGGGAAGCCGCCGTTTCCCGCCTCCGCAATGTCCAACATGATGTAGACGACGACAGTGCCGCTGCCGAACCCATTCGGCGCGCACCAGGCGCGCGTGACGCCAGGTACGGCCAAGGCCCAGCGCACGTAGTCGCCGATATCGCCGCCGGCGGGCACGTTCTGATAGGCCTGCAGCATGCGAGTACGCAGCGCGGGATCTAGCTCGACGTCAGCGCCACCCGTGAAGGCCGTGGCCGCCATACCGCCGGACTGGATGCCAGCGATTGACGACTGTAGGGTGAGGACGGTACCGGCTGGCGTATTACCAGAGGCGCCATCACCTGTCGGGTTATTGACCGGATCGATCGGCGGCAACACTGCGATGGCGGGAGCCGTGACCGTGCCGCCATTGACCGCGGCGGCAGCGGTCGTCTGATACACATAGCCATCGCCGCGCACCACCAGGGATCCGATTGGCAGCGGCGTTGTACCGGTGCCAGGAAAAGACACGGTGCCAGCGGCAGCGGTGGCGGCCTCGCGGAAAATATTCTTGAGAGCGGCCCAAGCCTCGAGGAACTCATCCTTTGCGGTATACGGGTTTGACTGCAGTGCGATGTAATCGAGGTAGCCGAATTCCAGATGCGACAGGCCGGCGAGCGCCGTGCCAAGAACATTGAGATTGGAAAAACGCAGCAGCCCGTCGGCACCCGGCAAGCCGGAGGTGATATCGGCAGCAACCTGGTTGCGCAGCGTCGATAGCGTGGGACGTTGAAAGGGCATGAAGGATTCCGGGCAATAAAAAAGCCGCCCGGAGGCGGCTTGATGGAAAGGATTTGTCTAGCTCGTTAGATCACTCGATCTGATTCCATGCCCAGTTGTATTGGACCGTTACCGTGGTGCCGGACGGCTGCAGGAGCACGATGGTGATGGACAACGTGCTCAGGGGAATAATGACTGTGGTGATCGTGATACTGGCCACGACATCGTCACCGATCATCCATTGCAGCGCTTCGGTGCAATAGACCTTGGCCTTTTTCGGAACATCGGCTGTCAGCTTGGACCGCGCCAGCAGCCATAGGCGCGATCCAATGGGATAGGTCTGGCCGATGTCGCCCCACCAACCGCGGCGATCATCCGACGCATCAGGGAGCGTATCGGAAGCATCGGCCACGCGATCGGTGAACAGGCTGATGAAGACGGCGGTGGTCAGATCATTGCCGCTGGCCAGGGCGCCGTCAGCGATGATCCAGTCGCCGTGCACATTGGCGACATTCCATACGGTGCTGATATCGGTCATTGCAGCGGCGTCGGTGTTGAGGTGCCGGGACCATTCGTGTGGTCGTTGTACAGAACGCGATCGGCGGCCATGCTGCGCACGCTGTCGCTCACATTTCCTGTCGCTACGATGTTTCCATTCACTTGCAGCGTCGGCGTATTCATCGTGACTTCGGTGCTCGCATTGATCGTTACCTGCGTCGCGTCGTTGACCGTTACCGGAGTGCCATTGGCGTTGATGACGATGCCGGCGTCCTCGGTGAGATAGATCGACTTGCCCCACAGGTCGTAAAGCTGCACCTCCCCTTCGTTGAGACCAGTTGGTCGGCTGGGCTGGTGACCTGTAGCAATCGCCACGCCGTTGGATCGATCACCACCCAGAAAGATCACGATCACGTCTGAGGTGGGCGGCGGCCGCGAAGTGAGTCCGAACTCTGCGAGCCGTGGCGTTTTGTCCCTGGTCTCCAGCGCGCCGAGCTGGATTTGGAGCATCTGCACAGCGCCGGTATCGTTGCTGGTGGTTACCCTGCCCCGTCCGACGACCAGCTGAATACGTCGCCAGATACGTGCGACCGCGCCGGGATCACTCACGGCGTCACCGTCGGCACGTCGCCGAACATCGGCGTCAGCAGGATCGGCTCCGGCCGGAAGGCATCGGGCGTCATCAGCACCAGTTCCGCCGTGGTGCCATCGTCATTGGTACGAGAATAGGTCACTTCCCCGATCAGGAAATCGCTGGCCACCAGCTTCAGCAGTGGCAGAGTGATCGGTGCACTGGTGTTGGGCGTCCACAGCACGCCCGCCGAGTCGCGCCAGCTATCGACCTTGACCCGGACCATGCGGGAGTGCCCCGCGCGGCGCGCGCATTCCCACAGCGCCCGCTTTTGCGCCACACCGCCCTCGGGATCGTTCGCTTCGGCAATGATCACCATTTCGCGATGACGAATGACGGTCGGATCGGTTGCGGTATAGAGCAGGTTGCCGCTCTCGCCCAGGTCAGTGAGCACATTGACCGACTGCAGAAACGATCGGTAGGTGCTGAATTTTTGATCTGCCGAATATTCCACCGAGGCCGATTGCACGTTCTGTCCCTGCACAAAGCCGCTAGCGGCACTGACCAACCCGACTTGTGTCAACAGCAAGCTGCCGTCGGGCTGGTCGTAGGCCAGCAGCGCGGAATAGCGGGAAATGCGCTCGATGATTTCGAACGCCGACTCACCGATCATCAGGTTGAACTGGGGGATGATCGGCAAGCCGGTGACGGCGCAGGCGACGGTGATTCCATAGACGGCTGCCAGCTTTTGTGCGATTCCGAAGGCAGATGAACCGCTGATCTGTCCGCCTTCCCATTCCGCGGCACAATCGACCAGGTCGCAGCATTTCGAGCGACCCATGACCCGAATGCTGTGCTGACCTTCAGCGATCGACGGAATGAACCGATCCACATAGCCGGTGATCACCAGATCGTTGCCCAGACTGACCGTGCATGGCAGGCCTGGCTGAACGATCACTTTCGCCAGTTCACCGGGATACAGCTCGGTCATGCCGATGCTGAAATCCGAAGGAAGGCGTTCGATCCCGCGTGTAATCCTGATATCCGTCCAGCCGGATATGGCCTGACCTCCAATGGTCAGGGTGAGATCGTCGCTGGCCATTGGGTTCTATCTAGCTCGCCAATGCCTGAAAGCTGGTCGGCATGAAGGCTGGATGGATGGGATTGCACTGATCGACCAGCTGCTCGGCGCGCGTCCCATCCTGATAGATGCGGTTGGCCAGCGTCAGCGAGGGCAATGGAGTGCGGAAATTGAACTGCTTCAATGGGGCAAGGTTGGCGCCATTGGCCGCCAGCACGGCCACTACGCTCTGGCGCAGGGAACGCAGAGCACCGTACGTGGCGTCATCGCCATTATCGCCAGCGACCAAGATCTCGTTATCGATGCAGCATGTGACCAAGTTGCGCGTGGTGACCGCATCGTTGTACGAACTTGGCACATAGCTGGCGGCAGCTCGTGTGATCGCACCGATAGCTGCACGCCTGAGCAATGCCGCTGTTGCTGTGCCAGCGATTTGCTGCGCCGCACTGGTTTGACCCGTACCCACGGTGGATATGATGGGTGCAAATGCACCCAGAGTGTTGAACAGGCGCACCGCGTCGCCCGGGTTCACGATAGCCGTGGAAAGCGCGGCAGTCAGCGTCTGCGCTGCCGGCGGCAATATACTAACCGTTGCCGCGTCGAGCGCAACGGCGGCGAGCCCGAGAGAAGTAGCGGCCGTAGCCACCGCCGCGCGATCCTCTGCGCCTTGGGCTGTCAAGGTATTAATGGTCAGCAGACTGTTGCCCGAATTGGCTTGGCCAGCCTGATAGGCCGATGTGACATTGGCATTGACGTAGCGGCCATAGTTGCCTGTGAGCAGGCTGGCCATGTTGATCAAGCTGGTCGCGTCGCGCGCTGCCTGACCCACCAGCACGGCAAAACTCGCAGTCACGCCCATTACGGTGCCGACGATGGCATTGCCTAGACTAAGCACGCCAGTGACCGATCCCAGCCCCAGATTGACCGTTTCCGTCATCGAGGTGGCGTAGTCGGAACCGGCGGCACTATCGAGGCCGTCCGCCAATGTTCCGAGCGTGCCGCTGGTCGCTGTTGAAACGCTCGGGAACAGGCGATCGCCCGATTCAATGAAGCTGAAACCAAGCTCAAAATACCGGCCAACATCCCAGCGTTCCGTAATTGCCAGCCCCCCATCTGGAATGCTCACCGTGAGCTGGCCGAGCGTCGGATGGACAAGGATGCCCGGGCCCGCCGTCTCCGCCGCTCCGATCATTGCAAGGCGCTGGCCGATGACGCTGCCGCCTCCATACACGAGGCTGTTTTCAATCAGAAAGCCGGTCAGGTTGATGCGACGAATCGAGCGACCAAGATCCTCCACATAGGGCTTGTCGCGCATGGGGTATTGATGCGGCACGCTGCGGCGCCCGAAACGAGACTCACCGCCAAGCACGGCGAAAGGCAGGCCGCGGTAGCTGGCCTGCTGAAGCTCATCCTGCCAGCTCATGCCGCTGCGCCTACGGTGGAATAGCCGATGCGCGGAGGCGCAGCGGTGGCGTTGCCGGTGGTCGTAGCCTTCGCCGTGGTACCAGGTGGCGCGTTCTTGAGATTGATGTCGACCTGGACGGCGCCACCTTTGATCGACGCCACGCCGCTCGAATACGGCCCTTGCTGCGCAGCGATCGTTTTTGCCAGCTCACCGCGACTGTTTGCCTCGCCCATGGCGTCAGCCGGGCGCTCGACGTTACGCGAAAAGCTTGCACCAGCAAGATAGGCATAGGAGGCATTGCGAAGCTCATCGCCGCCGGCTTTTTCCGTTCCCTTGGTGATCTCGTACTGCAGGAAGCGTTCTTGCTCTTCGAGACTGGAGCCGATGATGGTGTGGCCTGCCCATTTGGCGAAGTTGTCCTGTCGATCCTTGTGCCATTGCCCGATGCCATAGGCCGCGCCGTTATCGCCAATGGCGCCGGGATTGAATCCACTTTCGACGGAAAGATTGGCGGCAATGCCTGCTGCCTGTGGCAGGGTCCATCCCTGACTACGAAAGAAGGATAGAGCCGCCTGCTGCTTCTTGACGTCGCCACGCGGCATGGGTGTCTTGCTGCTTCCTGGGTTCAGGAAGCTATTGGCGACCACGTTGCTTATATAGTCCTGATAGTCAGACTGGATGCCAGCATCAGGAAGGATACGCTCCATCCACCCTGCACTCTTTTTAAAGAAGTCTAGCGTGCCAATGCCTCCAGACTTGAGCATGGCATTGCGGCGCGCCATGAAGTCCGGGTCGTTCCCATGCTCCGCGGCGTACGCCGCATTATCAGCGTTGGTGAACTGGCCGCCAACACCGAATGCCTGGTCTGCTGCACCACCGGTGCGAAACAGATATTCGGTGCCGTTTTTGAAGTCACTGATTTTCTGGAAAGCGGCGGCAACGTCATCCAACACGATTTTTAGACTGGACGCCGAACCCTTGGCATCAGTGAAAAAACCCGTCACGCCTTTCCCCATATTTTTCCAATCGACCTTGCTGACGTAATCGGCGATCGTCTTGATCCATGACGCAACATCGGTACTGATCAGCTCACGGTTCTTCCCGATCCAGCTCGAAATATCATCGATGAAGGGACGGATAGCAGGCATCGCCTTGTCCATGATCGACTGGCCAAGACCTTCGGCGGAGATCTCCAGTCCCGCCAGGCTGACCGCAAAAGCGTTGGCGTTCTGAATATCCTGGGGCGAAGAGATATACCCGAGCTTCGCCTGCATGTCCTGGTACTTCTTGATGCCGGTCGTGCCCTGACGAAGTAGCGGAAGCAGTGCTGTCATACCGAGCTGGCTGGCAATCAGCGATTGCGCCCACGGGTTGTTCTTGAGCTTTTCGCTGGTCATGACCTTGGCGACAGCCATGAACTCGGCATTGACATCCCAGGCGCCATCCTTGGTCTTCTTCAGGCCGATACCCAAGCGGTTGAGCATCATCAGGGCGCCCTGATTACGCCCCCAGCGCGCGTCCTCCATCGTGGTGCCAAGTGCACCAAGGCTGGATACCATGCCTTCGGTAGAGACGCCGGCCAGCGTTGCGATGCCCTCATATTGCTGGAGCTTTGACGTCGAGACGCCGAGCTCCTGCGAGGCATAGGTTACGGATCGACCAAACTTCGCCCAGCGATCCGCGAGCATGGTGACGCCAGCGATGGAACCAACCCCGGTAATGGCTGCGATGGGGGCGGCGATGCGCGTCACTGA
Source organism: Rhodanobacter sp. (assembly GCA_049794535.1). Classification (GTDB taxonomy): domain Bacteria; phylum Pseudomonadota; class Gammaproteobacteria; order Xanthomonadales; family Rhodanobacteraceae; genus JBARCX01. The sequence goes on from JBARCX010000267.1 coordinate 7,917, forward strand.
GCGCGCGACGCCCAACGACGCGCCGCTCATCTTGCCCAGGCTCTTGACGACGGGGTTATCCGCCAACGCGGTATCGAGCCGCTTGAAGGATTTGTGTGCGTTCTCAAACGGCGCCGTGACTTTCGCCATGGCATCGTTGACTTTGCGGACGGTGGCTGTCGCCTTGTCCGTGGCCGAAATTACGATTTTAAAATCAGTCATCTCAGCCTCCCATCCGTTTTGCCATCCGTTTTGCCTGGTCGTTCCACCAATCGAGCTTCGACAATGTCAGCGACTCGGCATCGTGGGGTCCCCAGTGGTAGAACAACGTCACCTCGGCAATTAGGTCGAGGCAACCTCCGATTCCCCATCGTCTAAGTCCTGGCCGAAAAAATCGGCCGCTTCCTTGAAATCACGCTGGCAGAGCCTTTCGGCCACTGTGCGTGGAACCTTGGCCACGATGTGGATAAGGTTCAGCGTGACGTCGGTGCCGGTTGGTGCATTGATCTGCGCCCTGGCAATCTGCCCGGCGGTCGGCTCGATGAGTTTCAGCTCGGTATAAACGAGCGGATTATCGCCGGCGCCCAGCGTGACGGGCTTGCGCAGCGTGATGGTTTTTTCGTCTTCGTAGCTCACAGAAGGAAACCTCTTTGTTGCATGAATTGGATTGGATCCTTTGCCGATTTCGCCCTATTGCAAGGCCGGCATAGGAGCTGAATGTTTGTGATGTCGTTTGAACCGCCGCGCGCGATCGGCTGGATGTGATCAAGCTCATGGCCGCTGAAAAGGCTGCAGGTGCAAACCGCGCATCTGTTACCTTGTTTTAGAAGCAACTCAGCGAGTTCCCGCTTCGTATGTTGACCAAGTGCAGCAAGCCTTTTTGCACGGTTCCTATGCTTCGAAACCTTGGAGCTCAGATGGTTCGCTTGCTTCCATTCCTGCTTTGTCCGCTTTCGTTCTTCAAGGGTCATGCGCTGCCTGCGAGGCTTCTTGAGAGCTAGCGCTCTTTTTGTCGCGTAGGCAACAATCCTTTCGGGGTGCCGCTGCCTATATCGAGCCACATCGGCAGCAGCCTTTCCGGAATCTATGCGTTGCTTCCGATGAACCCTCTCGCGACTGATATTGCTTGCCCTCCAGGCTTTCATCGCAACCTTCTTGCACGCTCTACAGGCGAAGCTAAGGCCATCCTTTCGAGCACATTCTATCGAGAAATCTTCATGCAGCTTTTTCTCTTCGCATTTGGGACAGGTCTTGAAGTTCACGGCTCAATTTTCTGTGACGCTCCCCTGACCCCCTTCCCATTTGATCTCGATGGTGGCGTCAGTGGACTTGCTGGCCTGAGCTTCGACCGTCCACATCTGCTGGCCGATGAT
>JBARCX010000268.1:0-20933 GCA_049794535.1 Rhodanobacter sp.
CAACAGAACGGCGACGAAAGTGCGCGTAGCCAAACCTTGGGGCAGATTCAGGCCTTCAACCAGGACTATCCCGAGATCAAGATCGGAATGGCCAATTTGCGAGAGTCATTGAAGACACGAGCCATACGCTCGGCCAACACCGAGAACGGCGTGATGCTTAATCGGAAGATTGCTGGTCGCGTGCGGGATGACGTGGGATCGATGGCCCAACAGTAGCCGGCTTCATCCGCAGCTGGCGCTTGAACGCAACGATGATGCGATGGCGCTCTGTGCACCAGTCGCACGTCGGCTGGGGCGCGTAGGGGTGCAGGTCTACATAGACGTCTCCGTGCGCTCCACAGGCCGGGCACGTCGCCGTAGTGAGTAAGGCAACGGATTCGGCAGTGAGCTGGAATTGGTTGGTCATCGGCATGCCGGCACGCTAGCGAGTTGCCGTCTCATAGTACGAAATCAGCCATTATTTCGAGTAGGCCTTGCGCGCGATTGAACTCTGGACAAGAGGTGCGTTTGACGTGGAAAAGCACACCAAAAGCACACCAAATGCACACCAAATGCACACCAATATAGACCCTTCCAGACCGGTCCAATAAAAAAGCACCTAAGTGAATCAATCACTTAGGTGCTGTTATTGGTGGAGGTGGCGGGAGTCGAACCCGCGTCCGAAGGCGATTGACGCCCAGTACTACATGCTTAGCTCACCGTTAGATCTCATCCCGCGACAGCACGATGTGCGAAGCGCATCGAAGGACCAGCCTGCTTTATTTAACCCTTACCGACAGGCGGCAGCTTCGGGCGATCTCGTGATAATGACCCTACACCGACGAGCACGAGCACAAGTGGGTTCGGGGCTAGGCCTTAAGCGGCCAGTGCGTAATTGCTATCGTTGGCAATTATGAGTTTTGCTGCTGGATTTACGAGGAAAGCTGCCCCCTCGGCATGCACCAAGCTATCTCACTACCCCCGTCGAAGCCAGGACACCCCCGGGGAAAGCTTACTAGCGTTACAAGTATATACGTTGTGAGCGGTAGAAACGAGTTGAGAGGAGTGAGAAACGGGTAGCTCTAAGCCTTTGCTGGTTTCTCGCCTCTCTCCACTCGTTCCTATGTGCGATTGTGAGAGTTCATGGTGCGTTGTTTCTCGCGCTGCCAATCGCGCTCTTTCTCGGTGTTGCGCTTGTCGTGCTCCTGTTTGCCGCGGGCAACACCGATCTCGACCTTGACCTTGTTGCCTTTCCAGTACATCGCGGTGGGTACGAGGGTGTAACCCTTGCGCTCGATGGCGCCGATGAGGTGATCGATCTCGTGCTTGTGCAGGAGCAGCTTGCGCGTGCGGCGATCTTCGGCGATGACGTGGGTGGAGGCGCTGATCAGCGGGGGGATGGAAGCCCCGAACAGGAAGATTTCACCATTCCTGACGATGGCGTAGCTTTCCGTGAAATTGATGCGACCGGCACGCAGGGCTTTCAGCTCCCAGCCTTGCAGCGCGATGCCGGCTTCGTAGCGCTGGTCGATGTGATATTCGTGGCGTGCGCGTTTGTTCAGCGCGATGGTACCGCCGCCTTGTTTTTCCTTGTCCTTCGCTTTTGCCATGTCCGCTAAACTTCAGGCCTGTTGCCTTGTGCAGGCTAGACCGCACATGGGCCTGACCTGGAATGATTTTGAAGAGGCTACCGTGATCGAAATTCGCCGCAGCGCCCTGGTGAGGTATACCCCGGCGCAAATGTTCGATCTGGTCAATGATGTGGAAGCATACCCAAAGCGCTTCCCCTGGTGTGCCGGTGCCGAAGTGCTTGAGCGTGGTGACAACATGCTGGTGGCACGGCTGGATCTCAAGTTTGCCGGTTTCCACCACAGCTTTACTACCCGCAATACCACCGATTACCCACATCGTTTGCAGGTGAGCTTGGTCGATGGGCCGTTCCGCAGCCTGGATGGTGTGTGGGAATTCATTGCGTTGGGCGATGCGGGTTGCAAAATCGCTTTTGCGCTGGACTTTGACTACGCCAGCCGATTGGGCGGGGCGGCACTCAAGCTTGGCTTCCAAGGGTTGGCCAGCCGCATGGTGGACGATTTCTGCCACGAGGCCGAGCGCGCTTATGGCTGAGCGTATAACCGTGGAAGTGGTGTTCGCCGGTGCAGAAGAGTCTGTGCGGCACCGCGTTGAGCTGGCGGCCGGTAGCACGGTGATGCAGGCGATTGATGCTTCCGCTATCGCAGCAGAGTTGCAGGGGGATGCAATTGACCCGGCGCGATTGGGAATCTTTTCGCGCCGAGTGAGCCCGGGTGAGGTGCTACGCGATGGCGACCGGGTAGAGATCTACCGGTCGCTCACGCTCGATCCGAAAGAGGCGCGCCGTAAGCGCGCCGGTAAAGATTAACGACTTAGTGCTGCGAGTCCGACGACGAGCCCGGATCGGGGACGTTGGGGCTGTTGGTGGCGTCAACACCCACGCTGGGCTTGTCGCTCGAGGTGCTCTTGTCACCCTGGGTTTCATTGACCGGATAGCCGGTCTTGTACTTGCTGTTGTCCTTCAGCAATTGCTGGGACGACTGCGCGAACAAGCTACCTTCCGTACGAACCAGTGTGTCGTTATTGAAGTAGAGGCTCATCGTTGTGCTGTTCATCGGGCCACCACGGTGCGCGTAGGTGGTGACGTAGTCCCAACGATCCTGGTTGAACGGCGTGGCTACAGAGGGCGTACCCAGCAGCAACAGCACCTGACGCTTGGTCAGGCCAGGCTTCAGCTGATCGGCGGCTTTTTGGTCGACTGTCTTGTCGAACAGGTTGCCCTGCCGCACGTCGGGGGTATACACGAGGCGACAGCTAGCCAACGAAAGGGCCAGCATGGCGAAACCCAGCGTGCGAATCAGCTTTTGCATGCGTATTACGTCCGGATCGTGAAGGTGTTGGATGATACACTAACGGCTTGACCGCACCGTGTACCTGGAGCTTGCGATGGAACAGGAAACCCAAGAATTGCGTCGGGTCGGCCTGAAGGTCACACATCCGCGCACTCGTATCTTGCAGATCTTCGAGGAGGATGGGGTTCGCCATCTCACCGCCGAAGACGTTTACAAGAAGCTGCTTGCGCATCAGGAAGACATTGGCCTGGCTACCGTGTACCGCGTGCTGACCCAGTTCGAAACGGCTGGCATCCTCGTTAAGCATAATTTCGAGGGCGGGCAGGCCGTTTATGAACTCGATCGTGGTCAGCATCACGATCACATGATCGATGTGGACAGCGGAAAAGTGATCGAGTTCGTGAGTGAGGAGATCGAGCGCCTTCAGCACGAGATCGCTGCACGCCATGGCTACGTGATCGAGGACCACAGCCTGGTGCTGTACGTCCGCCCGAAATCCCGCGCGAAGTAAGCGGCACTAACCTTTGATGTCTTTATGCCTGGCGGCGTTTGCGCTGCCGGGCTAGGCAATTACGGTTGCGGGTAGCCAGAGCTGTTGCATGGTCTAGCTGTCGTGTGGTCTAGAAGAGCGCCCATAAAAAAAGCCGCGGGAGGACTCCTGTCCGCCCAACGGCTTATCCGTTGTCATCCGATGCTGTTGGAGGGTGCGAGTTGCTCGCGAGACCCGACAGACATCGTTGACTTCGGCGGAACGGCATCCTGCCGTTCTTCGGGTCCACCGTCCCCACGGTTGACCCGGCACACCATCTTGCGATGGCGGCTCCCCCACATCGATAGATCAATCCTAACGAAGACTTTACAGAGCGGGTATCGGAAAATTTCCTAGTTACTGTGTCACGGCGCACTAGATTCGCGACAAAGGCGTGTTGCTGCGCAACAAAATGCGCAAATGAACACCTTGCCGGTCGGGGCGCAGCCGAAACAGGCCGCCCAGCGAAGTCACGCGGTCGCGCATGCCTTGTAAGCCACGACCACCGCGGGGGACGCGCTCGGGCAGGCCCACACCGTTGTCGCGAATATCCATCAACGCTAACGCGGTGCCTTGGCGTTCGCCGATACGTAGACGCAGCCGAAATTCGCTGGCTTCGGCATGTTTGACCGCGTTGGTCGCGCTTTCCTGTGCCAGGCGGTAGATCGCGGTGCGGATGTCCTCTTCGAGCAGGCGTGGATCACCGTGCAGGTCGGTGTAATAGGTAATGCCGGCCGCATTCAACAGGTCGCGAATCGGGCCTTCGTCTAGCGCGCGCAACAGGCCGAATTCGTCCAATACCGCGGGTCGCAGATCGTCCAGCAGGCGATGCAGGGCGCGACGCATGTGGCCGAGGATGCCGTTGATAGAGGTGCTGATATCTTCCATCCCCGCTTGTTTTAAGCGGGTTTGTGCCAGCTTTACGTGCGTCTGAATGGCGGTGAGGTTCTGGCCCAGTTCGTCATGCAGTTCTGCCGCCATATGTCGGCGCTGATTTTCCTCAACCTGCAAATTGCCACGTGCAGCATCACGCAGCTGCCGGGCAAGGTGGTCAAGCCGTCGATTCACTGCCGCCAAGTGGACGTTCTGCTCGGCGACACGTTCGCTGCTACGACGCAGCGCATCGGTCGCCGAACCGAGCATCAGTGCGCCGGTGCCAGCAACAGCGAGGAACAGGTGGGCAGAGGCCGTCGGTGTCGAATGGGTCAGCATGTGGTCGACCACCGCCATGCCCAGGCTGGAGGTCAACATAGCCAGACTTGCGCCGCGCCAGCCGTGGCGGAACGCGAAGAACAGCACCGGAGCCAGTGACAACACGCGCGCGAATTCTCGCTGCGGCTCGTCTTGTTCGGTCAGCACAAGCAGGATCACCAGCGCGGGTAGCATGACCAGCAAGCCATCCATCAGCAGGTTGGATAGCACGCGTCGTGATGGACGGGCGCGCCACATCATGATCAGCGGCGGGGTTACCAGCAGCACGCCGACGTAGTTGCCGAGTAGATCCTGCCCCAGTGCGCGCAACAGAAGGTTTGACGATGGCTCTGAGTGAACCAGCGCCAGCAACACGGCATCTGCAGCCGTCGCTGCCAACACAGTGAACGCCGCAGACAGCAGCAAGCGAGACACTTCTTCGGGATCGCGCAGGCTAGGGCGTAGGTTGGCCCGACGGAGTATCCATAGGCAGGTAGCCACGACTAAGGGTTGTGGCAGGTCGCCAATGAGATAGCCGAGCCAGCCAAACGGGAACCCATGTAGCCAGTCAAACAAGCCGGCGACGATCAGTTCGCCACCTAGCAGCCAGCCCCAATAGCGTATGGGAGCGAGTAGCAGTACGCCGAAGCGCAGGCCAAAAGGCAGCATCCAGTAGGGTTGGGCGGTTGGCCAGAGAAGTGACCAAAGCAGGGCATAGCCAAGCCCAAGCAGTGGGCCGTAGGCGAATGATGGAATCGTTCTTGATGACATGGGCGGATGGTACATGCGGCCGCCCCTAGCGATGCGGCGGACTGATAGAGTGCAAGGCATGTACAGCATCGTTCTGGTCGACGACCACGCCATAGTTCGCGAAGGCTTCAAACGGCTCATTGAGATGGAGTCGGATCTTGAGGTGATCGCCGAATGCCGCAGCGCGGATGACGCGGTGGAGGCGATCAGTCAGCGTAAGCCTGACCTGGTGGCGTTGGATCTGTCGCTGCCCGACGGTAGCGGTTTGCCGCTGATTGAACATCTGCGCAGCGTGGCCGCTGAGACGCGCATCGTGGTGTTGAGCATGCACGATGGCGAACCCTACGTATCCGAAGCACTGCGCCGTGGCGCTAGCGGCTATGTCACCAAAGGGGTGGCGCCCGAGGAGTTGGTCGCAGGTCTGCGTGCGGTGATGCAGGGCGAGCAGTTTCTGAGTTCGGACTTGCGGCAACGGCGTGCCGAGCGCCCCAATCAGACACTCGATCCGATTGATCGTCTTACGGCGCGCGAGCACGAGGTCTTCCTGTTGCTGGCGGCCGGGCGGGCGCCCAAACAGGTGGCGGCGGAGCTGGGTATCGGTCAGAAAACCGTCTACATCCACCGCGCCAGCTTGATGGGCAAGCTGGGCGCGGGTTCGGAATTGGATCTGTATCGGATGGCGAGCGAGCGCGGGCTGTTGTCCGGGCGCGGCTGATCGGCGCAGTGATCGGCGGGCCTGTGATCAGGCTGTCTGTGCCTGCTCCAGCATCTTCTTCGCGTGTGCACGGGTTTCGCGGGTAATTTCCACGCCGCCGAGCATGCGCGCCAGTTCGTCGCGACGACCGGTGTTGTCGAGCTTCTCGATACGGGTGCGGGTGGTATCGCCGTCGCTGTGCTTGGCGACGCGTAGATGGGCGTGGCCTTGGGCCGCCACCTGCGGTAGATGGGTCACGCACAGCACCTGTCGCTGTACGCCGAGGGCACGTAATTTTTGCCCCACCACTTCGGCAACAGCACCACCGATGCCGGTATCGACCTCATCGAAGACCATGCTGCCTACGGTGTCCTTACCGAGTGTGGCGACCTCGATGGCCAGGCTGATGCGTGCGAGTTCGCCGCCTGAGGCGACTTTGCGCAAGGGGCGTGGCGGCTGGCCGGGGTTTGCACTGACCAGCAGTTCGCAGCGTTCTCGACCCTGGGCATCGGGTTCTGCACTGTCAACGGGTTCCAGCTCGATTTTCAGCTGACCACCGGCCATGCCCAGTTCGGCCATCAATCCACTGACTTCGGTGTCGAGGCGCGTGGCTGCTGTCGTGCGGGCCTGGCTCAGTGCGTTGGCGGCTTGGGTGTAGTCGCGCTGCAGTTTCTCGCGCTGAGCGGCGAGTTGCTCCAGCGCATCGCCAGCACCATCGAGCTCAGTGAGTTCGGTTTGAAGTGCAGTGAGCTTGTCGTGCAACTCCGTCATCGGGAGTCGATGACGGCGACCGAGCTCGTGCAGGCGTGTGAGGTGGGTGTCGACCTCGGTGTAGCGTTCGGGGTCGAGGTCGACATCCTGCGCGTAACGGCCGAGATGGTCGGCGGCCTCGCTGAGCTGGATGGTGGCGTTATCCAGCAACTCCAGCAGCGGGTTGAGTTTGTCGTCCAGTGCGGCCAGCTTGCCTAGTTCCGTATGTGCACGGCCGAGTGCGCGGCGTAATGCAAATTCGCTGTCGCCGTCGAGCAGTTCGACCACGCCTGAGGCACCTTCGGCGAGGCGACCGGCATTAGCAAGGCGGCGGTGGCTGGCTTCCAGCTCGGTCAGTTCCGAAGGGGGCAGGGCCCACTTTTCCAGTTCACCCAATTCGTGACGCAGCAGTTCGAGACGTTGTTCGCGATCATCGCCGCCACTCAGCTTGCGGATGCGCGTACCCAGGTCACGCCATTGGTTGGCCAGTTCGCGCACCTGGGCGGCGAGTGCCTCATTGCCAGCGTAAGCATCCAGCAAAGACATTTGGTGCGCGCGGGAGAGCAGAGCCTGGTGCTCATGCTGGCCGTGGATCTCCACCAAAAGCGTCGCCAGCTCGCCGAGTTGTCTGGCATTGGCGGGGCGGCCGTTGATCCATGCACGTGAGCTACCTTCGGCGCGGATCACCCGTCGCAGTTGGCAGGCACCATCTTCGTCGAGTTCTTCGCGCTGTAGCCAACTGCGCGCCTCGGGCAGTTCGGTCAGGTCGAACTCGGCGGCCAGCTCCGCGCGGTCGCTGCCGGCTCGCACCATGCCACTGTCGGCACGGGCGCCAGCCAGTAGCATCAGGGCATCGACTAGCAGCGATTTGCCAGCGCCGGTTTCGCCGCTGACCACGGTAAGGCCTGGACCGAAAGCGATCTCGGCTTCTTCGACGACGGCAAAATGACGGACGTAGAGCGAAGTGAGCATGGCTGGCAGTGTGGTGGTGTCGGGCGATTGTAGCGGTAGGCAGGTTGCAGTCGCTCGCTTAAGCCAACTTACCCGGCAAGTTGCCGACAACAAGTCGTTACAATCAGGCGGTGGCTTGCATGCAGGTCGCGCAGACCATATCTCTTAGGTGTCTCACAGACTGCTACAGCCGGATTGCCACAGCGCATGCCTTTTCCACATGGCCACGATCTAGATTCTCGCGCCCGTCGCCTACTGCGCACCTTGATTGCGCAGTACTTGGTCGACGGCGAGCCGGTGGGCTCACGCACGCTGTCGCGTTCGTCTGGGCTAGATGTGAGCCCAGCGACGATCCGCAACATCATGGCCGACCTGGAGGATGCCGGTCTGGTCGCCTCACCGCATACGTCGGCTGGGCGGATACCTACGCCGCGCGGCCTGCGCTTGTTCGTCGATAGCCTGATCGAATTGCAGCCACTGCCCCATGAGGAGATGGCTCGCTTGCAGCGGGAGCTGCCACCCGGCACGACCACTACTCGCGACCTGCTGGGCAATGTCTCGACCTTGCTATCAGCGATGACTCATTTCGCCGGTGTGGTCACGGTGCCGCGCCAGATAGATTTCCCGCTGCGCCATATCGACTTTGTGCCTCTGCCGGATGCCCAGGTGCTGGTGATCCTGGTTTTCACCGACAATCAGGTACAAAACCGCATCGTGCGATTGGCCAAGCCATTGGACGGCCGCGAGCTGGAGCAAGCGGCGAATTATCTCAATCACCACTTCGCTGGTCAGCGGGTGGACGATATTCGTGCCCACCTGTTACGCGAGTTGCGCGAGGCGGGCAGCGAGCTGAATCAGCTACTCTCCAGCGCCGTGGAGCTGGCGGCTGCGTCGTTCGCGCCACAAGGCGAGGGTGATGACGTTCTGGTTAGTGGCCAGACCAACTTGATGGCGTACTCGGAGTTGGCCAACCTGGAGCGGTTGCGTGAGCTTTTCGACGCATTCCAGAAAAAGAACGAGCTGCTGCAGCTGATGGAGGTTTGTGCCAAAGCCCCCGGTGTGCGGTTGTTCATTGGCGAAGAATCGGGCTTCACCGCGCTCGATGGTTGCAGTGTGGTCACCGCCAGCTATGGTGCGCAGGGGCGGGTGTTGGGTGCTGTGGGTGTGATCGGGCCGACGCGAATGGCGTATGAGCGGGTGATTCCGGTGGTGCAGGCCACGGCCGGATTACTCAGCGATGCCTTGAATCGCGCCGCCACGGCCTTATAGAGGCAGCGGGAGGCGGGATTCCCCGCAGATTTTTTGACGGTCGGCACTCCGTGTCGGCCATGAGCAAGGTTTGGAGTCATTCATGCAGAACACTGATCCGCAGGCGCCGAACACGGCGCAAGACGCTCATGCGCAAGGCGAGCAGCCGAATGCCGAGCTGGAGGCACTCAAGGCCCGCGTGGCTGAGCTAGAGGCGAGCAATACCGAGCTGCGCGACACCGTGTTACGCGAAAAGGCTGAGCTGGAAAACCAGCGCCGTCGCCTGCATCGTGATGTCGAGCAAGCACGCCGCTTTGCCAACGAGAAACTGTTGAACGAACTGCTGCCGGTCTACGACGGGCTCGAGAGCGGCCTGGCGGTGGCAGGCGGCGACGTTGCAAGCATGCGTGAAGGCATCAGCCTTACGCTGAAATCGTTGCTGAAGGTCGCCGAGAACAATGGCCTCGTGCAGGTGGATCCGCTCGGGCAGCCGCTCGATCCGGAGCGTCATCACGCGGTAAGCATGGTCGATGCGCCGGGTACGGCGCCGGGCACGGTGGTCAACGTGCTGCAGAAGGGCTACGTGTTGAACGATCGTCTGCTGCGCGCGGCCTTGGTCGCGGTCGCCAAAGACTGAACATAGCCTAGCCACATAGCATCCAGGGCCTTGCCGGTATTGAATCGCCGAGCGTGGGCCCCATCTGAAAACCAGTCGCGGCCGCGGGGGTCGCATAAAGCATTCGGAGTATTCACATGGGCAAGATCATCGGTATCGATCTGGGCACGACCAACTCGTGCGTTGCCGTTATGGACGGCACCACCGCGAAGGTTATCGAGAACGCGGAAGGCGATCGTACGACACCATCCATTGTCGCTTTCAGCAAGGACAACGAAGTTCTCGTCGGTGCGCCGGCTAAGCGCCAGAGCGTGACCAACCCGAAGAACACCTTCTACGCGGTGAAGCGCCTCATCGGCCGCAAGTTCACCGACGCTGAGGTGCAGAAAGACCTGCACATGGTGCCGTACGGCATCATTGCGCACGACAACGGCGACGCCTGGGTGCAGACCGCTGACGGCAAGAAGATGGCGCCGCAGGAAATCGCTGCAAAGGTGCTGATGAAGATGAAGAAGACCGCCGAGGATTATCTCGGTGAGACGGTGACGGAAGCGGTGATCACCGTGCCGGCCTACTTCAACGACAGCCAGCGCCAGGCGACCAAGGACGCTGGCAAGATCGCCGGTCTGGACGTCAAGCGCATCATCAATGAGCCGACCGCCGCTGCGTTGGCCTATGGCCTGGACAAGAAGGGCGGCGATCGCAAGATCGCGGTATACGACCTGGGTGGCGGTACCTTCGACGTGTCGATCATCGAGATCGCCGAAGTCGACGGTGAGAAGCAGTTCGAAGTGCTGGCCACCAATGGCGACACCTTCCTCGGTGGCGAAGACTTCGATATGCGCGTCATCGACTATCTGGTCGAAGAATTCCAGAAGGATCAGGGCATCGATCTGCGTAAGGATCCGTTGGCCTTGCAGCGCCTGAAGGATGCTGCCGAGCGCGCGAAGATCGAGCTCTCGTCATCGCACCAGACCGAAGTGAACCTGCCGTACGTGACGGCGGACGCTTCGGGTCCGAAGCATCTCAACATCAAGCTGACCCGCGCCAAGCTTGAAGCGTTGGTGGAAGACTTGGTCAAGCGCACCATCGATCCGTGCCGCACCGCGCTGAATGACGCTGGCCTGCGCGTGTCCGATATCAATGAGGTCATCCTCGTTGGTGGTCAGACCCGCATGCCGAAGGTGCAGGAGTCGGTCAAGGACTTCTTCGGCAAAGAGCCGCGCAAGGACGTCAATCCGGATGAAGCCGTTGCTGTAGGCGCAGCCATCCAGGGTGGCGTGCTCGGCGGTACCGTGAAGGATGTGCTGCTGCTGGACGTGACCCCGCTGTCGCTCGGTATCGAGACGATGGGTGGTGTGATGACCAAGCTGATCGAGAAGAACACCACGGTGCCGACCAAGGCAGCGCAGACGTTCTCCACCGCCGATGACAACCAGACCGCCGTGACCGTGCACGTGCTGCAGGGTGAGCGCGAGCGTGCCAGCGCCAATAAGTCGCTGGGCAAGTTCGATCTGTCCGGTATCGATTCCGCACCGCGCGGTCAACCGCAGATCGAAGTGACCTTCGATATCGATGCCAACGGCATCCTGCACGTGTCGGCCAAGGACAAGAAGACCGGCAAGGAACAGAAGATCGAGATCAAGGCTGGTTCGGGTCTGTCCGACGAAGAAGTGCAGCGCATGGTCGCTGACGCCGAGGCGAACAAGGAAGAAGACAAGAAGTTCCACGAGCTTGTCGGCACGCGCAACAAGGCCGATCAGCTGGTGCACGCCACCCGCAGCGCGCTGAAGGAGCATGGCGGCAAGGTGCCGGCCGAGCAGCTCAGCACGATCGAGGGCGCACTCTCCGATCTGGAGAAGGTGAAGGACGGCGACGACAAGGCCGCGATCGAATCGAAGGTCGAGAAGCTGGAGCAGGCAGCGCAGTCGCTTTATGCAGCCGCGCAGTCCGGTGGCCAGGCTGATGCGGGCCCGCAGCCGGGTCCGCACGGTTCGGCTCAGCCTGATGATGTGGTTGATGCCGAGTTCACCGAAGTGAAAGACGACAAGAAGTAAGAGTCATCGGTCGGCGCTGCCGATCTGACGCAGCCCGCGCCCGGAAATTCTTGGCGCGGGCTGTTTGTTGAATGGAGTACATGGATCGAGGTGATCCGTGTTTGAGCGTGATTCGTGTCTGGATGTATGAATGAGCAAGCGTGACTACTACGAAGTCCTTGGTGTCGAACGCAACGTCGACGAAGCTGAGCTGAAGAAGTCTTTCCGCCGGCTGGCGATGAAGTACCACCCGGACCGCAGTCCGGACGATCCGCATGCGCAGGAGAAATTCAAAGAGGCCAAGGAGGCCTACGAAGTACTGTCTGATGGGCAGAAGCGCGGGATGTATGACCAGCATGGTCACGCTGCGTTCGAGCACGGCATGGGTGGTCGCGGTGGCGCCGGCTTTGGCGACATGGGCGACATCTTTGGCGACATCTTTGGCGATATTTTTGGTGGTGCTGGGCGTGGCCGCCCGCGCCGTGGCGCAGACCTGCGCTACATCATGGAGCTCGATCTCGAAGAAGCCGTATTCGGCATCGAGAAGAAGATCGAAATTCCTACCCAGGTCAATTGCCACCACTGCAACGGCAGTGGTTCGGCAGATGGCAAGACGGTGCAGTGCAAAACCTGCCAAGGTCATGGCCGCGTACGTATGCAGAACGGCATCTTCTCGATTCAGCAGGCCTGCCCGCATTGCGGTGGTAGTGGCCAGAGCATCGAAAAGCCCTGCAAGCCATGTCATGGCGAGGGTCGGCTGGAAGAGCGGCGCACGCTGTCGGTGCGTATCCCCGAGGGCGTCGACAATGGCGACCGTATTCGTTTAACCGGGCAGGGCGAGGCGGGTCCTGCTGGCGCACCTGCAGGCGATCTTTACGTGGAGGTGCATGTACGCGAGCACGCGATCTTCCAGCGTGAGGGCAATGATCTTCATTGCGAGATCCCGCTCCGCTTCTCACAGGCTGCACTGGGCGGCGAGTTGCCGGTGCCGACGCTGGAAGGCGAAGTGCCGATCACCATTCCGCCCGAGACGCAGACCGGCCAACAGTTCCGTATGCGTGGTCGTGGCGTGAAGTCAGTGCGCAATGGCCGCACGGGTGATCTGATCTGTCAGGTGGTGGTGGAAACGCCTGTGCGTTTGACTAAGCAGCAGCGCGAACTGTTTGAGCAGCTAGAGGCTACTTTTGGTAATGGAGAGGCGGAGAAGCACATGCCGCGTTCCAAGACCTGGGTTGATGGCGTCAAGCAGTTCTGGTCACGCGTAACGTCGTGATGGTCGTGAGTCGCCAGGTAGCTATCGCGTCGATGTTCATCGACGCGTTACGCTGATGCTTTGATCAGGAATTCGCCATGACACAAGCCATACGTCTCGCCATCAACGGTGCCTCCGGTCGCATGGGGCAGGCACTGTTGGATCTGGTGCGTGTCGATCGGCGTTTCGAGTTAGTGCACGTCGTGGTGGCACCGGGTTCGGAGCATGACGGTGTGCCGGTGTCCACCGCGGGTTCGTTGCGTTATGCGCATGACTGGCAAGCGGCGCCGGCGATGGATGTCGTGATCGATTTCAGCGGCCCGGCGGGTCTCGCTGCGGCGCTTGATCATTGCGAAGCGCATGGCGTTGCCATGGTGACCGGTACCACCGGTATCGATGCGGCATTGACCGAGCGGTTGGCATTGGCATCGCAGAGTCTGCCCTTGCTGCGTGCGGCGAACTTCAGCCTTGGTGTGGCCGTGCTCACGCGCTTGCTGCGCGAAGCTGCTGCCGCACTGAGTGACTGGGATCTGGAGATTGTCGAGGCACATCACGGTCGCAAGGTCGATGCGCCTTCAGGTACCGCACTGGCTTTAGGTGTCGCGGCCGCTGCCGCCCGCGGGACGACGCTTGCGCAGGCAGCGGTATATACCCGCGAAGGGAATACGGGTGCCCGTCAGTCGGGCACGATTGGTTTTGCCACGGTGCGTGGTGGTGACATCGTGGGTGAGCATCAGGCGATGCTGATCGGTCAGGGCGAGCGAGTAGAGCTGGGTCATCGCGCGATGGATCGTTCGATCTTTGCGCGTGGCGCGCTCGAGGCAGCGCATTGGCTGGCAGGCAAAGTAGCCGGGGCCTACGATCTTGATGCGATGCTGGCCGAGCGCGCTGCGCGCTAAACATCCCGTAGGCCATAACTTCACTTGTTCGTGTTGAATTGCCCGGCTACCATGCCGGCTGTGTTGTCATTGGGGAGTAGCCATCCTCGCTCCCGGACAGCTTCGGTCTTCATCGACCTAGGCTTTCCATCTCAGAGGAATCCGCGTCAACAGACTTGAGGCTATTGCCTCATGGTGCGGATGGCCACCGGTCACTCTTGTGATCGGCGTGCCCGGCGAGACCTTTGGCCACGACGTGCTCACCCGAGGCCGGGCGAGCCGCGTCGTTGCGCCATGGGTAATCTCGCTCGCCCGGCCTGGACTCATCGCATGCTTACCGCCTTGTTGTTCCTGCTTTCCGCTGGGGCGATCTATTTCGCCTGCGAATACTTCGTCAATGGCATTGAATGGTTCGGGCGCAAGCTCAATCTTGGGGCGACTGCCACAGGTACGGTGTTGGCTGCATTCGGTACGGCATTGCCGGAAAGCGCCGTCACCTTTGTCGCTGTGATTTTCGGTAAGACGCCGGAGGCGCGTGATATCGGTGTGGGTGCGGCGCTGGGTGGGCCGCTGGTGTTGGCTACGATTGCCTACGCAGTGGTCGGCGTGGCGTTGTGGGGTAATGGTCGACGTCTACGGCGTGCAGACAACATAGTGCGTGTTGAGCACCGTCGTTTAGCACGCGACCAAGGCTGGTTCCTGGCGATCTTTGTCGTTAAATGCGGGCTTGGACTGGTCGCGTTTGCGCTGAAACCCTGGCTGGGTGTGCTGTTTCTTGCGGCCTATGCGTTATATGTCTGGCGTGAATTGCAGAGCAGCGACACGGCACCCGAAGAGGAGGAGTTGGAGCCCCTGAAGTTCCAGCCGCGCGTGGAGGATCCGGCGTTGTCGCGGGTGCTGCTACAGACGGTGTTGGCATTGCTTGTGATCGCGTTTGCCTCACACACGTTTGTTGCGCAGCTCGAAGCCATCGGCATGGCGTTTCATCTGTCGCCGCACCTTGTTGCACTGGTGCTGAGCCCGGTAGCTACCGAGCTGCCCGAAACGGTCAATGCGCTGATCTGGGTGCGTCAAGGCAAGGAGCGCCTCGCGCTGGCCAATATCTCCGGCGCGATGATGATTCAGGCGACGATTCCCAGTTCGCTGGCGTTATTCGCTACGCCCTGGTTGTTCGATGCGCCGTTGATGGTCGCTGGCGCCATTACGGCGGTCGCCATCGTCTACTTGTGGTGGCTGTTCTATCGCGGCCGTGTCGATGCGCGTTGGTTGATACCGGTGGGCCTGCTTTATGGCGTGTTCGCCGCCTATGTCGCGTGGCATTTCGCTGTGGCCACGACCTGATCTTTCACTCAATCCTTGTGCGAGGCGCTGCGGTCTCGGCCAGCGCCAAGTTTCGTATCCAGCTTGCCGAAAATTTTCTTGAAGGCACGGGAGAATTTGCCACGCTTGGTCTTGCGCAGCTTCTCCTCTTCGCTGGTGAGCCAGGCAACCTGGATGACCCTGCGCTCACCTTCGTACGGTAGATGACCATGGAAGGAGTTGTCGCAACGCTTGAACACCGCGAACTCGCCATACAGCGGCGTTAGTTCTGGCGCCGCCATATCGTCGATGTTGTCGATACGGTTGAGGAAGCGCAGGCAGCCGTCGCTGCTATCCGGCCACTGCATGTTGAGATAGAGCAGGGCGGTGGCTACCTTCGATTTGCTGTCGGTGTGAATGGTGCCGTGGCGCTTGTTGAGCGAGCGGCACAGCGTCACCAGCGTGGGGTACTGACCCAGATCATCGATACCCAGGCGGCGGCCGATGGCGCTGGCAAATTCCGGTGACGCCAGATGCCCAACCAAGGCATTGACCGTAGGGCCGCAATCGCTGGAGTCGTAGGGAAAGAAGCCGGCACTGCTGTAACGCGGAAAATCGCGCTCCAGGTCGCAACGCGCTTCGTCGGGCAGCTGCCCGTGGGCGATCATGAAGGGAAACGGTTGTTGCCGTATCTCGGTGTCCGGACGGTCGAGGCGAGCAGGATCGAGCAGGACAGCGGCGTTCATGAGTTACTCCCCAGTATTGCGATGACAGTGTAGCGTCAGCTGAGGTATGGCGACGGCCAGCTTGCACACGTGTTCAGACTCCATCAGGTGGACAGAGGGGCCTCATACACCTATCATTTCCGCCCGCCCAGACTCTCCACGACCGAGGTCCACAAGCCAGCAATAGTGCGGCTTGCGGACTTTGCTGCACCTAAAAGGCGGCCATCCATGCCTACTCCTGCTCTGCTTGCCCTCGAAGACGGCAGCGTATTCCACGGTCACGCCGTGGGCGCTCCTGGTGAAACCGTCGGCGAAGTGGTTTTCAATACCGCGATGACCGGCTACCAGGAGATCCTTACCGATCCCTCGTACTCCCGGCAGATCGTTACCCTGACTTATCCGCATATCGGCAACACCGGCGTCAATGCTGAGGATGCTGAATCTACGGCCGTGCACGCAGCAGGCCTGATCGTGCGCGATATACCGCGCCGGGCCAGCAACTGGCGCAGCACTGAAAGCCTGCCTGATTACCTCAAGCGTCACGGCATCGTTGCCATCGCTGGCATCGATACCCGTCGCCTCACTCGTATCCTGCGCGACAAAGGCGCACTCGCTGGCTGCATTGTTGCTGGCGAGCACGTAGATGCCGAGGCCGCACTGGCGAAAGCGCGCGCTTTCCCTGGCCTCAATGGCATGGACTTGGCCAAGGTGGTCAGCGTCACCAAGCCTTACGGTTGGAAGGAAGGCATCTACGACCTTGATCGCACGGCCTTCAATCAGCCGGTCATGCGATTCAAAGTCGTGGCCTACGACTTTGGTGCCAAGCACAACATCCTGCGCTTGCTGGCTGAGCAGGGCTGCGATATCACCGTGGTGCCGGCACAGACACCCGCTGCCGAAGTGCTGGCGATGAAGCCGGACGGCGTGTTTCTTTCTAATGGCCCTGGTGATCCGGCGGCCTGCGACTACGCTGTCGCG
This sequence comes from Rhodanobacter sp., assembly GCA_049794535.1. Classification (GTDB taxonomy): domain Bacteria; phylum Pseudomonadota; class Gammaproteobacteria; order Xanthomonadales; family Rhodanobacteraceae; genus JBARCX01. The sequence goes on from JBARCX010000268.1 coordinate 16,759, forward strand.
GCGACACGCGAATTCCTTGATGCGAAGATCCCGTTGTTCGGCATCTGCCTGGGTCACCAGATCATGGGCCTCGCCCTCGGCGCCAAAACGCTGAAGATGAAGTTCGGCCACCACGGCGCGAATCATCCGGTAAAGGATCTCGACGACGGTCGCGTGCTGATCACCTCCCAGAACCATGGTTTTGCGGTGGATCCGGCGACGTTGCCAGCGAACGTGCGCGTGACCCACACCTCGCTGTTCGATGGTTCGCTGCAAGGCTTCGCGCTCACCGATCGCCCGGCGTTCTGCTTCCAGGGTCACCCGGAGGCAAGTCCAGGACCGAAGGACATCGGTTATTTGTTTGATCGTTTTGCAAAGCTGATGCAGGAGGCCCGCTGAGATGGCCAAGCGTACCGATATCAAGAGCATCCTCATCATCGGCGCCGGCCCGATCGTCATCGGTCAGGCCTGTGAGTTCGATTACTCCGGCGCGCAGGCATGCAAGGCGCTGAAGGAAGAGGGTTACCGGGTCATCCTGGTGAACTCCAATCCCGCCACCATCATGACCGACCCGGAGACCGCTGACGCGGTCTACATCGAGCCGATCAACTGGCAGACAGTGGAGCGCATCATCGCGAAGGAGCGCCCGGATGCGGTGCTGCCGACGATGGGTGGCCAGACCGGCCTCAATTGCGCACTCGACCTCGCCGATCACGGTGTGTTGGAGAAGTACAACGTCGAGTTGATCGGTGCCTCGCGCGAAGCCATTCGCATGGCCGAGGATCGCGAGCTGTTCCGCGTAGCCATGGCCGAGATCGGGCTGGATTGTCCGAAGGCTGAAGTCGTGCGCACGTTTGAGCAAGCGTTGCTGACGCAGGCCAAGGTTGGCTATCCCACGATCATCCGTCCCAGCTTCACGCTTGGCGGTTCAGGTGGCGGTATTGCGTACAACCGCGAAGAGTTCGAAGAGATCGTCAAGCGTGGTCTCGACCTCTCACCGGTAGGTGAAGTGCTGGTCGAGGAGTCTGTGCTTGGCTGGAAGGAATTCGAGATGGAAGTGGTCCGCGACAAGGCGGACAACTGCATCATCGTGTGCTCGATCGAAAACCTCGATCCGATGGGTGTGCACACGGGTGACTCGATCACCGTAGCGCCCGCACAAACGCTCACCGACAAGGAATACCAGCGCCTGCGCGATGCATCCATCGCTGTGCTGCGCAAGATTGGTGTGGATACCGGTGGCTCCAACGTACAGTTCGGTATCAATGCCGAAGACGGTCGCGTTGTCGTCATCGAGATGAACCCACGCGTGTCGCGTTCCTCGGCGTTGGCGTCGAAGGCTACAGGTTTCCCGATCGCTAAGATCGCTGCCAAGCTCGCGGTGGGCTACACGCTCGATGAACTCAAGAACGACATCACCGGTGGCCTAACACCGGCATCGTTCGAGCCGTCGATCGACTACGTAGTCACCAAGATTCCGCGCTTCGCGTTCGAGAAATTTCCGGCAGCCGATGCACGCCTCACCACTCAGATGAAGTCGGTGGGTGAGGTGATGGCGATGGGGCGCAGCTTCCACGAGTCGCTGCAGAAGGCATTGCGTGGACTGGAGATCGGCAAGACGGGTCTCAATCCAACCGGTCTGGACATCACCACTGAAGCCGGTTTGGCAACGCTCAAGCGTGAACTGCGCGAGCCGCGCCCGGATCGCGTGTTCCATCTGGCCGACGCGTTCCGCGCCGGCCTGTCGTTGGAAGAGGTGCACAACCTTAGTCGTGTCGATCCATGGTTCCTCGCTGCGTTCGAGGACATTGTGTTGACCGAAGGTGAAGTGCAGGCGCAGGGCGTCACTGCTCTGGATGCGCCGCGTATGCGCGAACTGAAGCGCATGGGCTTTTCCGATGCACGGATTGCCGAGTTAACCAACTCTGGCGAAGATGCCGTGCGTCATTTGCGTCGCACCTTGGGCGTGCGGCCGGTGTACAAGCGCGTGGATTCCTGCGCAGCCGAGTTCGCCACCACCACGGCTTACATGTACTCGACCTACGAGGAAGAGTGCGAGGCGAACCCGACGGATCGTGACAAGATCATCGTGCTCGGTGGCGGCCCAAATCGCATCGGCCAGGGTATCGAGTTCGACTACTGCTGCGTACACGCGGCACTCGCGCTTCGCGAGGATGGGTTTGAGACCATCATGGTCAACTGCAACCCAGAGACGGTTTCCACTGACTACGACACCTCCGATCGTTTGTACTTCGAGCCGCTCACGCTCGAGGATGTGCTGGAGATCGTGGATCTCGAGAAGCCCAAGGGTGTGATCGTGCAGTACGGTGGACAGACACCGCTAAAGCTCGCGCGCGCACTTGAGGCGGCTGGCGTGCCGATCATCGGTACCTCGCCGGATTCGATCGACCTGGCGGAGGATCGCGAGCGCTTCCAGCAGATGATCGAAAAGATTGGCCTGAAGCAGCCGCCGAACCGTACTGCACGCAATGCGGACGAGGCACTCGCGTTGGCACGTGAGATCGGCTATCCGCTGGTAGTGCGCCCGAGCTATGTACTGGGCGGCCGCGCCATGGAGATCGTCTATGACGATGCCGATCTGTCGCGCTACATCCGCGAAGCCGTGCAGGTGTCGAACGATTCGCCCGTACTGCTGGATCGTTTCCTTGACCATGCGGTCGAAGTCGATGTGGACATCATTGCTGACGCCGAGGGCAACGTGCTGATTGGCGGCATCATGGAGCACATCGAAGAGGCGGGCGTGCATTCGGGCGATTCGTCTTGCTCGCTGCCGCCGTACTCTCTGACACCTGAGGTGCAGGACGAGATGCGCCGACAAGTTGCGGCGATGGCCAAGGAGCTCAAGGTCATCGGTCTTATGAATACGCAGTTTGCGATTCAGGGCGATACCGTGTTCATTCTTGAGGTGAATCCGCGCGCATCGCGCACGGTACCGTTCGTCTCCAAGGCGACGGGTGTGCCGCTGGCGAAGATCGCTGCAAGGGCTATGGCGGGTCGCTCACTAATAGCGCAAGGTACGACGCGTGAAGTCATCCCAGCGTATTACTCGGTGAAGGAAGCGATTTTTCCGTTCCTCAAATTCCAGAACGTCGATCCGATCCTCGGTCCCGAGATGCGCTCCACCGGTGAAGTGATGGGTGTGGGCCGCAGTTTCGGCGCCGCTTTTGCACGCGGTCACGATGCAGCTGGCATCAAGACGCCGCCCAAGGGCAAGGTGTTTGTCTCGGTACGTGATGCTGACAAGGATCGTTTGCTGCCGGTCGCCAAAGATGTGCTTGCACGCGGCTTCAGTCTGGTTGCTACCGAAGGTACGGCGGCCTACTTGGCGGGACATGGTGTGATCTGTGAGCGCATCAACAAGGTCATCGAGGGTCGGCCGCACGTCGTCGATCTGATCAAGAACGGTGAGATCGTGTATATCGTCAACACGACTGAGGGCAAACAGGCCATTGCCGACTCGTTCTCGATCCGTCGTGAGGCGTTGCAGCATCGCGTTACTTACTCCACCACTGTTGCAGGTGCACGTGCATTGGTTCACTCGCTGGATTTCCACGGCAGCGAGGCTGTGCACAGTCTGCAGGAACTACACAAGGAGCTGAGCGCATGAGTCGCGCCCCTATTACCAAGGTTGGATCAGAGCGTCTGCGTAGCGAATTGGAGCGGCTGAAATCGGTGGATCGCCCACGCATCATCGTGGCGATCGCTGAGGCACGTGCGCACGGTGACCTGAAGGAAAACGCCGAGTATCACGCAGCGCGTGAGCAGCAGAGCTTCACCGAAGGCCGCATTGGAGAACTGGAAGCGGCATTGTCTACCGCGGAAGTGATCGACGTGTCACGGCTATCCGCGGGTAGCAAGGTCGTGTTTGGCGCCACTGTGGATCTCGAGGACGAGGTTTCGGGCGAGGCGGTGACCTACCAGATCGTGGGCGACCTTGAGGCTGACATCAAGCTACGATTGATCGCGGTGTCGTCGCCGATTGCTCGCGCTCTGATTGGTCGGAGCGCGGGTGATAGCTTCGAGTTCAAGGCGCCCAATGGGGTCAAGCGGTATGAAGTGATTGGCGTGCGTTACGCCTAAATCGGCTGTTTCTCGGCTGATAAATCATTCAGCATAAAGAGAAAAGCCTCGCTTGCGCGAGGCTTTTCTTTATCCGTTTGTGGCTTGAGTAAGAC
>JBARCX010000269.1:0-27643 GCA_049794535.1 Rhodanobacter sp.
GGTGTAGCCAATGGCAACCACTTGGTCGGCAGGGATCATCGGCCACTCGAACGACTCCATGGTCGATGCCGCCAGCTCCAGCGTGGGTAGCTGGCGATAGCCAAGGGGTGCCGGATCAAGCAACTGATCGCCCAGCGCATAACTGCCCGGATGCGTTGCCATCACCTCGTCCACAGCTTGCGGGGCACGCGAGGACGGCAGCAGATTGGTCTGCCCACAGAGGGCAATGGCGCAAAACGCGACGAGGAAAGCGTAGCGGTCTTCGCACAGATTCACCGCTGCCGTGGCATTCGGTAACAGCGCAGCGACCTGCTCGACATGCGCGATGAACTGCGCCGCGCTGATCGGCTGGCCATCGCGCCAGGCCAACGTGCGCGGCAGCTCACCAGCAGCCAGCAACGGCAGCTGTGGAATCGCCAGATCGCGCTGGCGGATGTCTTGGACAATGGCCAAAGAGCTCTCCTGTCGTTGCCGTCACGCCGGCAGTCAACCGCACCACCGGCTCGCAGGGAGCCGACCGGAATCGGATCGTTTGATGACCTCCCGCGAGGTTCCCCCATCCTCGCGAACACGGCTGAATCGCCCCCCACCGGCAAGGATCTGCGCGCTTGCGCAGATTACCGGCAGACAACCGTGGTCAGGCGCGAATGATAGCGCCGGTTAGCGCGTCGCGAATCGTCGTGGGCTGGGTCGCATCGCCCAGCGGCGCATCCAGCACACCATCAAGTGCATCGCCGAAATAGTCCGCCACGGCTTGTGCCGAGCGGGCTGGCGGCTGACCGTGCGGGTTGGCGCTGGTCGATACCAGTGCTCCGCCAAACGCGCGACACAACGCCGCCGCGGGTGCATGGGCGGTAATCCGCAGTGCGATTCCGGCATGCCCACCGGCCACCCATGCCGGTACGTCGGCTGAACGCGGAAAAATCCAGGTATGCGGCCCAGGCCAACTCGCACGTACTTGCGCCAGCAATGCAGCCGGTATCGCCGACAGATCGATGTAACGCTCGACCTGGGCGAATTCGGCGGCAATCAACAGCACGCCCTGCGTGGATGGCCGCTGCTTGAGCGCGAATATCCGCTCGAACGCAGCATGGTCATGTGGATCACAACCGAGGCCATAGACCGCCTCGGTGGGATAGGCCAGCACGCCACCATCACGCACTAGCGTGACTGCGGCGTCGACTTCATTCGGGGTGAAATGCCGGAGCACTCAGGCCCCGGTCTTCTTTGCCGCCACTTTCTTCGTTGCGGCTTTTTTAGCTGCCGTCTTCTTGGTGGCGGTTTTTTTAGCGGCGGTCTTTTTGGTAGCGGCTTTCTTTGTCGCTGTCTTCTTGACTGCTGCTTTCTTCGCTGCCGGTTCTTTCTTGGCCGCTGCTTTTTTAGCCGTCGTCTTCTTACCGAAACGGCCCTTCTTCACCGGTGCCGCAGCGAGCAACTCGAGGCACTGCGCCTCAGTCAGCTCCTTCGGCTCCTGATCCTTCGGGATGCGCGCGTTCTTCTCGCCATCCGTGATGTACGCGCCGTAACGACCATTGAGCACCTGCACGCCATTGCCGAAGTCGAGAATGGTCCGATTGGCCAGCATCTCCAGCTTTTCCTGCACGATCTGCAGCGCGCGCGGCAGCTCGATCGTGTACGGATCATCTTCCGGCTTGAGCGAGGCATAGGTGCTGCCCTGCTTCACGAACGGACCGAAGCGGCCCACGCCCACACTAACTTCGTCGCCGTTCTCAGCCTGTCCGAGCTTGCGCGGCAGCTTGAACAGCTCGAGCGACTCCTCCAGCGTGATGGTGTGCATGCTCTGGCCGGGACGCAGCGAGGCGAATTGCAGCTTCTCGCCCTCGTCGTCCTTGTTGCCGATCTGCGCGTACGGCCCATAACGACCCAACCGGACAGAGACCGGTTTGCCGCTCTTCGGATCATTACCGAGCTCGCGTGCGCCGGTGGCTTCACTGCGATCAACCGACTCGGTCTTCTCGTCCACCTGTTGCTTGAACGGCACCCAGAAGCGCTGCATCAGGGGCACCCAGGCCTCTTCACCACGGCTTACTGCGTCGAGCTCGTCCTCAAGCTTGGCGGTGAAGTCGTAATCGACGTACTGCGTGAAGTGCTGGGCAAGGAATTTACTTACCGCGCGACCCACATCGGTCGGCTTGAAGCGGCGCGCATCAAGCAGCACGTATTCGCGATTGAGCAGCACCTGGATGATGCTGGCATAGGTCGATGGACGGCCAATGCCGTGCTCTTCGAGCGCCTTGACCAGGCTGGCTTCGGAATAGCGCGGCGGCGGCTCGGTGAAATGTTGATCAGCGACGATGTCGTTTACCGGCACCTGTTCGCCAGCGACCAACCGCGGCAAACGCCGGCCTTCGTCTTCGTCATCGGCGCTCTTCTGGTCACGACCCTCTTCGTACACGGCGAGAAAGCCCGGGTCGACCACGGTGGTACCGGTGGAACGGAACGATGCATCGCCACCAGCCACATGCGGCAGGGCGAACTCCACTGACACGGTGTTCAGCGTGGCATGGATCATCTGGCAGGCGACGGTACGCTTCCAGATCAACTCGTACAGCTTGCGCTGCTCCTCGTTCAAGAACGCGGCCACCGAGCGCGGCGTGTACATGGCCGAGGTCGGGCGTACCGCTTCATGCGCTTCCTGCGCGTTCTTCGACTTGGTGCGGTAGACCTGCGGACCGTCCGGCAGTGCTTTGTCGCCGAAATCGCGTGCGATCAGCTGGCGCAGCTCGGCCACGGCATCGTCGGACAGCGCAGTGGAGTCCGTACGCATATAGGTAATAAGGCCAACATTGCCCTCGTCGCCGAGCGACACACCCTCGTACAGGCCCTGCGCGATCTTCATTGTGCGGCTGGTGGAGAAACCGAGCTTGCGCGCGGCCTCCTGCTGCAACGTGGAGGTCGTGAACGGCGGTGCGGGACGACGTTTGCGCTCCTTGGAGCCAACCTCGCTAACGGTGAGGCGGCCATGCGCGGCCTCCTTCAGCGCGACGCGAGCAGCCATCGCATCGGTTTCGTTGGTGAGGTCGAACTGCTCGAATTTTTTGCCGTTGAGCTTGGTGAGGCGGGCACTGAAGTCGCCATCGGCATGCTGGAGCTGGGCTTCGACACTCCAGTACTCACGAGCGATGAAAGCCTCGATCTCCTCTTCACGCTCGGCAATCATGCGCAACGCTGGAGACTGCACGCGGCCGGCGGACAAGCCGCGTTGCACCTTGCGCCACAACACGGGCGACAAGTTGAAGCCCACCAGGTAATCCAGCGCGCGGCGCGCCTGCTGTGCATCCACCATGTCGTACGAGAGCTGGCGTGGTTCGGCCACTGCGGCCTTGATCGCCTTCGGGGTGATCTCGGAGAACACCACGCGATGCATGCGCTTGCCTTCGGTAAGGCCACGCTCCCGCAGGATCTCGCTGATGTGCCAACTGATCGCCTCACCCTCGCGATCCAAGTCGGTCGCGAGATAGATGTCGTCAGCCAGCTTGGCCGCCTTGGCGATGGCGTCGACGTGCTTCTCGTTACGCTCGATCACCTCGTACTTCATCGCGAAATCGTGCTCGGTATCGACCGCGCCCTCTTTCGGCTTCAGATCGCGCACATGGCCGTAAGAGGCCAGGACCTGAAAGTCCTTGCCGAGGTATTTGTTGATCGTCTTGGCCTTGGCCGGTGATTCGACGATGAGCAGGTTTTTTGCCATGAAGCTCTATTTTCCGAAGCGGAACCGCGTCGCCGAGGCGACGAACATATATCTAGTGAGACCATGCCAGTGCGATGACTGTCAAGCCAAAAGACGTGAAAGCGAGGTGTAGACAGCGTTTGCTTAGCCTGAAAGCTTAGCCTGGAAGGCGCTGGTAACGATTGCCGGGCAAGCCTTCAACCCGCCCTTCCAGCTCAAGCATCAGCAACATCGAAGACAGCTCTGCCGCACTCTGGCCGGTACGCGCCACCAGCTCATCCAACGCCGCCGGATCATGACCCAACGCATCCAACAGGCGACGATAGTCAGGGTCATCGCGCCAGCCACCATCGCGGCGCACGTTACCGTCTACCGATGCCTCCAGCCGTTGCGTCAACTCCACGCCCAGTGACTGTGCCGCTGGCGCCAGCGCCTCAGCCACCTCGGCCGCACACTCCACCAGCCGTGCCCCATCGCGAATCAACCGGTGGCAGCCATGAGCCAGCGGATTATGAATGGAACCGGGCAGCGCGAATACCTCCCGCCCTTGCTCGCCGGCCAATCGCGCGGTAATGAGCGAACCAGACCGCAACCCCGCCTCGATGACCAGCGTACCCAGCGACAGGCCGGCGATGATCCGGTTACGCCGCGGAAAGTGATCGGCACGTGCAGCGGTGCCGGGTGGAAATTCGCTCACGATGGCGCCTTGTGCCGCAATCCGCCGAGCCAACGCGTGATGCTTACTTGGGTAGACCCGATCCGGCCCGGTGCCAATAACCGCCACCGTGGGTGCGCCAGCGTCCAATGCTGCCGTATGCGCCGCGCCATCGATGCCATCGGCCATGCCGCTGGTCACTACAAAGCCTGCCACCGCCAACTCATGCGCGAATGCAGCGGCATTGGCCATGCCTGCAGCGCTAGCGCTACGCGCACCCACAATCGCCACCTGCGGATGCAGCAACAGGCTCGCATCGCCACTCACGAAGAGCACCGCCGGTGGCTGCGGTATGTGCTCAAGCAGTGGCGGGAAATCCGCCTCGGTACAACGCAGTAACCGGTGGCCTGGCTCAGCCAGCCATGCCAGATCTGCCGCAAGTCGCTCTTCGTCAGGCTGTTCCAGCCACGCTAGCGCGCCTTCACCCAATGAAGCCGCATGGCGCCGTAGCTGCTCGAGCACCCTATCGATTCGGCCATCGGCTGCCGTTAGTCGTTCGCGCAGGCCTCCTGGCCCAAGGCCTGGCGTGCGCAGAGCGACCAGCCAGGCACGTAGTTCATCGTGCTCGTTCATTCCCCACAGTCTACGTGAGACCACACACAACAACGGCGCGGGATGAGCGCGCCGTTGTGTGGGTACTGCCAATAACAGCCGACCTACTGCAGCCGGATCTATTCGGGCATCTTGAGCTCGTCGCCCTTTTTCACCGGTCGCAAGCCGTCCATGACCAGGCCATAGCTAACACGGTCGAAGGTGCGGAACACCATCACATGGCCGATGTATTCGTCAGGCAGGGTGACACTCTTGCCCAAATCGCGATGCCAGCTGTTGTGTGCCACGTCGTCGGAGACCGAATCACCCGGCTCCCACACCGCGAAGGTAGTGCCATTATCAACACCGTCCTTCGAGCCGACCGAGAGCGCCACAACCTGGCGTGGACCCACGGCATCCATCGCATTGGCGTCGAACGCAATCACCCGGGCATCGGCTGGCAACGCCTTCGGCGGGTGCGGGTAGTAATACGGGTCGTAGGGATTCTCGTTGAGCGGCAGCACACGGTCGCCTGAACGGATTTCCTGTTTGGAATCGAGCAGCAGCAACGTCGACGGATCGCCTCCGCGCAACACCTCAGCGGTACCAATGACCGTGACTTCGACACCGAGATCGTGGCCACGGGTGAAATGTCCGTCGTTGCGGAAGTCTTCCGACCACGGCGTACTGACCATCGACACATCGTTATCCAGATCGTGGCTGATGATCTCGCTGTCGGATGCATCCGAACCGCTCGCCTTGAAACCACGGAACACATGAGTTGGCCGCACAATCGCCCAACGCTGTCCCGGCTGCGCCTGCAACCCGCGCACATAGATGTTCTGGCCGGACGTGCCGCGGATCTGCCCTTCCTCAAAACCCATGACGTAGGGCCCCGAGCTCAACGCGTTGGAGTCGACCACCCGCATGTCCTCAAGGAACATCTTGAGATTCGCGAGCGGGATCGCCGGCACCGCGCCGTCTTCACGGTGCACACTCGGTTCCAGCTTAAGGTGCGGACCGTTGATGAAGGACAGGTTGAGCACATCACCCGGATAAATCAGATGTGGGTTCTGTACTTGCGGATTGGCTTGCCAGATCTCAGGCCACAGCCATGGCTTGGACAGGAACCTGGCTGAGATATCCCATAACGTATCGCCACGCCGTACCGTATAGGTATCGGGATGGTCGGCACGCAACTGCACGCCAGCAGCAAACACGGCCATAGTGACCAGCATGCCGGCCAGCAGCCCAATGGACTTTTTGATCATAAACGGGAATCCCCCCTCCCCCAATGCTCGAGCGAGTGTAACCGAACCGTTAATGCAGACAACACGCGCGAGTTGGCAAATTTGCCCGCCGACGTTGCGTCGAACCACGTACAATATCGCGCATTCTAGACTGCGCACGGGCTTGGTTTTCACCGATTCGCCCGCATTTTCGGCGCCTAAGGTGTTTCCTATGTCCATCCTCTCGATTCTCGAATTCCCCGACCCCCGCCTGCGTACCAAGGCCGAACCCGTGCGCGTGTTCGACGCCGAACTGAAGCAGTTCGTCGCCGATATGCTCGAGACCATGTATGCCGCCAACGGTGTTGGCCTCGCTGCTACCCAGGTCAATGTGCACCAGCGCGTGCTCGTCGCCGATATGAGCGACGAGCGCGACCAGCCGCTGGCCTTGATCAATCCTGAGATTGTCGAAAAAGATGGCTCGCAGGTTTATCAGGAAGGCTGCCTGTCGTTCCCTGGCATCTATGCCGACGTCACCCGCGCCCTTCGCGTGAAGGTGAAGGCGCAGGATGCCGACGGCAAGGACATCGTGGTCGAGGTCGAAGGCCCGCTCGCGGTGTGCATCCAACATGAGATGGATCACCTCGCCGGCAAAGTGTTCGTCGATTACCTTTCGCCTCTGAAGCGCAACCTGCTGCTCAAGCGCATGGAAAAGCAGCGCAAACAGGCGGCTAGTGCTTGAATAGCTCGAACTCGAACGCATCCCGGCTGCGGATCGTCTTCGCCGGCACGCCAGAGTTTTCCGTTCCCTGCCTTGAGGCCTGCCGCACTAGCGGCGCCGAGGTCGTGGCTGTTTATACCCAGCCCGATCGCCCCGCCGGACGCGGCCGTAAGCTCACACCCAGCCCGGTGAAGCAGGCGGCCGTTACCGCTGGTATTCCGGTCGAGCAGCCCGAATCGCTGAAATCCATCGAGTCACGGGAAACGCTAGCGGCTTATCAACCCGATCTGATGGTGGTCGTTGCCTACGGCCTGATCTTGCCGCGCAAGGTGCTAGCTACCCCATCGCTCGGCTGCTGGAACGTGCATGCCAGCCTGCTTCCGCGCTGGCGCGGCGCCGCACCGATTCAGCGCGCGATTCTTGCTGGCGATGCCGAGAGTGGCGTCGATCTGATGCAAATGGAGGCCGGCCTCGATACCGGCCCCGTACTGTTGCAGCAACGCACACCGATCTCCCGCGAAGACACCGGCGGCACGCTGCATGATCGTCTATCTGCACTTGGCGCCGACGTACTCACCGAGGGTCTCGCCCACGTGCTGGCCGGCCTAACGCTGACCCCGCAGGTGCAGGCCGAGGCCGGCGTTACCTACGCGCACAAGTTGGACAAAGCTGAGGCGAAGCTCGATTTCCACCGCCCGGCTACCGCATTGGAGCGCCAGGTTCGCGCGTTCGACCCATGGCCGGTCGCTGAGGGTGAGATTGCCAACGAAGCCCTGCGCATCTGGGCTGCCGAAGCGATTGAGCGTCAACACCATGAAATCCCTGGCACCGTGCTCGCTGCCAGTCGCGACGGCATCGACATTGCCTGTGGCGAGGGTGCCTTGCGCATCACTGCGCTACAACGCGCTGGCGGCAAGCGCATCAGCGCGACCGACTATCTCAATGCGCGGCCTGACCTGCGCAGCGCGCGATGACCGACACCCGCGCCCTTGCCGCACAAGCGCTCGCCGAAGTCGCCCTGCAAGGCGCCTCGCTGCGCGATGCCATGGAGCGTCATGCCCCCAAGCTTGCTGATCCTCGCGACCGCGCCCTGCTGATGGCGCTACTCAGCGAGGGCTCACGCTGGTGGCTACGTTTCGACGCCGCGCTCGACCGGCTCATGGACAAACCGCTGCGCCAGAAAGAACCCGCGGCCCATGCGCTGCTGGTCCTGGGTCTGGTACAGCTGGAAATTCTCCAAATGGCCGACTACGCGGCCGTAGCCGCCACCGTAGAAGCCACCCGTGCACTGAAACGACCACGACTGGCTGGGCTGGTGAACGCCGTGCTGCGCCGCTGGCAGCGCGAACGTATTGACTTGCTTGCCAAACTCGACGCGCAGCCGCAGACGCGACACGCTCACCCGCGATGGCTGGCACAGGCCATCACGCGTGATTGGCCGGCACAAGCCGACGCCGTGATGGCCGCTGACAACTGCGAGCCGCCACTCATGCTGCGTGCAAATCGCCGCCGCACCACACGTGATGCCCTGGTCGAACGACTGCGCGCAGACGGCCATGCCGCCGAGCCTCATGCCTGGCTGACCGATGGCATCACGCTGCCGCACAGCAGCGACGTGACGCGTCTGCCCGGCTTTACTGAAGGGCTCTTTGCAGTACAGGACGGCGCGGCACAAATCGCCGCCGACCTGGCTGACGTACGTGACGGTCAACGCGTGCTCGATGCCTGCGCGGCACCGGGTGGCAAGGCCTGCCACCTATTGGAACGTGCCGACGTTGCGCTCACCGCATTGGAATTCGATGCCGCGCGCACTCAGCGGATCACACAGAACCTGCAGCGGCTCGGCCTTGCTGCTGACATACGTGTCGGCGACGCCGGCAACCCGGCAAGCTGGTGGAACGGCCAGCCTTACGACCGCATCCTGATCGACGCGCCATGCTCGGCCACAGGTGTACTGCGCCGTCGCCCAGACGTGCGACTGCATCGCCGCGAAAGCGACATCACCGCCATGGTCGCGCAGCAAAAGCGCATCCTTCATGCGCTGTGGCCTTTGCTGGCTCCAGGCGGTCGGCTGGTCTACATCACGTGTTCGCTGCTGAAAGCCGAGAACGAGGCGATCGTCGGTGAGCTGCTGGCTACGCACCCCGATGCTCGCCCAGCGTCATTCACACTGCCCACCGGACAGGCCGCAACCGTGGGCTGGCAGATCCTGCCTGGCGATGGCGATCTCGACGGCATGTACTATGCCGTGCTCGACAAGCACTAAGAACCGATTCGAAGCTCAGCCGCTGGCAAGGTCAGGCGGTTAGGCTCAGGTACTCGGTTTGCCGCCCGGATTCCACGCATGCTCGCCCTCGCCAAAGCCACCACGCAAGAGCGCCGTCAGTTCTGGCTGCTGCTGATTTTCGCCATCGTGGTGATTGGCGTCGGCATCGGCCTGCGCGACCCATGGCCATCCGATGAGCCGCGCTTCACGCTGGCCGCCAAGCAGATGGTGGAAAGCGGCGATTGGCTGTTCCCGCATCGCGGCAGCGAGCTGTACGCGGATAAACCGCCGATGCTGATGTGGACCGAGGCGGCAAGCTTCGAACTGATCCGTAACTGGCGCATCGCCTTCCTGCTGCCATCGCTGCTAGCCGCCCTTGGCACACTCGCGCTTATATATGACCTCGGTCGACGATTGTGGAGCCGCAAGGTCGGCTTATACGCGGCAGCCGCGCTGCTGTTGAGTTTCCAATTCGTCTATCAGAGCAAGCGCGCACAGATCGACCCGCTGGTGATGTTCCTGATCACCGCTGCGAACTGGGGCCTGCTCAAACATGTTTTGTTGGGGCCCAACTGGCGCGCGTTCTGGTTCGGCTGCTTCTGTGCCGGCCTTGGCGTGATTACCAAGGGCGTGGGTTTTATCGCGCTGCTGTTGCTGCTGCCTTATATCGTGGCGGCACGCTGGCGTTGGGATGGCGCGGTGCTTATGGAGCGCGGCGCCTGGTGGCGCTGGTTGCTCGGTCTGGTCGCGGTATTGCTGGCGATCGCACTTTGGCTGGTGCCCATGCTGCTGACGGCGCACGCGCGCACCGACAATCCAGCCTATGCCGGCTACGTCAATGACATCCTGTTTCACCAGACCGCAGGACGCTACGCACACGCCTGGCATCACATCCATTCGCCGCTGTACTACATACCCATCGCATTGTTCAGCTGGCTACCGCTGTCACTGACCTATCCGGGCACCCTGCCACGCTGGTGGCAACGGCTCAAAGCAAAGGATGCACGCATCCTGCTGCCACTGGGCTGGATCGTGCTGGTGCTGCTGTTCTTCAGCGCCTCCCCGGGTAAGCGCGATGTCTACATCCTGCCCGTGTTACCGATGCTGGCACTGGTCAGCGCACCGTTCCTCGACGAGTTACTGCAAAAGCGCTGGCTGCGTGTGCTGGGCTTGTTATTTGTCGGTGTGATGGGCGTGGCGATGCTGTTGCTCGGTGGCTATGCGTTGGCAGCACATCCAAAGTTCGCCATCACCCTTGCAACCGCCCGCGGTTTCGAAGATGGCGAAACAGCACTGTGGTGGATGTGCGTCACGATTGGCGCAGCTCAGTTGGCACTGGTCATCGCACTGCGACTGCGCCACGCCGCGTGGGCTGTGGCCGGTGGCATGGCGGTGCTATGGCTGGTTTGGGGCTTATGGGCTTATCCGCTGCTCAATGCCACCAGTTCATCCAGCGCATTGATGGCCGACGTCCGCTCACATCTTGGCCCGCACGATGAGATCGGCCTGATCGACTGGAAGGAGCAGAACCTGCTGATGCTGGATCGCCCCGCGACCGACTTCGGTTTCAGCGCGCCCTCGCACCAGCAGTTCGCCGGTGGCGTGCAATGGCAGGCCGCAGCGCCAGCTACGCGCTGGTTGTTCGCGCAAAGAACAGCGCTGGGCGATTGCGTGGATCACGCCAAAGCCATCGACCTCGGCCACGCCAACCGCCGCGACTGGTGGATGTTCAAGGTAGATGCGGTCGTGCGGGGCTGCGTACCGCCAGCGACGACCGACGACAATGTCACGGATCTAGAAAATGCCGCTGAATGAACCCCGCCTGCAACGCGGCCAACTGATCGGTCGCGACAATGGCGCAGGCCTTAGCCGCGACATGATCTTGCTTGCAGATGCTCTGCGAAGCACTGGCAACGCGATTGATATGGCGGCGCTGCCACATCGTGGCCGCTTTGCAGAATGGCTGACACGGCTACGCCTCGCACGTAGTGCTTCAGTGCTCGACTTCAATCTAATGTTAGAGCGCATCCGGCCTGAATTTCTGCGAGCAGCACGACACAACATTTTGATTCCTAATCCCGAATACTTTCGGCCAGAGGATCGCGCTGAGTTGCATCATATGAACGCGGTATGGGTGAAGACTCACCATGCTCAGCGCCTGTTCGACAACCTTGGTGTACCCACCCACTACATAGGCTTCACCAGCCCGGATCGCCGCAACGTTGATGTGCCACGTCGACATGCGTTCTTTCATGGCCCCGGTCGTAGCGGCAACAAGGGGACGGAAGCCCTGCTCAAACTCTGGGCTGCGCATCCGTCATGGCCGATGCTTACGGTGGTATGGCGACGCAAGCGGGTCGATGTCGGTCCATTACCAGCCAACACCACACTGATTCGCGAACATCTGGACGATGCCACCTATCGTCGACTACAGAACGAACACCGTTTCCACCTATGTCCATCACAGACAGAGGGCTACGGCCACTATCTGGTCGAAGCGATGAGTTGCGCGGCAGTGGCGGTCACATTGAATGCCGAGCCCATGAACGAGCTGGTTACCACTGAACGCGGTGTATTGGTACCGGCACATGCCATCGGGCAGCAGGATCTCGCCACCTTGTATGGATACATGGACACGAGCATGGCCGCCGCTATTGAGCGCTGTATCGCGATGCCCCAATCCGAGTCTGACATCTTGGGCATTGCGGCCCGTCGTTGGTACGAGAAGGAACTGCTGGCATTTCCGAAGCGTCTGCAGGCAGCACTCATTGCGCTGACATAGCGCCTGTTCAAAATCTTTCCTGATTAACGCCATAACTCAACCAGAAAAACAGGATTGTCGCGTCAAGCATGCTCCTGCGAAGGCCGTCAACAGGTTGCGCCGCCGAGTAAACGCCGCATCCATTCGTAGCGTTGAAAGCGCCGATTGAAGTAATACGTAGCGGCGCCGAGACAACGATGGGTTTACTTGAAAACTTGAACGCGTGATGGGGCGATCAGTAACGTGGTCGTTGGTGCCAACGCCATGCGCTCTCGATTATCTTATCAATATCCATAAATATCGGCGTCCACATTAGCTGTTCGCATGCCTTGGCACTCGAAGCTACAAGTACAGGGGGATCACCTGCTCGCCGAGCGGCATGCTCGACGACAATACTCTTTCCGGTGACGCGTCTTGCCGCCTCAATAATCTCCTGTACCGTGAAACCTTGGCCATTACCGAGGTTGAATTGGTGAGCTCCATCGTGACACTCCATAAACTCGATGGCCTTAAAATGCGCTGTGGCTAGATCATTGACATGCACGTAATCACGCATACAGGTACCATCACGAGTGGCGTAATCGTCACCAAACACCCTCATGGCACCGCCACTATGCGCCGCACGGAGTACGTTAGGAATCAGGTGAGTTTCTGGCTCATGCGACTCACCGATCTCACCGGAGGGATCGGCACCCGCCGCATTGAAATAACGCAACGCGACTGATCTCAGGCCGTAGGCCCGTGCAGCATCGGCAAGTATGTGTTCGACCATAAGTTTGCTAGTACCGTACGGATTGATTGGCTGCGTGGGATGCGTCTCATCAATCAGCTCGGTTACTGGATTACCGAACACCGCTGCCGTTGAGGAAAAAACCACTCGAGTTACTCCAGCCTCGCGCATCGCCTGAAGTAGATTCAGCGTACCCACTACGTTGTTCTGGTAATACGCATAAGGATCCACTACTGACTCCCCCACTAGCGAGCGCGCACAAAAGTGCACCACCACATCGACGCGATGGTCGGCAAACAAGCCATTGAGCACTATTGGATCAGCTAGGTCACCGACGACGAGCGGCAGATCGCCTATTGCCGCACGATGCCCAGTCGAAAGATTGTCGAATACCACAACATCATGACCAAGGGCTACGAGGTGGCGCACCATATGCGATCCAATATAGCCACACCCGCCGCAAACTAGCACCTTCATGCTTACCACCTCATTCGACCTGTCTGCATAATACCCAGGGCTGTCACCCGACCATCAATCGCAAATAGCAAGTCTGATTTGATCACTAGATTGCGTGGTAAACCCTAGTGCCCAGTCGGAATTTGGTTAAAAGGAACAACGAGTGAAGATTTGGACAACTACAACCGTGTAGCGTCGACTACAACGCATGCATCTAGGTGATGCCTGATGTCGCTGGCGTGGTAACCGAAGGTGGTTACTCTGGACGACCTTTCGCCTAAACCATTCAACACATGCTGGCCTCAGCAATGCAAATCACCAAACGTAACGAGCTGCATACCTTTTCCATCATGCCTCAGCGTTGAGTTCTATATCGCTCGTTTGGCTGGCTGGCTAGCTGGAAAGTGTCGACAGCTATGGAAAAACACGGGGCGCGAACGCAACACCAGATCGTGACTTGTCCATCCGGCATCCCCCGCCGACTTCTGAAAAGATTTGAACAAACTCATTTGGGCTGCATCACAACGTCGCACAGATCTGGCGATGCTTCGTCCGCATGTTGCGCGATACCCTGCTCACACCAACGAATGTCTTCATTGCGAGTACGCCTCAGGATGATGTTGTTCGGTATCGCCGGATCATCCGGATCATCGGGTGCGCGCGAGGGGTGCTCGAGGTGAATCGCCAAGCCTGCGAACTTTAACTGGCAACGACGCAAGCCCGCGTTCTGCAAACGTGCGGCCAGCTCCAAATCCTCACTGCCATAGCCTTCCATAGCCTCGTTGAAACCGTTAACGCGCAGCAGGTCGTCGCGCCAGATCGCCATATTGCAACTCATCACATGCCCCCCTTTGCGCGAGCGCGCCTTCAGGCGCGCTAGCCACGGCAATCGCAACGCATGAATGCGCTTGCCGTAGTGCAACTGACTTTGCACAGCATTCGCAGGCCGGAAGTAGGCATCGACCCATGGATGGAAATGTGGTTTGCCTCCGGCAAGCAACCGCGCGGTCTCTGCGTCGGTGACGCGTAGGCGAGTGCCCTGCACGAAGGTGCCACGTGTCGCCACCATTAGATGGTCAACGATGAATTTAGGGTGCGTGATCATGTCGCCGTCGAGCAGGATCACATAATCGCCCTGCGCGGCGAGAATACCGCTATTGCGTGCACGTGCCGCACGAAAGCCATGATCTTCCTGCCATATGTGGCGTAACGGTACCGGATAGTCCCGGGCCAATCGCAATAGCAGCTCGCGCGTGTCCGACGTCGAGCCATCATCAGCCACAATGACCTCATCTGGCATATGCGTCTGTCGCGCCAGTGCGCGCAGCACTAGCTCCAACGCCGTGGGCCAGTTATAGGTCAGTACAATCACCGAAACTTTCATACCAACTAAGCGTCCTTGTTCGCCACGGACACGTGCTTACCGAACGAGAAGCTCAGCGCCAGCGGCAACCAGATAATGAGCCAATCCGGCCGTGGACTGTCGAGCAAATGCGGCAAATCGAACTGCACCATGATCGTTGCGAATACCCAGGTCATCAGCACAAGTCGACCCAGCCGTTCGCGGCGATAGCACCAACCACGCCAACCCAGCGCCAACCAGATACCCACCCACAGCACCAATCCTGGCAGGCCCAATTCGATGGCCACCTGGCTGAACAGATTATGCGCATGCGTAAGCGTATCTGCGCCGACGTCGATCTGGAATTCAGTCCCCTGTCCCAGGCCAAGCCAGGGATGCTTGGAGAACAACGACCACGATTGCGCCATGATCTCTGGCCGCAGCGACCAGCCCCGCTTGGTAAGTTCGGGTAATCCAATGCATGCACCGATGACGCCAAATAATATGAGCCATCCAACGTATCGCCATACTCGACGCCCCCCCTGACATAACGCAAACACCAGCAAAGCAATGAACAATGCTCCCCATGCGCTACGGGTAAAAGTGAGCAATACGAACAGCCCTAGCACACACAGCGCTATAGCCTGCAGGATCCGGTGCTTGAACTCGCGAAACGGCCAGGTGCTGAGCCACAAGATGGCCACACCCATCGCAGCAGCAGCAAGATTGGCATTGTCCATTACACCGAAACCAGCCAGACGCCCCCCAGCCTCTGGGTCCGGATAAAACAACTGCATGAACATCGCAGCAAGCGCCACTGGCACCAACCCGCAAGCACAGCCAACAAGCAGCTGACGAATGCGATCCTCGTGGTTACTAAACGCTTGCAGCCAACCAAACAGGAACAACAGGATGCTGAGGTTGCGTCCCAGTTCACTTAATAAATGAGTACTGTTGCTCCATAGCAACGTAACACTGCCCCAGGTCAACAACAGAACCACCCAAGGCATCAGCGGTTGCCGCCAAAACTCCAGCCATCGCCGTGGTCGCCTTACGAGCAGAAGTAATGCGGGTAGATATAACGTCAATGCCAGCAGGCGCTGGTAGAGCTTGCCAGGGTTGTACGAAGCTCCCGCTGGCATCACCGCCATGCCAAGCACTAGCACCACCATACCGACGATCAGTAGTCGACGTAGCCAGTGGCTGAGAGTGTCATCGTCTGTCCGGACCAATCCATCGCCCTGTACGTTGCCCGAATGCAAGCTCATACGCGCCGTGCTCCTAACGTACGCAGATCAGCCGCTGGCTCGGCGAACTCTGCCAGATGTGCGTCCACACCATATTCGCTCCGCACTCGCCTCTCATCACGGCTGGCATATAGCAACTTATTGTTCGGCAATTCCGGATCACTCGGATCCATGGTCGCGGCGCTACGGTGCTCCAAATGAAGCGCCAGCGCTGCGAACTTGATCTGACGGCGCCGTAGGCCCGCGTTGCGCATACGGATGTCGATCTCCAGATCCTCGCTACCGTAGCCGAGCATGCGCTCATCGTAGCCATTGACTCGCAATAAGTCCTGACGCCAGAAGCTTACATTGCAGCCCATCGGATGCCCGGTGGAACGGGCCTTCAAGCGAGCCAGCCATGGCAACCGCAGCGTATGGTGACGACGACCAAAATGATATGTACTGCGATCATCGTCATCGCGGAAATAGGCATCAGCGAACCATCCAAAGCGCGGATGGCCACCAGACAGCAGTCGCGCGGTCTCCGTCTCGGTAGTACGGATGCGGGTGCCTTGTAGATAACTGCCCGGCCGTGCCAACTGCAAATGATCGGCGACAAAATGTGGGTGCAGAATCATGTCGCCATCCACTTGGATCAGATAATCACTGCACGCCGCTGCAATGCCACGATTACGGCTACGCGCCAGACGAAAGCCTTCGTCCAGCTGCCATACATGCCGCAAGGGCACTGGAAAGCTCTGTGCCATGTCTTGCAGCAACGCAAACGTATCATCACGAGAACCATCGTCGGTAACGATCACCTCGTCAGGCAAGTGACTCTGCTTCGCAATACTATGCAGCACCAGCGCAAGGGCCTCTTTCCAGTTGTAGGTGGAGACCATCAGGGAAACACTGGTTACGACGGGCTTGGGCATGATTATCTCAATGGTTCTTCGCAAGTGATACACAACGTGGACCGTTCCACTACGAAGCTTAATGACTAGAGCAGTAATACTGCCTAAAAAGCCGGTCAAAAGGTGCTGCGCGGCAGAATTTCTGCCAACTAGCCGTGTATCAACATGGGGCGGGGGATCGTACATTCCCTCGACTTTCCGCGAAACCGGGACATCTCCATTTTGTTGAGATTGGACTTACCGCATGCGTACATGTCGTCACGGCATCCCACTTATGGGCATCCCACTGACCGTGCCAGCTAGAATGTGCGCATGCCAACTCTCCCGCTGACCCTGGTCGTCATTACCCGCAATGAAGCGCAAAAAATTGCGCGCTGCCTCGATAGCGTGCCGTTCGCGGCCGAGAAGCTCGTGGTGGATAGCGGCAGTGAGGACGACACCGTGGCGATCGCACAAGCGCATGGCGCGCGCGTGGTGCATCAGGAGTGGCTGGGCTTCGGTCCGCAACGCAACTTCGCCACTACACAATGCCGTCACGAGTGGATTCTCGCGTTGGACGCCGACGAGTTCCTGTCCCCTGCATTGATCGCCGAAATGGAGCAGCGCCTGCCCGCGCTGATGGCTGGCGATACGGCTGCCGTTGTCCTGCGCAGGCACACCATTTACATGGGCCAACCGATGCGCTGGTACCGCCCAGCGATGGGTGAAAAGATGGCGCGCCTATACCACCGCGATCGTGCACGCTGGAGTGATGCGCGCGTGCATGAATCGCTGCGCTTTGATGGTCCCTCGCTCACGCTCCGCGCACCGTTCCAGCACGACAACAACCCCAGCCTGGTGGAGAAGCAGCTCAAGGTGCTGTTGTATTCGGAATTGAAGTGCCGCGACTGGCTGGACAAGAACAAGCCAGCCCGCATGTGGCAGACCCCGTTTGTGTTCGCGCTGGCCTTCCTCAAAGACTACATTTTCCGACTGGGCTTTCTCGACGGCTGGCGCGGCTACACCATCGCGCAGACCGCCGCCAGCTACGCCGCGTACAAGCGCATGCGCTATTACGAGATGCGCCGCAACCCCGCCTCATGCGAAAGCGCTGCAGCCGCCCTTACCCGCCGCGGACTCGATCACTGATGGCTAATCCTGCTCTTAAAAAGCCCGCTCTTAAAAAGCCTGCCCTTAAAAAGCACTACCTTCTTTACGGCTCCGAACGCTACGCGCTGGCCATCCTGCGCCCGATACAAACAGCCATCCGCGCCCGCGGCGATGAGGCCGCGTGGTTCTTTGACGGCCCTGGAGCGGAGGATTTGGTGGAGGGCGAACGTCTGCTCACCGTGCAAGAAGTACGCGCGTGGAAGCCACGTGCCGTGATCACCTCCAGCAACCACTTGCCGCACTTCTTCCCTGGCGTGAAGGTGGAGACCTTCCACGGCTTCGACGCTGGCAAGCCACGCCACATCTATATACGCGGTTTCTTCGACCTGTACTGCACCACCGGGCCACGGGATACCACACAGTTTCGCGCAATCGCCGACAAGGTCGGACACTTCGCCGTGACGGAAACCGGCTGGCCCAAGCTCGACCCCTTCATGCGCGACATCGCCGGGCCGTTGCCCGAGGTGCGCAAGCCGCCCGTGATCCTCTACCACTCTACCTTCTCGCCTTCGTGGAGTGCGGCCGAAACGCTGTATGAAGAGGTGAAGCGACTATCCCGCGACGGCCGCTGGCACTGGATTGTTACCTTCCATCCGAAGATGAACCCGGAAACGCGAGCGCGCTACAAGGCGCTGCAGAACGAATACCTCACCTTCGCCGAAAACGACAACATCCTCGAACTGTTCCCGCAGGTCGACATGATGTGCTCGGACACCTCGTCCGCACTGAGCGAGTTCCTGCTTACCGGCAAGCCGGTGGTGACGTTCAAGAATCGCCGCCCCGGGCCACAGCTGATCGACATCGATGACCCCGTGCAATTCGAGCCATCGATCGAACGTGCATTGGCACGCCCCCCGGAACTGATGGCCGCGATCCGCGCCTTTGCCGACGCCATTCACCCCTATCGCGACGGCCATTCCAGCGAGCGGGTGCTCGATGCGATCGAAGCTTTCATTGCCAGTGGCGCGAAGAACCGCAAGCGCAAACCGCTGAATCTGTGGCGCAAACTGAAACTCCGCCGTCGCATCGGTTACTGGGGTCCGGCTTAAGAACCGAGCGACCACCATCGCCATGCCGGCTAGAATCGCCTCATTCACCACCGGGTAGCCTAGCAACGTGTCAGTCAACGCTTATCGCCGATCCGAATACCTGCGTGCCCTGTGGCCGTGGCTGCCGCTGTGGACAGTGGTAGCGCTGCTGGCGATTTTTTCGCATGGACCGATGCCGCTCTACTCCACCCGCACTTTGGCTGTGGCCTGGGAAATGTGGAGCCAGCACCACTGGCTAGTGCCGCACATCAACGGTGCGCCGTATAGCGAAAAAGCCCCGCTGCTGTTCTGGTTGATTCACGCCGGCTGGTTTGTCTTCGGCGTCAGCGATGTGTGGCCACGCGTACTGGAAGTGATCTTCGGCGGCACGCAACTGGTACTGCTGTCGCTGTTGGCTCAGCGGCTGTTCCCAAACCGGCCGTGGGTGGCAAAGGCAGCACCGTGGATGCTGCTGGCGCTGGCTTATGCGTTCCTGTTCGGCCTACAGATCATGTACGACGTGCTGCTCGCGGTTTGGACGCTGGCAGCACTGCTTTGCCTTACGCCCAAGCGACATCGTGAGGAGCCGCGCTGGCTGCTGTTCGGCCTGTGCATTGGCGCCGGCCTGCTGACCAAGGGCCCGGTGATGCTGCTCCACGTAGCATTCCCCTGGTTGCTCGGGCCGCTATGGAGTGATTGGGCACGCCAGCATCGTGGGCGTTGGTACGGGCGTGGCGTGCTCTCCTTGCTGCTCGGCTTCGTCATGCTGCTGGCATGGGCGATACCCGCCGGCTTCAGCGGCGGTGACGAGTATCGGCACCGGTTGTTTTTTACCCAGACCGCCGGGCGCGTCGTCAAAGGCATGGAGCATGCGCAGCCGCTGCAGAGTCATGCACGGCCGATGTGGTGGTATGTGCTGATGGTGCCGATTCTGCTGTTCCCGTTCAGCGGGTGGCCACGCATGTGGGTAGCACTCGGCACGCTGCGTAAACCGCTGGATTCAGGCATGCGCTTCGCCCTGTGCTGGCTGGTGCCGGTGTTCATCACGTTCTCGCTGATCAGCGGCAAGCAGCTGTATTACCCGTTGCCGGAGCTAGCAGGCGCCATGTTGTTGGTGGCCGGTGCAGTAGCGCTATTGCGCGAGCGCCGCCCCGCACTGGCTGAAAACAGCTGGCTGGGCACCTGGCCGCTTGGCGTGGGTGGCATCGTGTTCGCCCTGTTCCTGTTCGCGCTACCCGCGCTGGTCGCTGGCAATCATCTGCATGGCGAATGGTTCGACGGTACCGCGCCCTACAGCCGCTCCTTTGGTGTGGCGTTCCTGCTACTCGGCGGCCTGTTGCTGTTGCGCGGCCGCGGCGAGATGCGTCGGCTGGCGTTTGCCGGCTTGATCGGCACGCTGGCGCTCAACACTTTGTTCACCCTGACCCTATGGCACCGCTACGACCTGCAGCCGGCCTCACAAATGCTTGGCGCTGCCGGTGCCGCGAATCTTCCTATCGGCATCGACGGCAACTACGAAGGCCAGTTCCACTTCGCCGGACGCTTGACTCAACCGATCACGGAATTGCACAACAGCGACAGCTTGCAGGCGTTTGCCCAAGCGCATCCCGATGGCTTGATCGTGACACATCCGGAAAAGCTGCAACCCGATGCGTTGCGCTATGCACTGCTGGTGCAGCCGTTCCGCTCCTCGTGGCTGGTGATCTGGCCGGCGGCGTCGCTGGCCGACCTGCGCGCTGGCAATACACCGCCGGAACCCGCGCAACCCACCCAGGTGTACTCAACGGGTGAGGGACGCTACAACGTGCAGCCATGAACGCGTCGTTGCTAGCCGGCCTGCGAGCGCAATGCGGCGGCCCACGCGATGGGGCGTTGCTGCGCTTCTCGCTGGGCAATGCGTTGCTGGCTGCGGGAGATAGCAGTGCCGCGATCGAGGAATTCCGCCGCGCCGTCACATTCGACGCGACCTATTCGGCCGCATGGAAGCTACTCGGCAAGGCTTGCCTGGCTAACGGCGATGAACACGGTGCCGCCGACGCCTGGCAGCACGGCATCGCCGCCGCCCAACAGCGCGGCGACAAGCAAGCGGAAAAGGAAATGGTGGTGTTTTTGAAGCGGGTAGCGAGCACGCGTAAGTAAGAGTTGAGTGCCGAGAAGTGAGAAACGAGTAAAGCCGGCAACACCTCTCTTTTCTCACTCCTAACTGCTCGTTCCTCTAGTCATATGGGCTGGGTCGATTGCCCGCCGTATAACGCTTGTAGTGCCACTGGTACTGGGCAAACGCCAACCCCACACACGCTTCGACGCCACGATTGAGTGCACCGCAAGCCGTTGCCAAATCCGCATCGGCCAACCCCTCTGGCGCTGGCAGAAAGTGGATGCGATATCCCTCGCCCCGTGGCAACCGTTCGGCAAACGCAAACAACACCGTGGCGCCAGTACGCGCGGCAAGGCGCGGCAACAACACCATCGTCATCGCCTCGCGGCCGAAGAACGGTGCGAACTCGCCCTCCCCTCCACGCGGCTTCTGATCCGGCAGAATGCCTACGGTGCCACCGGCAGCGAGCCGCTTGTACAAGGTGCGTACGCCAGCGCCCTCAGCGCGCACCTGCTCCGGCGCCAACGCGCCGCGCACTTTGCGCAACAGACCCTCGATCGCAGCGATGCGCGGTGGCCGATAGAGGATCGCCATCGGCGTCTTACGGCACAGCCAGTAGTTCAGCAACTCCCAACAACCGTGATGCGGCGCCGCGATGATCACGCCCTTACCCGCAGCCAGCGCGGCATCGAACAGCGCTTCGCCGCGTACTTCGCGGATCAACCCCAACGCGCGTTCGGCACCACCGCCCCAGATCTTCACAATCTCGGTAATCGACTTGCCGCCCTCGATCGTCGCCTCACGCAGCAACGCCGCCTGGGCTTTCGCGTCCAATTCAGGCCGGGCAATCGCCAGATTCACTGCCGTGCAATGCACCATGCGCCCACGCCGCCAGAGCGCGATGCGGCCGAGCAGTGCACCAACACCTTGCAGGGTGCGTAAGGGAAGGCTGCCAAACAGGCGCAGCAGTAGGTAGAGAAAGTAGATATCGGCACGCATGAGTCGCGCAGTGTAACCGGCAAGCATCGTCCACTTGCACCTAAGAGCTGCCCTTGCTCGTCGTCCCTGCGTAGGCAGGGACGACGAACCTTTAGTAGCCATGCTCCCCAATCACCTTCCTCAGAAAAATGATCTTGAAAGGGCTGGACCTAAGAGCCTGTCTAAATCTTGTCTCAGCACACTCAGCCGCTAAGCTGGGCCATCCTTTTGCCGTGAATCTCCATGATCGCCCTCATCCAGCGCGTCACCACCGCTCGTGTCGATGTCGATAACGAAACCGTAGGCGAGATCGGCCCCGGCCTGCTGGCGCTGGTGGCTGTACAACCGGACGATGGCGAAGCACAAACCAAACGTCTGCTGGAACGCCTGCTCGGCTACCGCGTATTCGCCGATGACGCCGGCAAGATGAATCGTTCGCTCACCGATACCGGCGGCGGCCTACTGTTGGTCAGTCAGTTCACGCTGGCCGCCGACACGCGTTCCGGCATGCGTCCCAGCTTCACATCCGCCGCCACACCCGAACACGGCCTGCGTTGGTTCGAACGGTTAGTGGAATTAGCTCGTATCGCACATCCCACAGTGGAAATTGGTCGCTTCGGTGCCCATATGCAGATACATCTGGTCAACGATGGGCCGGTGACGTTCCGGCTCGAGGTGGCATGAGCTGTCGCACCTCTCTTGCATACGACTCCAACTATGCCATCGGCCTGAAAACCGCGATTTGGCGCGATTTTTGCGTCCTCGCATACTCGGTTTATCTCACTTGAAACTGGTCAAAAAAGCATCACATCGCTATACTGATTGGTTCTTATCCCGCGGCGGTCGGTATGAATAGCAAAGCCCACGAGCAACAGTCTGAAATCAAAGCGCTCATTTCCAAGGGTTTGGAGCAGGGATACCTGACCTACGCGGAGATCAACGATCACCTGCCCGACGACATCGTCGATCCGGAGCAGATCGAAGACATCATGGCGGTGCTCAAGGGCGTCGGCATCGATGTGCATGACGCCGCACCCGACGCCGACCCGCTGGCCGACAACGCGCCTGCCACCGGCAGTGACGACGAAGCCGCTGCCGAAGAAGCCGTCGCGCTGCTCTCCGCCGTGGACGCCGAAGTCGGCCGCACCACCGACCCGGTGCGCATGTACATGCGCGAGATGGGTACGGTCGAGCTGCTCACCCGCGAGGGCGAAATCGCCATCGCCAAGCGCATCGAAGAAGGCCTGGGCCAGGTTCAAACCGCGCTCGCCAGCTTCCCGCTGACCATCGAGCTGCTGCTCGAAGAGTACGACCAGCATCTGGACGGCAAGCGCCGCCTCAGTGAAATCCTGGCTGGCTTCGCCGACCTGGAGCAGGCCGCCGACGCCGCCCTGGCCGAAGCCGAAGAGGCCGCCGCCAACAGCGAAGAAGCCGAAGAAGAAGAGGAAGTCGAGGCCGCCGAGGAGGAAGAGGAAGCCGGTCCGACCGGTCCCGATCCAGAAGAGGTCAAGCGCCGCATGGAGTTGCTGCGCGACTACTACGGCAAGTTCCAGAAGGCTGCCCCCAAGGCCGGTGACATCACCGACAAGAAGATCGTCAAGCTGCGCGACCAGATGGCCGAGGAGTTCCTCAAGCTCAAGCTGCCGTCCGCGCTGATCGACGGCTTTGTGCGCAAGCTGCGCGAAGTGGTGGGCGACATCCGCCATCACGAGCGCGTGCTGATGGACATCTTCGTCAAGCACGTGAAGATGCCCAAGGTCGAGTTCATCAAGACGTTCCCGAACAACGAGGGCAACCTCGAATGGGCCGCCGAGCTGGGTCGCAAGCGCCAAAAGTGGTCGCCGAACATCAAGAACCATCGTGAAGCGATCGATGCCGAGCAAGAGAAGCTCGCCGCAATCGAGCACAAGCTGTTCCTGCCGCTGACCGACATCAAAGAGATCAACCGCAGCATGTCGATCGGCGAGGCCAAGGCCCGTCGCGCCAAGAAGGAAATGGTCGAGGCCAACCTGCGTCTCGTCATCTCCATCGCCAAGAAGTACACCAACCGCGGCCTGCAGTTCCTCGACCTCATCCAGGAAGGCAACATCGGCCTGATGAAGGCCGTGGACAAGTTCGAATACCGCCGCGGTTACAAGTTCTCGACGTACGCCACGTGGTGGATCCGCCAGGCCATCACCCGCTCGATCGCCGATCAGGCGCGCACCATCCGTATCCCGGTGCACATGATCGAAACGATCAACAAGTTGAACCGCATTTCCCGCCAGATGCTGCAGCAGTTCGGTCGTGAGCCGACGCCGGAAGAGCTGGCCAAGGAAATGGAGATGCCCGAGGACAAGATCCGTAAGGTGCTCAAGATCGCCAAGGAGCCCATTTCGATGGAGACCCCGATCGGCGACGACGAAGATTCGCATTTGGGCGACTTCATCGAAGACACCAACGCCAGCTCGCCCATCGAGTCAGCGACGGAAACGGGCTTGATGGAAACCGTGCGCGACGTGCTCGCCGGCCTCACCCCGCGTGAAGCCAAGGTGCTGCGCATGCGCTTCGGTATCGACATGAACACCGATCACACGCTGGAAGAAGTCGGCAAGCAGTTCGACGTCACCCGCGAGCGCATCCGTCAGATCGAAGCCAAGGCCCTGCGCAAGCTGCGTCACCCGAGCCGTTCGGAACAGCTGCGTTCGTTCCTCGACGTCGACTGATCCACGCGCTTCATGCAATAAAAAAGCCCCGCTGATGCGGGGCTTTTCTTTTAGAGCCTGTTGTTCAAAGGCTCCGCATCAAGCCGTGGGACACGATTGTTTTGCTCGTCATTCCGGCGTAGGCCGGAATGACGAGTGTGAGGTGTGCCATCTACGTCGTTCGCACCCCAATGCCGAATTGCCGAGACATTGAACAGGCTTTTAGCCCGCAGCAACATCAACCCACGTCGAAGAAAAACTGCTCACGCACGATGCGGCCATCGCGCACGCCATACACACAGATCTCACTCATCTGCATCCGGCCGCGGCCCTTCATCGTCAGATCCATCGACATCTCCACGCTAAACCAATTGCCAGCCACCACCGGATCGCTCACCGTGCTGCTGTGCATGGCCTCGACCATCGACGTGAATTGATGCCCCTTCTCGATGATGGCCGGCAGACCCTTCACGTTGCCTAGCATCCCTGGCGGCAAACCTTCCGGCTCGATACTCACCGCATCGTCGGCATACAGCTCACGCTGCGCCTCCTCGTACTTGCCCTCACGACATAACTCGACCAGCCGACGTGCAACCTGTTCGGTACTCATCTGCGTCACTCCTGCGGGGTGGGGAGCCCGAGCGTATACCCGCAACCCCGTGCGTACGATGTGCAGATCGTCATATCCCAGCCCGCAAAGATTGGCGACAACCGCACGCTCCCGTTACCATGCACGTCTGCCAGCCGCCCTGCGGCCGCGATGTTCACGCATCACGCTGGCATACCGCCGACACTGTCGCGGGCCTATAGCTCAATGGTTAGAGCAGAGGACTCATAATCCTTTGGTTCGAGGTTCGAGTCCTCGTGGGCCCACCACTTCAAGCGCATGACGCCAAACCATGTGTGCGGGAAACCATAAAGTGGCCACTTTGGCCACTTTATGATCTCATTGGAAGCATAAAGTGGCCTGTCCGGGAACCAGCGCGCCTATCAGCATGATCAGTCGCTGGCCAACGGCGACAGACAGAATCCGACCCTTTTAAGACGGTGGCGAGCGGCAGCTTTCGGGGAGCCCAGTAACGCTGGAATTAAGCGGCGGCGCAGCCGTCCGCTTGGATGAGTGGTTAGGCGCCAACGCCGGTTAGCGCCGCAATTTTCTTCTTTGTGTAACCTTCCAGAAGATCTTTGGATACTCGCCACAGAGTGTCAATGCCAGCCTCTTTGAAATCTTTCTTGATTGTTGCCCAGACTTGTTTGTTGCGAAGCGCCTCAATGAACTCATGGCCATTCGCGGTCAGCCTCAAAGGGAGGACGGCCCATGAGGTATGTCCGTCGATTCCACGAACCATGCCGAATCCCGCATCACCATCGTCTCTTTGAACAAGACATTTATCTTCAAGAATCCCCATGTGGAATATGAATTGGCGATCATCGTAGTCATAGCCGGCGTCTTTCAAGGAAAGAATGTCGGTGATCGGGTCAGGAGAGGCCTCGAATGCTTCCAGCAGACCTTTAAGGTAGTCATGATCAATTTTCATGCACTCTCCATTTGGCGCCTAACGCTGAAGTTAAGCGGCGGCGTAGCCGTCCGCCTTGAACGAATTGTTAGCTCTCAAGCGATCGTAACTCTTTATTGATCAAAGCATCGATCTCGCTCTTGGTGAGAGCGATCTCTTTCATCTCGCGGCAGACGCTCTCAAACTTGATGTCTTTGAAGCACGCAATGTAGTGCTTGTAACCACCGTACATTGAATCGGAGTGTCGTGGGTGTACCCGATTCGCGGCCATCATCTCGTGAATCCATGGAGAGTGCTCAACAACAAATAGCCCATAGAAGCCCAAGCCGTACTTAGCCAATGGATGGCCGCCATGCGCCTCGTCGTTGGGCCCTCCATATCTGCAATATGGGGAATCGAAACGAAGTGCGTGAATGCTATCGCCGCTTTTCTCCAGCAAGAGAATTGCGGTGTTCTGCGTGAGAATGACGAAATTCTCATACATGAAGGCATAGTCGCGGCTGAGTAAGATCTCCGAAACTTTGGGTTCTTTCTCAAACATGCTGTGATCTTTCCATGAGCGCTAACGCTGGAGTTAAGCGGCGTGCGGCTTTTCGCGCGTCCGCTTGGACGAGTGGTTAGGCATGAGTCGCATAGTGACAATTTTAGCGACGACGTACGACAAACCAACCGCGGTGGCGAGCACAATTGTGTAAGACCTATCGGACAACGGCCAAACCAGTCCTGTGGCCCTTGCAGCGGTGATGCCTACGGCGAGTGCAACTGCAACTGGATAATCTGGCCTTTTGCCGATCCAGTGTGCGAGTAATGACAGCGCGAGTACTACCGACAAAGTAGCCACGAACGTTATCAGTAAAATTGCAAAATCGTTCATCGTCGAGTTCCTCGAACGCCTAACGCTTGAGCTAAGCGGCGCCGGCCGCGGGACTGGGAGAATCGTAACATCCAGTCCGGCGTCCGCTTGAGCGAATGGTTAGAGGGCGGCTACGGACCTCTCTTTGCCAGCCCGCCGAAGTACTTGGCGCCCAACTCATATTGAGGTTGGTTGGGGCCGGCAATCCCAGCCTGAGACTGACAGAACTGATGCAGCTTCTGGCGAAGAGGCTCAGAGAGGTCAATACCCGCGCATGCCATTTCGGTATCGAAAGACTTCCACTTGCACCGGACGAACGTAAGGACGCTGTCGGTTCCGCCTTTGCTGAGAAGTTGTGATGCAAGAACGGATAGCTCATCCCTTGCCCCCCAGGCTTCAACTGAGAAAGATGTTTCTTCTTCAAATATGTCACTCAAGAGAGTGGTTGGGGCAGGCTCTTCTTGGTTGGCAATTGCGTCAATTACAGCCTCGCGAAACTTAAGGTTGAGGTCTTCGAGTTCCGCTGAATGCTTGCCGTTCCATTGGAAAGCAATGCGCGACCGTTGGTCGGTCGTGTACGAACTGATGAAGTCTCGAACCTCAGTTGCGATGACCATGATCCGCCCTCTAACGAGTAAAAAGAGACTTCCTCCCCTTACGGCCTCGAGGGCCATGATGGTGTTTCTACACAACCGTCAGCAGAAGAGGAAGTCTCCATGAGCACTATAACCATTGGCGTTGACTTGGCGAAGAG
>JBARCX010000270.1:0-2668 GCA_049794535.1 Rhodanobacter sp.
CAGCGTCTCGACCGTCGCCCCCAACGGTCCCGGCCTGATGGAAGCGGCCGTGGTGAGCATCCGTGGCTTCCAGGATGGCCAGTACAACGTGACCTTCGATGGCATTCCGTGGGGTGACTCGAACGACTTCACGCACCACTCGACGTCGTACTTCACCAATCAAGACACCGGCAGCATCGTGGTCGATCGCGGCCCGGGCACGGCCAGCACACTGGGCAATGCGACCTTCGGTGGCACCGTTTCGGTGGAGTCCAAGACGCCATCCGATACGTTCGGTATCTCGCCCTATCTGACCTATGGCAGCTGGGATACGCAGGTGGAAGGTGCGCAGTTGGACACCGGCACCATTCAGCAGACGGGTGGCACCACCGCGCTGATCAACGTACAGAACGCCAGCTCGGATGGCTACCTGACCTACGCGGGCCAGCGCCGACAGAACGTGTTCGCCAAGATCGTGCAGCCCTTGGGTGAGAACACCACGCTGACCTTCGGTGGCATGTACAACAAGATCAACCAGTATTTCTCACCCGGCGAGACGCGGGCTCAGATCAATGAATTCGGCCCGAATTACGCACTGAGCAACAACCCCGCCAGCCAGAACTACTACCGTTATAACCGCGACGAAATCAACACGTACATGGGTTATATCGGTCTGCATTCGGCATTCGATGGTTGGACCATCGACAACAAGGCCTACACCCTCGCCTACAACCATTTCGGCTTCAACGGCCTCGACGCCAATGGCGAAACACCTAACGGCACGGTCAATGGCCCCAACAACGTACCCGGCCAGGCCATGCGCAACTGGTACCGCTCCTGGGGCGATATCTTCCGCATCAGCAAGGAAATCGGCCCAGGCGAGCTGCGCACCGGCTTCTGGTACGACGACCAGGACAATCTGCGCTGGCAGAACGAAGTGGACGACACCCTCAACTTCGCCCCCAACGCCCCGACTGCGGCCGAGGCCGTCGACCGCAACATGACCGACACGCTGAAGACCTTCCAGCCGTTCGTCGAGTACAACTGGAACATCACCGATACGGCGTGGCTGACCGGTGGCGTGAAGTACGTCGACTTCCAGCGCGATATCAACGCCCTCGTGAACCAGAAGACCGGCAAGCCGCTGGATTACAGCAAGGACTGGAGCAAGGATCTGCCGTCGCTCGCCCTGCATTGGCAGTTCACCTCCAACTGGACGGCTTACGCGCAGTGGGCGAAAGGCTTCCTCGCGCCAAACCTCAATACCTTCTACACCGTCAATCCGACGGCTAGCGGCGATCTCAAGCCGGAACAGACCGTCAACCGCCAGATCGGTACGACCTGGAGCGATGAGCGCCTGACCCTCTCCGCCGACGTGTATAGCATCGACTTCAACAATCAGATCGACAGCCGCAAAACAGGTGGCGTCACGTACTTCTTCAACGGTGGCGGTGCCGTCTATAAAGGCTTCGAAACAGAAGGCACGTACTTGCTCGGCGATGGCTTCAGCGTCTACGCCAACGGCTCGCTCAATCGCGCCATTGTGAAAGACACAAACTACTGGGTGCCCACGACGCCCAAGAAGACCGCAGCGCTGGGCCTGATCTACCGCGAGGGCCCGATCTACACCTCGCTGATCACCAAGTTTGTCGGTCACCAGTACGGCGATACCGACAACACCCAGTCGATCGGCGGTTACGCGGTTACCAACCTCGCGGCCAGCTACACATTCGCGCAGGCTTTCGGCTCAGTGAAAAACGTCAAAATCGGCCTGCAGCTGAGCAATATCTTCGATAACAAGAGCATTTACAGCCTGGCTGGCTATACCGCGGCAGACAACACTCCGCTGTATTACACGATTCCTGAGCGCAGCTACGAAGTCACGCTCTCGGCCAAGTTCTGATGCGCATGCGTAGCGCTCCCGCTCGTAAAGCTCTCGTTGTTTTATTGGCCTTGCTGCTGCCCGTCGCCACCTTGGCGGCGGACGGTAGCGGACAAACCACGACCGTCGTCGATCTGGCGCAGTGGCTGTCACCACCTCCGGCGGCTGGTTCGCCGGCCGCACAAGAGGATCTGCGCACCGTACTCGCCACGCAAAAGATGCGCACGCCTGCAGATGATCAAGCGGCCAAAGCGGATTCGGAGCGCTCGGTATTTCGCTTTGCCGATGTGCTGGGTACGGATTTTCAGCCCGCAGCGTTGCCACGGACGGCCGCGTTTTTCGAACGCGTCGCGCAATTGGATAAGGACACCGTGAAGGTGGCCAAGTCCTATTGGAAGCACCCGCGACCGAGTGACGTTTCGAGCGACGTTCACCCGCTCAGCAAAGAGAAGCCCAATGACTGGAGCTACCCGAGCGGGCACG
Source organism: Rhodanobacter sp. (assembly GCA_049794535.1). Lineage (GTDB taxonomy): Bacteria > Pseudomonadota > Gammaproteobacteria > Xanthomonadales > Rhodanobacteraceae > JBARCX01. The sequence goes on from JBARCX010000270.1 coordinate 2,345, forward strand.
CGACGTTCGGGTACACCGCAGCCATTCTGTTGGTCAACATGCTGCCGGAGAAGCGTGCTGAAATCTTCGAACGTGCGGATGTTTACGCCCAACACCGTGTGGTGATGGGTGTGCATTTTCCTAGTGATGTAGCAGCGGGACGCGTGGCCGGCACAGTGATTGCTGCACGGCTGTTGGCTGATCCCGCGTGGCAGGCGGATTTCAACGCGGCTCGTGATGAGTTGCGTAAGGCGCTTGCGTTGCCGCTTAATGAGCCGGGCACCAAAGTCGCAGTCCGTTAACGCACCGCGACTTTGCTCGTCATTCCGGCGTAGGCCGGAATGA
>JBARCX010000271.1:0-5897 GCA_049794535.1 Rhodanobacter sp.
GATCCACACCATGCAGCTTGCTCAGCTTGGCCAGCTGCACGAGCGATTCGTTCCACTGCCGGCGCGGTTCGTGCGGATAGACCGTGTCAGTAGCGAGTAGCTTGCCGGTGGCATCCACCACCGCGACCTTCACGCCGGTGCGGATGCCGGGATCGAGGCCCATCACCGTCTTGGCGCCCGCGGGTGCGGCCAGCATCAGATCCTTGAGGTTATCGCCGAACACGCGGATGGCTTCGTCTTCGGCACCTTCGCGCACGCGACCGAACAGGTCGAGCGTGAGGTGCAGATGCAGCTTTACGCGCCAGGTGAGGCGTACGGTTTCGCGCAACCATGCATCGGCAGCGCGACCACGATCGAGAATGCCGGCGTGTGCAGCAACGCGACCTTCGCCTTCGAGATGGCCCTGCTCCGCCTCACTCGTAGGGGCGAGTTCGAGATCGATCACGCCTTCGTTGCGTGCACGCATCAAGGCAAGCAGGCGATGCGAAGGAATCTTGCCGATCGATTCGATGTGGTCGAAATAGTCGCGGAATTTCGCGCCTTCATTTTCCTTGCCTTCGACCAATTTGGCGCGGATCTGACCCTGCGCCCACAGCCAGTCACGCAGTTCACCGACGAGGTGCGCGTCCTCAGCGATCGATTCCATCAGGATCGCGCGTGCGCCATCGAGTGCGGCGCGTACATCGGCTACGCCTTTCTCTGCATCGATGAAGCCTTCGGCAAGCGTCTCGGGTGTCTGCGTCGGATCTTCACGCAGGGTCAGTGCCAGCGGCTCCAGGCCAGCTTCACGCGCGATCTGCGCCTTGGTGCGGCGCTTGGGCTTGTAAGGCAGGTAGAGATCTTCCAGGCGTGCCTTGGTGTCGGCTGTCAGAAGGTCATTTTTCAACGCATCGGTGAGCTTGCCCTGTTCCTCGACACTGGCCAGGATCGCCGCACGGCGCTCCTCCAGCTCACGTAAGTAGCGCAGACGCTCTTCCAGCATGCGCAGCTGGGTGTCGTCGAGCCCGCCGGTGGCCTCCTTGCGATAGCGCGCGATGAACGGCACGGTGGCGCCGCCGTCGAGCAAATCCACTGCTGCCTGTACCTGTTCTGGTTTGGCGGCGATGTCTTGGGCAATGCGTTGTTCGATGCTGAGCATGAGTCTTTCACGATTCCTTGGAGTCGGCTTGCGCCGGTTGGAACCGTTGATGATAGCAAGCGCGTTCCTTTATCCGAGCTTGACCGGATTCCGGCAGGGTGGCTGCGTGGATAGTTCATGCATAAAAAAACGGCGCCGGAATAGCATCCGGCGCCATTTTATCGAAGCTATAGCCTGAATTTAGGCGCTCAGCGAACTGTTGCTGCCAGAGCCGGACGATGTTTGCGTCGGCTTGAACTCACCCGCACGACCATTCAGCACCAAGGTGCCAGCGATCAAGTCATGCAGGCCCTGCTTGCGCGGGGTGAAGGCAACCATGAGTACGCCGAAAAGGAGAATGAAGAAGCTGAGCACCTTGGCGGGATAACGGCCGAGGGCACGCGGGATGCTGATGCGCTTGCCCTGCATATCGGTCACCCGGATACCCAGGGCCAGTTTGCCGACGGTGGCCTGCCAGGCCGAGCTTTCGCACAGCGCGAAATACAGCCAGACCACCACGGTGGTGAGTACCATGGCTGGCCACATCGCGTGGAAGTATTGATCGAACGCGGCGTACTGCATTTCGGGGTTATTGGCTGCGCTCGAGATGGCCTGTTGAAGCGTTGCTTCGGCAGTGCCGTCACCGAACATCGAGCCGATCAATTTGCCTGGGATGAACAGCACGATGTAGTCGAGGATGTAGGCTGCAACGCGCTTCCAGAAGCCCGCATAGTCCTCCAGCGAAGACGCCGTGGTCTGAGGCAATGCCGACGGGGCGGCCGGCGCGGTGAAAGCAGGTGGTGTGCTACGTACTTCGTCAGCGAAAAGCACTGACAACGGCTGCCAGTCGGCGAGACCCTCATACCAGCCCAGGTCGTCGCGGCTCACCTGGCCGCTGCGGAGCCATTCACGGACATCTTCTTCCTTGTACGGGCCATGTCGCTCACCGTCTCGACCGATCCAGACTTCCATCCGCACACTCCACGAAATAAGCAATGGCGCATCATGCCATGCGTGCATTGCATGACGCATGTGAAACAGGCTCTTAGGCGGCGTGGCGGCGCTTCAGATGTACCAGCAATAGCGAAATAGCCGCCGGGGTAACGCCGCTGATTCGTGCTGCTTGCCCAATGGTCGCCGGCTGCGTGCGCTTGAGTTTCAGCAGCACTTCGGAGGAGAGGCCGCGCACCTTGTCGTAGTCGAAGCTACCGGGAATCTCCATGTGCTCGTGGCGACGCTGGCGCTCGATCTCCTCGCGCTGGCGCTCCAGGTAGCCGGAATATTTGGTTTGCACCTCAACCTGCGCGGCGACATCCTCATGTTCCACGGCTGGACCAAGCTCCGTCACCGCGGTGAGCTTGGCGTAGTCGAGTTCAGGGCGGCGCAGTAGATCCAGTACATTGGTCTCGCGGCTTACGGCGATACCGAGCTGGCGCTCGATGGCAGCGCCGAGTGCGTTGTTCGGCGCTGCCCACAGTGCGCCAAGGCGTTGTGTCTCGCGCTCCACGGCCTCGCGCTTCACGCGTAAAGCATCAAAGCGCAACTGCGGCACCACGCCGAGTGCATGGCCGGTTTCGGTGAGGCGTAGATCCGCGTTGTCTTCGCGCAGATGCAGTCGGTATTCGGCGCGCGAGGTGAACATGCGGTACGGCTCGATGGTGCCGTTGCTGGTCAGGTCGTCGATCAGCACGCCGATGTAGGCCTCATCGCGACGCGGGAACCACGGCGTCTTGCCCTGTACGGCGAGTGCTGCGTTGAGGCCAGCTATCAGCCCCTGTGCGCCGGCTTCCTCGTATCCCGTCGTGCCGTTGATCTGCCCTGCGAAGTACAGGCCGGGAACCGTCTTCGTTTCCAGCCAGGGATGGAGTCCACGCGGGTCGAAGTAGTCGTACTCGATCGCATAGCCGGGGCGGGTGATGTGAGCATGCTCGAAACCTTTGATCGAACGCACCAAGGCAAGCTGCACGTCGTACGGCAGCGAGGTGGAGATGCCGTTCGGGTAGATCTCGAACGTGTCCAGTCCTTCCGGTTCGATGAAGATCTGGTGCGACGACTTCTCCGCAAAGCGCACCACTTTGTCCTCAATCGAGGGGCAGTAGCGCGGGCCGATGCCTTCAATCTGGCCGGTATATAGCGGTGAGCGATCCAGTGCGCCGCGAATGACCTCGTGCGTGTACTCCGTGGTGTGCGTGATCCAGCAACTCACCTGGCGCGGATGGTCGGCGCGCGACCCAAGGTAAGAGAACACCGGCGCAGGGTTGTCGCCCGGCTGTTCTTCCAATGCGGAGAAATCGATGCTGCGTAGATCGATGCGAGGCGGCGTACCGGTTTTCAGGCGATCGGCGGCTACTGGCAACTCGCGCAGCTTCTGCGCCAAGGTGCTGGCTGGCGGATCGCCCGCACGACCACCCGCATATTGAGCCGGACCGATATGAATCTTGCCGGCGAGAAAGGTGCCCGCCGTGAGCACTACTGACCGGGCGTGGAAGGAAAGGCCCATTTGCGTCACTACGCCGGTGACGCGACCGCCCTCAATGATCAAGTCGTCGACCGCTTGCTGGAACAGTTCCAGATTTGGCTGGGTCTCCACCATGCGACGGATGGCGGCCTTATACAGCGCGCGGTCGGCCTGGCAGCGGGTGGCGCGAACAGCCGGTCCCTTGGACGCGTTCAATGTGCGCCATTGAATGCCGGCGCGGTCGGCCGCTTGTGCCATGGCACCGCCAAGCGCATCGATCTCCTTGACGAGATGCCCCTTGCCGATACCGCCGATCGCTGGATTACAGCTCATCTGGCCGATCGTCTCGATGTTGTGACTCAGCAACAGCGTGCGTGCACCGCAGCGGGCGGACGCGAGCGCCGCCTCGGTGCCGGCGTGGCCGCCGCCAATCACAATCACGTCGTAATGGGTTGGATGAAACATAGAGCCGTCTCGGCAGCGCTACAGCGCTAATATGGAAGGTGGTATGAAGCCGCTATGGTAGCGCTGGCGCGGATGATTTGGCCGGAACCCGTGGCATGCTTCCTGCTTTAAACCCCATGCACTTTCTTGGGCAGACGCAGCGCGGTCATCGCGCGCAGAGGTCGGACGGACAGGGGTTCGATCGTGTACCAAGAGAGGAAGCAGGACGGCGCCCCGGGAGGTTGCTCCTTGGGCGCCGTCACCTTTTCGGTCTCGCCAGCTTCGGGGCCGCAAAAGTTCAAGAGCCATAAAGCCGAAACCCCGCCATGGCGGGGTTTCTTTTTAGATCTGACGCCCGGCGGTCTCAGGAACAGGGGGAATCCAGGATGACCGTGTTACCGGGCGCCAGAAACCGTGAATCAGGTAGGCGCAGACAGCAAACGCTGCCTTGAAGCGTGGATCGATCATCGGCCCGAGCGCGTGAACATGGGGTGACTGGAACGCAAGTTTGTGTCGGCGTGCGGCAGCTGATGACGCAACGTGTCAGTGACGTGATCCAGTGCCACTTTGCATGTGATGGAAATCACACAATGGCACGCCTGTTGCTAGCTTTCCCATGGCAGTCGAGAGGTGACCGTCGAGAGGGGAAGAGCTATGGAAAACAGCACTGATTTTGAACCCGTATATCCGCGCCACGACCTGATGATCGAGATCGGAAGGATCGAGATGGCGATGGATCATCTGGTCGAGCGTGATGTAACGCAGCAGAAGCAATTGCGTCCACGCCTTGAGTCACACATGCACCGCTTGCTTGATGCCCTTGAGCAGATGCCGGCATGAACCTACCGCTCTGAGTTGAGCGGCGGCGACCCATCGGGTCGCCGGCCTGGCGGGACCTTGAGGCCGTCGTCAGTGATGCAATACGTTGTCGATGATCTCGCCAAGGTTGCGTGACAACGTATGCGATTCACCCAGTGCCACCATCGCTGCACGTGCAGCTTCACGGCGTAACGGTTCCAGCCGTCGCCAGCCGTTGAATGCCGTGGCCAGGCGTGCCGCAATCTGCGGATTGAGTGCATCCAGCTGCGCCAGTCGCTCGGCGAGCAAGCGATAACCCGCGCCATCGGCGCGATGAAAGCCGCTAGGGTTGCCGCTGGCAAACGTACCAAGCAGCGCGCGTGCGCGATTTGGATTCTTCAGCGTGAATGCCGAGTCGTTTTCCAAGGCCAGCACGCGTGCCAACGCCGGCTCGCCTGGGATCTGCGCCTGCACGACAAACCACTTATCCAGTGCGAGCGCGTTGTCTGCGTAGCGCTCACGGAAATTCACTAGTGCATCGGCGGCTTGCGGTGCATCACTGCGCACCAGTACGGACAGCGCCGCAAGCCGATCCGTCATGCCCAGCGCCGTGTGGTACTGCTCCGTCGCTAAGTGATGGGCGTTATCGGCATCGATCAGGCTGAGCAACTCCAGCACGCGACGCTTGAGTCGGCGTTGTGCCTGGCTGGTGGCATCGAGCTCAATATTGGCCTGCGCGGCCAGTGAGCGATAGCGTTGAGTGAGTGAATCCGTGCCGATACGCTTGGCCAAGCGGCGTTGCAGCTCCTGGCGCGCGGTGTGGATGCGCGATGGGTCCACCGGACTCTGACGTTCAGCCAGCTCGATCTCGCCCGGCGGCGTCAGTAGGTCGGCGAGCAGGGCGTCGTCCAGCGTTGGGTCGTTAAACAATCCAGCGAGTCCGTCGCACCATGCATCGGCAGCCACCGTAGTGCCATTGTCGTGTACGGCATCGAAGGCACGTGCCGCAAGTTGCTGGCCAGCCTCCCAGCGATTGAAGCCGTCGATATCATGGCGCAGTAGCAAGGCCAAATCGGCCGG
>JBARCX010000272.1:0-7619 GCA_049794535.1 Rhodanobacter sp.
GCTTTCCATGCCGATCTCGCAACCGGGCTCAGCGGCCTCTGCCACCGCTTGCAGCCAGTGCTCGCGTGACAAGCGTCGACGCCACACGAGTTGCTCGTGCCGATCGACCCCGTGGACTTGGAAGACATTCTTGGCCAAGTCGACCCCAATGCGCATAAGCTTCATGAGTGGACTCCTTCTCGCCGTTGACTGGTGTGTCGCGACTCCAGTCTGGCACTCAACGATGCCGTAGGTGAGGAGGAGTCCATCCCATTGCTTTGGGCTGGAAGCGGACATAACTTCGCTATGAACAAGCATGTATGGCGTTAATAACAGCGACGCCAAGCCATGCGCGATAGTCGATGCTTAAACAGCGAATAGCGCCAGGCCTTTCCTCATCAAACGCGCGCAAGGCCGGGTCATATCTATCCCATAGAAACTTTCCCAAATAGACTGGACCGTCTACGGTGATCATTAATTTGTGGCCAGTATTTCTATTACGCGGCCTCCAAACGCTCATGTCGGTTACCTGCAATTGAGTCGATCCAACATCTGTTCCAAAGGCGCTTGCAGGAATGGCCGCAACGGTGGCTCCAGGGATACCGAAAGAAGCACACCAGACACAAATCACGGCAGCTACCGCGACGACTGCCGGGGCCCCTTTCAAGCGGGAAATCAGTTCGCCACGGTACGCACGGCGCCACGCATTGGCGCCGGATGGACGCGTTCTGAACGCCACAATCATGGTCCACACGAACCAGAAGAGCCCGAGTGCAACCTGTGATGGAAGAAGAAGGGAAGATCGAACAACGACCGGCAAAAAATACAGGGATAAAATCCAGAGTAACAGGCAGACGACAAATCCAAACATCAAAATTGGACCGTCGAGATATCCTTTATATCGTTGCCAATGCGCTTGAGACTCGGTTTGATTTTTTTTTGCAAAGTAATTCTTCAGATCATCATTGCCGTCCATCGCACACCCCATTCGTACGAGTAGCAGGGACTTCCCTCAATGGGTCAGCTCGACAACCTGACCCACCTCCAACTTCTCCAGATCAGAAGCCACCAGGAGTTGGAAAGCAAAGACTGAGAGATCAGGTGTTCCATCGGGCTTTAGTGATCGAGGCTGGCTCACGTTCCTAACAATCGGTATTTCGCTCAGCTTCGATTGTGACGAGAGGCTGAAGTCGCCAGCTTCGAGCTGCCTAACGAGCACGTACGGGCTCGGCACGGGTGAAGATATGTATTCAACGCGGAACTGCATGTGTCAGTAAGCTCCTTCAATTCGTTGTTAAATTTCAACGCCGTTTTGGATCAAAGCGGGCCTAATTTAGATACGTTCATACCGTGATATCAAGCAACGCAGCGGCAGCCACAAGATGCGGCTTGATGATCCCGACGATACCCACCTTGCGGACAGTCTCAAGAGGATGTGACTCCTCAGACTGTTCATCGATACTTGATACTTGGCCCTGTCTGAAGCTCTCAGCGCGACGAAATACTCCAACCCGTGGAGCGTCTTCCGGCTCAATCGGCTCGCCGTAAGACAGGATGATTTGGACCTGCTGAATAAATAGGTCTTTCGGCCACCTTCGTTCAAACTGGACTTCCCACCGTAGGTGACTTTCTTTGTAATGATAGGTCCGTGTAGAACTGTCAGCACGCGCGATGCCCATCGCCGAGAGCTCCGACACAGAGGTAGCGAGCAAATCATCCAACTCACGCTCTACCTTGCGAAATGCAAGTTCCGTCGGACTGGCGTCCATAGCCTTTCCCCCAAATAAGGTTTCGATCTTATTTCCGCCGGAGCTCTACAAATGCTTGCTACGGGCCGGAAGCGGACCTTACCAACTTTCCGACGAGACTATCCAACAGCAAGGTGGTGTAAGCGAATCGGTCTTCTCTTCAATCAGAATTTCGGTCGATCGAAACCCTGGAAACTGGTCGAGCCTACGATTGCATTTCATTGGAGCATGCAGTCCGGCGCCTCTTGCAAGCCTATGCAGGGAGTGACTTTTGGCAGTTGAGCCTGGATCTTGGACGGGAACAAGCTGCATCCAGAAGCCATCGTCGTGCCAAACGCATAACCGTGAGCAATGCAGGGGGGCGCATCCATGTATTCGTCTTTTCGTACACCGCTGTGGTTTTACTTTGGGCTTGCATTCGCCATCGCTTGGATTTTCTGGCTTTTCTCGCTGCTAGCGAGCCGCGGCATGTTGCCGCTTGGACCTACCCCACAGCTGATATGTCTCTTTGCCGGCTCCTTTGGACCTTTTATAGGTGCCTTTGTAGCGCTCTATCGCGATGGCGGTTGGTTGGCGGTGCGCGAATTTGCCGCTCGAAGCCTCCGCTACCGAATAGGCCCCATCTATTTTCTCACCGCCATGTTGCTACCGCCCATCGCGGCCGGTCTGGCGATGGCATGGCTAGCCAGCCACGGCGGCCCGCCGTTCGCGGCCGGGGTACCTCTAAGCCATTTTCCCCAGCTGTTTCTGTTGTTGTTCTTTGTCGGCGGCTCCGTCAACGAGGAATTCGGCTGGTCCTACGCGATCGATCGATTGCAGCAGCGGCATAATCTGCTCCGCGCTGCGGTGCTGCTGGGAGTGATCTGGGGTTGCTGGCACATCCCGTTGTTTTTCATTGCCGGCCTGACGCAATCGTTCATGCCCTTCTGGGCATTCCTGATCTTTACCATCGCGCTGCGCGTATTAATTGTCTGGTGCTACACAAGCAATCGTAAAAGCATCCTGGTTGTGTTGCTCTTTCACACTGCCAGCAATTTCGCTTTCAACCTCTTTGCGGTGGTGGATCGCTCGCCAAAGCACGACCAGCGCGGTTTTATCGGCTTTGCACTGATCATGCTCGTCGTCTCGCTGCTGGTGATGCTTACCGCACGTTGCTACCGCAGTGCTCCACCGAATTCGACCGCAACGACGCATGTCGACACGAGCTCGTAAGAGCTGCCCGACGGCTCCTGAGGACGAAGCGCATTTTGTACTTTGTCTGCTTTGGTCGGAAGCGGACACGTCAAGATTACCTGCCCGTGCAGAACCTCAACCCCCGTCCAAATTCAGGGGATGAGTTTAGAATTTTCGGATCAGCATGCGCAGCGATGTAATCGGCGGCCGAGGTTAGATCCTCCCTATCTCGATCGCTGCATTTAAAAAATGGTACTGCTGACGAAAGTGCATCCAGGGAAAATAGCGCCAAACGTAGATCGATGGACACCTTACGCTTCATCGACGCGGGGTCATCTGCCTTAAGAGCCATCATGGATGTCCTTACGTCGCTTAATGCCTCGGATACGTTGTTTTGGCTTGCGAGGGTTCCCATGATTTGTGCGCCTTTTCCGAGACCAAAATAGAAGCCAGCCCCTCTGCTTATGAGCGCAACAACCAAGATTAGTAGACCTGTCTTCGTACGTACGCTCATGGTCAGAACTTGCCTCATTTGTTTACTTTGGTATGCCTGCTGTGGGTTGCGATTTCAACCGGTGAACGCAACACATCGGTGGGAACGTTTGTAAGTATTTGGAAGTTAAACGTCTTCCTCGACTGCCCATTGAAGGATCACGCTACGATATAGGATCGGAATGCTCCCGAAATTTAGGCACTTCCAGGCTTCTGGTTCTCGTTTGATGAACCCGGAGTCTGCGTGCCATCGCAACACGGCCCCCGTTTGCGCAGTCTATGGGGTTGCATTGACCGGTTGAGTCCGCAGTTGGAAGTAGACATTTACCACCGATGGAATAGACGAACGTTTTTTATTGGCTGCGAAAGAACCTGAAATCGGGAGGTGTAGTCAGACTCACAACCACCGGGTAGCTTCCCCATAATTCTGGGTAGGCCGTCGCTATCTTCGGCAAAAAGACCCGGTGATAGTCGTAAATGCGAAAATTAACTGTATACCTTGGCAATCCCACCTGAGTGATTGGCAACCCCTGCCGGTAGCTAGGGTCCATCGCCATTACCACGGTAATATCGCCCACATAATTGATTTTCCCCGCGGCGATGTCGAAATGCATGGGTCCACCCCCCAATGGATCGTTATAGGACCCTATATGAAAGTCCTTCCACCGGTATGTACCTGCAGGAAGCGGAATTACGAGAAAGGTTTCAGCGGTATGTAATTCAATGGGAGTACCTGAGTCAGAACTGCCGTAGAGGCTATCCACTGAAATGGTCGTCTTGAGATGTCCACTTTGTGCAAGGTACGGAATTGCCAGGCGAGCAACCATGACGCCCTGACCGGGCGCCAATGTGGTCGTGTCTTTCATCTGCGGATCGCTTGCGCAGCCTGCCAGCGCGGCAACAAACAGCAAGAGCAGCAGTGCCCTTTGAACAATCATCACATTCCCCTTTGATTGGAATCCTACGCTAGGCCCCCGCATAGCGCCGCACTAAGTACCTCTGTCGATCAAAGTCGCTGCTTCGGTCGAGATGTCCATATAGGTCGATAGCGAACGCTCTTCTTCGCGATATGCACAAACGAAAATATTTGGGAGCTACGGGCAGCGTTATCGCATGATTGCTTGCCAGACTAAGTTCCCTACGCCTTGCCTGACGACGACGAATTTGCGGGACCCTGGCCCGCCGGCGGTTCGGTTGATGGCGTTAAGGGCTTGGAGGGCATAGGTGGTAATGCTGGCATTCCAGCGGTGGGCATCGGCGGCGGCGGAAATACCTTCAATCGTGGATCGCGGCTGTAACTATGGGTAACGTCACCGGCCGTAACCACCACACTATCGAGCGTCCACGTTTGCGCGTGCGGAACCGAAAAAACCAATCGATAAGTACCCGGCGGCAACTGATCCAGGAGATAGCTACCTGATCCATCGATCTTGATGCTGCGGTGCACGCCCGCTCCAAAGGCAGTGACCTTCACACTTTTGGCTTGCGTCTGGATCGTCCCGACAATGGAGCCCGTTAAAGGATTGGCCATGGCGGAGGACGCCAAGGCCGCGGCTATCGCCGGCGTCACAATCGCGGCCATCAAGATGCGGCCAACCAGGCTGGGCCGAGTGACGACTCGACCATCCGCCATGATATTGGCCCTGACGCAGGCAGGCATTTCGCTTCCAGTCAAAAGGTGATCGGCTTCTTCCGGCGTGTAATGCGTTAAATCGTGGACCGGCTTGGAACAGCTCTCGCAAAACTTGGCCCGCCCCTCCGGCTTCATCCGATCCCAATCTTCATGACAAGGCTCGGGGAAAAGAATGGTTTGCTTAGACATCGCTCACGCCCCTGAGAAATCGTTAACGTAGCCGCCTGATCTGATCCACCGTAAGTTTCATAACGGCAGGTTTGCCGACCGCTTCTACAGCCGAACAAACTGGCTGATTGAAACGAACTCTATCCGCCCTGTATCCCGCTAACAATCCGGCGTAAAGCGGAACGTCGAAGGCAGCTTTTAAACGTCCACTCCAGGTGGAAGCGGGCATTCCTCTATGCAGCCATGCCGCGTCAATAGCTGACACGCCTGACCCTCACGACCGATCCAGTATGGTCTCCTCATAATGCTTGACCCTGACGCGGCGTCAGCCCGTAGCGTAGCCGCGTCCGAACCAAGAACGGGAGCCACGAGCGATGCGATTGACTGTGGGTGAACTGGCGCGACGCACTGGCCTGACCGTGCGTACGCTCCACCATTACCATCACATCGGCCTGCTGCAACCTTCGGCGCGTTCGGACGCCGGCTATCGGCTGTACACCCCGATCGACGTGGAGCGGCTCTATCGCATTGTCGCGATGCGCCGACTGGGGTTATCACTCAGCGATATCGGCAATGCCCTGTCCGACCCAAGCGCGCGGCTTGATGCAGTGATCGACAAGCAAATCCAGGTACTGGAGGCGACCATGGCACGCGATGTACGCCTGCACCGCCAGCTCTGCGACATGCGCGATGCGCTTGCCTCCGGACAGCCCCTCGATCCCGCCCGCTGGCTGGACATGCTGGAGTTGATCACGATGTACGAGAAGTATTTTTCGCCCGAAGAACTGAAGGTCTTTCCGCTATACAACGAACCTGACGCGCAGGCCGAATGGAGCGCACTCGTCGGCGCGGTACAAGCCGCGATGGATCGTGGTGCCAAGCCTGGAGATGCCGTTGTCGACCTGCTCGCTTTCCGCTGGATGCAGATGATCGGCCGGGGCACCGGGGGCAATCCCGATTTTCTGATGCGTCTGCACACGATGAATCAGAACGAGCCGGACATGCGTAAACGCAGCGGCATCACGACGGAGTTGGCACGTTTCGTCGAGCAGGCGATCATCGAGGCGCGCCTGACCATCTTCGCGCAGTATCTGGAGCCACACGAGATGGCGCACATGCGTGAGCACTACGGCCGGCAGATGTACGAGTGGCCACCGCTGATCGCCGCCCTGATCAAATCCAGGGATGCCGGCCTGCCATCCGATGATCCGCAGGTACGCCAGCTTGCCCAACGCTGGATGGACATGTTCACGGCCTACGCCGGCAACGATCCGGCAACCCATGCGCGCATTCGCGCAGCCTATGCAAAGGAGCCGGAGCTAAGCAGCGGCTCCTTCGTTGATCAGGAACTACTCGCCTACGTAAAAGCCTCGCTGGAGGGGATGGCTCGCGAGCGCGGGGCCTCGTAGAAATTCTTAGTCTCACAGGATGCCCGCATTGCCAACTGGCGATGCGGCAGATATAGCGAAGGGGCAGGGTCATTTTCAGCATGCCGAAAATCACCACCATTTTTACGGCGCGTTCTGGTTGCGACCGCTCAATATCATCTTAACGTCAAATATTAATAACTTATATACAACCAGCATCAACACAACAACCATTGACATCAATGCGCCTAACTTTAATTCCATTCTCCGACAGGAAGATATTTATCTTATCCACAAATATCACATAACCATCCATATCATCACCAAATATCATCTTATAACTGCCACCTTTTTTCGATCTTAAAGTAGGTATCACACGAATATCCCTCAATGCGCGATTTCCACGCGTCCTCGGTAGCTCGACAGACTCTACAAAATCAACATCTTTCCACTCAATCACATTCCATGACCATCCATATAACGACCTTGATATACATTCAGCACGAAGAATTACATCAGAGTAAAAAATCGCCGCCAAGACACCAAACAATAAAAATATCGGAATAAATAAAAAAAATATCTCCAAACCATCTCTATATCCATAATTAGCAGCACCATACCCTGAAAAAAATATGAAGATAGAAATAAGTACAAGCAACGATGCGCCTACCGGCGTTAGTCGGTCATACTTAAAAACATGAGCACCGCTCGCGTCAGCAAACATTGAAACAGTCATTCCGCACCCCCTCTTCGACGTCACTTATTACTTTGGCTCAACTAAATCCATGCTGCGACCCTGGATACAATGCTGTCAAATAAGAATTTACCAAGTCAGTGCGGGCACTGTAAAAAAGTCCAACACCTATGTCCACGGCTCCACTACCAACAACTGACCGCTTCACAGGCCATGCCGACCAGCCAGTAGGCAAAGGCCGCAAGAAATAAAGGGTTCAGAGTCTGAGGTATCCCCACGTTTCATCCCATCCAAACAAGCTCTTGCATGACGTTAGGTTCGGGTGATCGCCATCGTTGCATGAGATCGCGCAGGTTCGGCAGGGG
>JBARCX010000273.1:0-15781 GCA_049794535.1 Rhodanobacter sp.
GCCTAGCGCGATCAACCACAACGACGACATCAGGGTGAGCAGTACACCCATCAGCATCAACGCGAACGCCGTCCAAAGTACTTTGCGTCGACCCAGCCGACCAGCCAGATCACCCATCCATGCTGAACTGAATGTGCCGACCAGGTAGATGCTGAAGATCAGCCCCACCACCGCCTGACTAAGGTTGTACGGCGGCGCCAGCAGGCGATAGCCGAGGTAGTTGTAGACGGTGACAAACGCGCCCAACAACAGAAACCCTTCGACGAATAACCAGGGCAGTCCGCGATCGCGAAACATGCCGGTGAAGCGCCCGAGCAAGGTTCGCCAGCGCAACGGCTGCGCGATGAAGTGACGCGACGGCGGCAGCGCCCACCAGAACACCAACCCCGCCAACACGCCAATCACACCGACCACGCCCACACCAACGCGCCAACCGAAGAAGTCCGCCAGCACACCTGAAATCAACCGCCCGCCCATGCCGCCCACCGCACTGCCGCTGATATAGAGCCCCATGCCGAGCCCTATCGACTCGACGTGCATCTCTTCGCTGAGATACGTCATGGCCACGGCGGGCAAGCCGCTCAGGGTCAAGCCGAGCAAAGTCCGCACGATGAGCAACGCAGACCAGCTGGGCATGAACGCGGTGATCAATACCAATACCGCCGATGACAACAGCGACAACACCATGATCGATTTGCGCCCCCAGGCATCGGATAGGCCGCCAGCGAACAGCATGGCGAACGCCAATACACCGGTGGTCAGCGACAGCGATAGCGCACTGGTCGCAGCGCTCACGCCATAGTGGTGGCTGAATTCCGGCATGAGCGGCTGCACGCAATACAACAGGCCGAAGGTCGCGAAGCCCGCGGCGAACAGGGCAAGATTGGTATGGCGGAATGCCGGCGTACCATGGCGAATGAAATCTTCTGCAAGTTCCAGCGCTTGCTGAAATTCGCTTTCATTCGTTTTGCTGTGGGAGGCTAGCTTCTGATGGCCCATCGTCGTTCTCACCGCATTGGCGGTATGTCGATGGGACAAGCATAGAACGTGTCATCAAGACGATCTATAACCCCAAACATCACCTTTGAGATGTTTAACGTATCGTTACTTGATTCAGCGTAAATCGGCGCATATCTCGCGTAGGCAGCTGCGCAACCAAGCGTGAGCCGAGTCGGCATCAAGCCGCGGATGCCACATTTGCATCACGGTGATTTCGGGTGTCTCCACCGGCAGCTCGAAACTATGCAGGCCAGCACGTGCCACTACGGTCTGCCGCGCCGGCACGCTAGCTACCAGATCGCTTTCTGCTACCAGTGCTAACGCAGCAGGAAAACTGGGCACCACAATGGCCACATCGCGTTGCAGTTCAAGCTGCGCAAGTGCCACATCGATAGGGCCGTGAACATAGCCGCGCCGCGATACGCTCACATGCGAGCACGCGGCATAGCTTTCCGGCGTTATCCCCCCACTCGCCAGCGGATGCTGCGAACGCACGACGCCAATGAAGTGATCGCTAAACAGCATCTGCACGCGCACTTCGGGGCCACTATCACCCAGTACGCCGATATCCAGATCCACCCTGCCCTCGCGCAATGGCGCTACCGCTTTGTCGGCCTTTGGCACAAAACGCAGACAGATGCCCGGTGCCTCCTGCCTTAGACGCGCAAGCCATACGGCGCCAAAAGCCTGTATGAAACCCTCATTGGCGCGAATCGCAAAAGTCCGTTGCAGATGCGCCAGGTCGAGCGATGCGTCGCCATCGAACACCGCGTTTGCATCATGCAGAATCCGCGCCACCGGTTCGCGCAGCGCAAGCGCGCGTGGTGAGGGCACCAGCCCGCGACCACCGCGCACCAGTAAAGGATCACCGGTGAGTTCACGTAGACGTGCCAGCGTACGGCTCATGGCCGAGATGCTCACTTCCATGCGCTGTGCAGCCTTAGCCACGCTGCCTTCGGCCAGCAGTGCGTCCAGGGCGGTCAACAGATTGAGATCACGTGATGACATAAGGTCACGAGGATGACAGGTAGAGGCTTAGCGCGGCATGCAACGTCATATTGCACGCCACGCGCTTTCTCCGTGTGAAGATCCGCCGCTGGATGATTGATGCATCCCACAATCTTCTCGATGCATTGGCCAGCTGCTGGCAGCCTTACGGGCGTCTATCAGCGCGGCATCCACGATGAGCAGCGTCTTAGCCATCGTAGATCCCGCTTCATTGTCCGTTCGGCAATCGCCGATTCGTTGTAACCGCTCACTCCACGATCAACAACCATCCCTTACCCGGTTCCACCGGAATGGCATCGTCAGGCTTGAACTCTGCCGCCGGCTGGAAACCTTCCACCGCGGGAGCTACCAACTTCGCCGTACCGGGCTTGATGCCAAGCGCCTTCCAGTCGATATGCAGCTTGACGTCGGTTTTGTCCGATGCCCATGAAGCCAGTGCGATCAGCGTTTTTCCTTTACGCACATAGCTGGTGGCGAGTACATCGTCGCGACCGGTTTTCACCGGTGTGTCGTGCACCCACCAGCCGACCATGTCAGCCTGTTCAATGCCGAACGCATCCCACAGCTTCCACAGTTGGCGCGGATCACCACCGGTCCACGGCAGGCGGTTGGTCATGCCGAACACCATGCCACGCCATGGGTTGCCGCCGCCTTGCAGCATCTCGCCCATCAAGCCGTAGGGAATGCCCGAGATTTCGGTGAGCCAGTAGCTGGGCGAAGTATGTTGGTAGTCGAACTCTTCACCGAACCACAACCGGTCGATGTAGGGGAACAGCTCCATGTAGAGCAATGCACTATTGATGTAGCCATCGCGTGGGTTGTATTGGCTGGCCGAATGCAGATCGATCAATGGATGCGGTCGACGCGCTTCCAGCACTTTGCGTACGCGCATCATGGTGGTGCGATCGTAGGCGACATCGTCGAGGTATAGACCGTCGATGCCGACGTTGCGCGCCAGCCAGTCCAGCCCTTCGATGTAGTAGTTGTGCCAGCGGCTTTGGCCCGCATCGATCACCGCTGCGTCACGGTTCTCCGGCACATGCCAGGCGGCGATATAGTCGCCATCCAGATGTTCCTGCAACCAGGAGAATCCACCGCCCTTGCCCGCACTGATGATTTCGTGCCCCAGGCTTTCGAGCATGGGCAGCTCGGGCGCACGATCGGACAGCTCGCGGATGGTGTCGTAAATCTTTACCTCCATACCACGCGCATGCGCTGCATCGAGATAGGCCTTCATCTTGGTCGGCTCGAGGAACGGGTAGTTGATCCACGGGTTGATCGGCGTGGCGTGGTGGATGTTGACCACGTTCGCGCCCTCTGCCTTGATCTCGTCCAGATCACCGTAGTGATGGAAATAGCGCTCGGCAAACTGCTCGGCTGGCTTGATCGTCTTGAACGGAGTGACACGCATCACGATGTCGTAATGCAACGTCTGCCCGGCAACCATCTCACGCGGACCACTGAACGCATTGACCAGATAGCGCGCACCGTCACGCTTGAACGTGACGCCACCCTGCCCGCTGTTATCCCACGAGGTGGGCATGATCAGTGGCTGATCATGATAGAAGTTGGTATTGAGCGGGCGGCGGTAATGTTCATCGCGAAGATGGAATTCCAGGCCGGCGTTGACCGCACCAATCCATGCGCCGTCCTGATTGTTCTGCACGTTCCACTTCCAGCTGAAATCCGCCGGCGCATGATCGCCGGCTCGGCCAAAGCCGAGCTGGTATTGCGCCACGTCGTCGCGCAGTGGAATCTCCAGCCGGATGTCATTGAGCGACACGGGCTTGGATGCCGTAAGCGCCACCGAATAGGTCAACGTGCCGTCCGCTTCCAGGCTGGCGTTTACCTTGCCCTGCAGTGAACCGGCGTGAGCGGCGACTTGCCAATGCACTTTGTCTGGCCCATCGATCTGTACGTTCGGTGCTCCTTGCGCCGTTAATGCGTGCGCACCGCTGGCGTCTTGCACTACCAGTTGCATGGGCGCCGTGAGCAACGCCTTTGGCGTTTTTGCAAAACCGGTCATGCGTTCGTCGAAGCGACTATCGATCTGCGCTGGTAAGCCGCTTGGTGCCAGTTGTATCTCGCGACCAAGAATCCCCAGCGTCGCACCGTGCACCGTCACCGCGGTGAAAGGCTTCACCAGCGTGTTGTCCTGCGCCAGCGTCGAGTTCAACCAACGCAAACGTGTGAGCTTGAACGGATCGTTATCGCCATGCGCCACCGCCTCATCCGCACTCACGGTGATGGCCAAGGGCACCTGCTGCGGAGATATGCCATCCGCGCTGATCGTCACCATGCCGTGGTACACGCCAGGCTTCGCTACAGTGGGAATATCCAGCCCCATCCACAACGGTTGCACATGCCCTTGAGCCACATCGACACGCGCAGTGAACGGTTGCCCCGTGTAGCCGATGCCGCCAAGGTTGAAGCACGTAAGCGCCGACGCAGGAATCGTGGCGCCATCCGGCCCTTGCAGATCATCAAAACTCACATGCACGTTGCTCACCGCATGGTGCGCAGCCCACACACCGACCTGGAAGCTCAGGTATTCGCCACGTAATGCTTGATCGGTTAGCGTGCCGCCGGCGCCGCGCTGGGCCCAACGCTCGGGAATCTGCTGAAACATCCGGATCGGATGCTCACGTGTCTCAGGGAATAGCAGCCATGGCGCACCTGCATTCGCTGCGAGTAGTGCTTGTAGCGCTTGCGGCGTTGCCGTGCGCTCCATATCGGTATACGCGTCGAAATCATCCACCGCCTCGTAGCCGAGCACGCGTGCTTGTGGCAGCTTCGCCTCATGTTTCGCATCCGCAACGCCACTGTGCTGCAGCCAATGTGCATCAGTGGTGTTCTTGGGCGCGAGATAGGTCACCGTCGGGTAATTCGGATGCCCACTGGTGACGTAGGGCATGTAGTAGATCGCGTAAGTGCCGGCTTGCTTTGCTTCGAACGCCAACTCTCCATCAGGTTGCTCAATGCGTACACGCGCTACGTTGCTCACTATCTGCCCATCTGGCCCCACCACAATCGTCGCGACTTGATCGGGATGCATATCGCGTCGATGCCAGGGGATGGTTACCCGCACAGCCTCAGCTGGCTTATCTACCTGCACGGTATAACGATGGTTACCTAAGGTATCCGCATTCCAACGAAGCGGTACCGGATCGGTTTGCGCCATGACGGTTGCAACACAGCTCAGCGTGGCGAGTGCCAACGCGCACGGAACAAACTTCATACCCATCATCTTCCCTATTCAACGTACGTATCGTCTGTCCTGTGTAACCCGCGCAGACAGCACGATCAACCGCGAGAAGTCATGGATGGATGTAGATTGCGGCCTGTTTCGCAATGACAACGATGGCAACGATGGCAATGACTGACATTCACTGCACGACTAGATCGCTACGGGCGTTTCTAGTGTGTACCGATTGAGCGGCTGACCCGTCTCATCGTCATCAACGACTTCAATAAAGCGACCGCCGCACTTTTCTATCACCCGTCGGGAAGGAATATTCGAAGCCAGGCAGGTGACGATCACTCGCTCCAGGCCAAGTCGCCGCGCCTCGATCAACGCCAAACCCAGGAGGGCTGATCCATAGCCTTTGCGACGATGTGCAGGGGCTATGTCATAACCGATATGCCCGCCGTCCCTCTCCGCCGATGGCGTGAGCTGTGGACGAATCCTGACGACGCCGATCAATTGTTCGTTATCGATCAGCCAGTACGTCGCATAGGGCACTCGTCCCTCGGGTATGCCTATCCCGCGAACAGCGTCTCTTAGCGATGCCACGTAGTCGGAAAAGGCGGTTTTTCCGTCCAGGTATTTGGAGACACGCTCGGTATCGCCAACGTGTAGATAATCATCGACAAAGCGCGCGAATGGCTCGGCAAATTCGAGTTCGGGTGTCGTCAGGAACATCGCCTTTCTCACGCGCACCTCGCCCTCATCACGCGATGACGATCGGCTCGGCCAGCGGTAGTTGCAACCGTACTTCAAGGCCACCACCCGCGGCATTTTGTGCCTGAATGTCGCCGCCATGGACCTGCATCACACGTTTGACGATAGCCAAGCCCAGACCATGGCCATCAGCGCGTACAGCATTGCTGCCGCGAAAGAACGGTCGGAACAACGACGTGAGCTCAGCCTCGGGCACACCAGGGCCGTGGTCGCGAATGATGAGCTCAGCGGTATCTTGTGTGGCGCGCACCGACAGTTCGATGTTGCCTCCTTCGGGGCTGAACTTGATGGCATTGGCGATCAAATTGTCTACGGCACGTTCCAGCAGCATGGAGCTGCCGAGCACTGCGACCGGATCTTTGTACGTCAATTGCAAGCGGACATGGCGCGCATCAGCCTCCAGTTCCGACTGCTCCATGCATTCGCGCACAAGGTCCACAAACTCGAGGTGTTCGCGGCTCATGCCGGGGAGACCGCCTTCCAGACGCGACAAGGCGAGCATTTCGCCTGTGATGCGATCAAGCCGGGAAATCTCCTGCTCAGCTTGGCGGAAATACCCTTCGGCCTCGGCCTTCGTGGTGCTGCGTTGGGCAAGGTCGAGAATCAAGTGCAACCGCGCCAACGGTGAACGCAATTCGTGCGATAGATCCTGCAATACACCGCGATCGTGCGCTACCAGCGCTTCGATACGTTCGGCCATGGCATCGAAATCGAAGGCGAGTTGAGCGAGTTCGTTGTGCGCCATGCCGCCTTGCCGACCCACGCGCGTAGAAAACTCACCTGCCGCCATGCGGCGGGTTGCATCGCGTAGGGCTTCAACCGGCTTGGCCACGCTACGGGCCAGCCACCAACCCACTAGCCCGATAAACAGCAGCGACAGTGAGAACTGAATCGCCAGGAAAATCTTTTCCCGCGACTGCGGCCGCATGCGTGTATGCGAACGGCTCATGGCTACCAATTGGCGAACGTGTCCGTCATTACCGTTGATCTGCTGTACGGCGACGTAGAAGCCTTGCCACGGCTGCATGACGATGTCTCGATCCGCTTCGAGCCAGGTCGGCAAAAGGCGTTGAACAGGTGGCGGCAGACGAATCGGCGTCAGGGGCTCTCCGTTTTCGAACAACGTGGCATCAATGCCTTCATGTCGTTGTTGCGCTGACCAATCAGCGAGCGCCGCTGCACCACCACCGTCGTAAGCTTGCTCTGCACTTTGCGCTAACGCACTCCAGTTTATTTCCACCGCGGTGGTGTACTCGATGAAACGTCGCGTGAGGAAACCGCCGACGAATAGCACGAGCAGATTGGCCACGCAGAACCAGACCAACAGGCGCCAGTAAAGCGAGCTTTTGAACGGACTCATGCTGCGCCTGCTACCAAGATATAACCCGCACCACGTACCGACTCGATGCGCGGCGATTGCGCCGAAGCTTCCGAAAGTTTGTGACGCAGGCGGCTCACATGCACATCGATGCTGCGATCGAAGCGCTCCAATTCACGTCCCAGCGACATGCGCGTCAGCACGGCCTTATCGACCAACTCACCGGCACGCTGCGCCAATGCCAGTAGCAACATGAACTCGGCACCAGTCAACGTTAGCTCCTGCTCCTCGACATAGGCGCGACGCTCACCCGGCTGCAGACGCAAGATGCCTACCTGAAGCGTCCCGGTAGCCACCGGTGCGTTACGCCGCAACTGCGCACGCACGCGTGCCAACAGCTCGCGTGGCAGGCAGGGTTTGGCCAGATAGTCATCCGCGCCCAATTCCAGCCCGATCACTCGGTCCACCGGCTCGCCACGCGCGGAAAGCATGATCACTGGCAGCCGATATTGCAGGCGCAGTTCGCGCAGCGTTTCCAGCCCATCGCGCCCCGGCATCATCACGTCGAGTATCAATAGGTCGGGCCGCTGCGACTGGTTATGCAGCTGCGCTAGTGCCGCATCGCTGTCATGCGCGACATCCACAGCAAATCCCTCACGCTGCAGGTATTCGGCCAGCAGGCTGCAGAGTGCTCGGTCGTCGTCAACTATCAGAATTCTGGGCATGTTTTGGATCATTTCTCGGCGAGGCCATCACGATGAAGTGTGTGCTGGCATGGGTCCGCATTCATACCGCGCCACGATACGAACTCCACGGCCTTTACGCATCTTTACCGTTCAGCAAAGAACATACACGCAGGGTTGTCGTCAAATGCTCGTAACAGATTTTCCCACCCCACGACAAAGGCAATACCTATGCGCAAGAGCATCACACTCAGCCTGGTTCTGGCGTCGGCCATGGCTCTCACCTCTCTCGCTGTCGTAGCCCAGGACGGCGGCCCACACGGTGGTTGGCACCATGGACATGGCGGCCAAGGCATGGAGTTCAGCAAGCTCAACTTGACTGACGCCCAGCGCGCCAGCATCAAGCAGATCATGCAGAGCAGCTTTGGTCAGAACAAAACCCAGCGTCAGGCCCTCCAGCAGCAGCGCCAGGCTTTTGAAGCCATGACCCCGGATCAGGCCGGCTACCAGGCCGCCGCCACCAGCCTGGGTCAGGCTGAAGCCACCGCCCTGCAGGCTCGTGTACAGCAGCGCGCCACGGTCCAGACGCAGATCTACGCCGTGCTGACCGCCACACAGAAGATGCAGCTGGCCACCATCAAGGCACAGCAGCAGGCTCGCAAGCAGCAGTGGGAGCAGTTCAAGGCACAGAACCCGGTGTCGAACAGCTCCTCGTCGACCAACTAAGCAGTTCCGCAAGCCTGCGCGGAAGAAAGCAGGCCAACGACAACAACGCCAGCGGACACGCTGGCGTTGTTGTTTGTGTCACTGGTAGGTCTTGTTAGTGCTGCACGGCCTCGGCCTCACGCGCCGCGAGCTTCAGCCAGGCACGAATCTCAGCCAGTACCGCAGTCGGTGCCTCCAGATTGGTATGGTGAGCAGCCCCCTGCACCACCAGCTGTCTGGCATGGGGAATACCCGCCGCCAGTTGCTCCGACAGCTCATGCACTTCCGGCTGGTCCTCGCTACCGACGATCAGCATGGTGGGCACGTCGATCTCCTCCAACCGCTCCAACGACGATGGCTGCGGCGTGCGCTGATCCTGTGCTGCGCTTAGCCAGTAATTCGGCGTACGACGAAATACTCGTGTCGTCATCTCCTGTGTATGACGGCGTGCCGCCGCATTAACATCGCTCGTTTGACGACGTGGACCATCGGTAAATGCACGCAGCGAGCTGTCGATCATGCCTGGCACGTCAAAGGTGCCCAGTGCCTGCAAGAAGGCACGCGCCGCCGGGGTGCGGTCGGCAAACTTGCCCCAGTAGCCCGCGCCGACAAAAATCAGCGCACTGACCCGCTCGGGATGCGCAAGCGTGAAGTCGAGCGCCGTCGCCGCACCGCCCGAACAGGCCAGCAGGACGGTGCGCTCGATGCCGCAGGCATTCAGCACCGCCAGCAAATCCTCATGATGCGCATAGGCGCCGGGCTCGATGCTCGAGCGACCAAAGCCGCGTGCGTCATAGCGCACTACATGATGGCGATCGGCCAGCGCGGCGAATTCCGCATCCCACTGACCGCTGTCCACCAGGAAGCCATGCAGCATGGTGATGGCTTCGCCCTGGCCTGCTTCTTCAGCATAGAGGCGCGCGCCTTCGACATCGATCCAGCGCTCGGTCACATCGTGTTGAATTACATCGGACATGTTTTTTTCCTTAAAGGTTGAAACGAGGCGGCTCGGCGCGGTAAAAGGCGAGCGCCACGTCAGCTTCAGCATCGCTCATTCGGCTGACGCGAACTTTGCGTCAGAGAGATCGCGAGTAGCTATCAACGACTCGCCACTACATTGCGCGGCTCGACACGATCGACCCATACCGGCGGCGCATAACCTGCCGGCTTGTCACCGACAGCGACACCACCGTGCAACCGCGTCTGTTGCGCATCGGCGAACATGTAGTACGGGAACGGGCGCTCCGGTGCACTGGCTGCGTCGAGTTGGGCACGCAGCTCAGCCGGCAGCTCGAAATCCAGGGCCGACAGATTCGCATCCAACTGTTCCAACTTGGTGGCGCCGAGGATCACCGAGGCGACGCCCGGCTGGGTGGCTACCCAATTCAATGCCACCTTGGCCATGCTCTGCCCGGCCTGTTTCGCCACGTGTTCCAGTGCTGCGACGATCCGCCAGTTACGCTCGGTGAAACGCTCGAAACCCGGCGCGGCCGTTACTTTCGCCAAGCGCCCGTCACCCTCGCCACCACCTTCACTCGGGCGGTATTTGCCGGACAGCAGCCCCATCGCCAGCGGACTCCAGGCCGTGATGCCCATGCCGAGTTGCTGTGCGAGCGTCACGTACTCGTGTTCGATATGACGTTCGGCCAACGAGTATTCGAGCTGCATATTCACCATCGGCGTCAGCGCATGTGCTTCGGCAAAGGTTTGTGCACGCGCGGCATACCAAGCCGGTACATCAGACAGGCCGGCGTAGCGGATCTTGCCGGCGCGCACCAGGTCATCAAACGTGCGCACCACTTCCTCGGCTGGCGTGATGCGGTCCCAGGTGTGCAGCAGATAGAGGTCGATGTAGTCGGTGCGCAGGCGACGCAGTGAACCTTCCACCGCACGCAGGATGTTCTTGCGACCATTGCCGCCCGCGTTCGGATTGCCCGGCTGGGCGTTGTAGCTGAACTTGGTGCCAATCACCACGCGATCACGCACGCCGTCCTGTTCGATGAACTTGCCCAGCATCGTCTCGCTGGTGCCCTCGGTGTACATGTCCGCGGTATCGATGAAATTGCCGCCGGCGGCGAGATAGCGATCGAACATGGCGCGGGCGGTGTCCTCCGCGGCGCCCCAGCCCCAGTCGTCGCCGAAGGTCATGGTGCCCAGTGAAAGACGGCTGACGCGAAGACCGGAGCGGCCAAGGGTGTAGTAGCTATCGAACGACATGACGAACTCCTGCGTGGAAAGTGAGTTCAGTCTGCGCCTTGCGATTGCCCGGAAAAACCGCCAGCATCTTGATGCTTTATTTAGCCTAGCTAATTAATAAAGAGAGCCGACAATGCGTGACGACTATGCCCTGCGCGCGTTTCGCGCGATCGCCGAGCACGGCAGCTTCACCCGTGCCGCAGCCGCGCTGGACGTTACCGCGTCCGCGCTTAGCCAAACCTTGCAGCAACTGGAACGCCAGTTCGGCACCCGCCTGCTTCATCGCACCACGCGTCGGGTGGGCCTTACCGAAGCAGGTCACGAGTTATTGCAGCGCATCGCCCCCGCACTGAACGAGCTGGATGCCGCGATGGATGCCATGCGTCAGCACGGCGGGCGTCCCAGCGGTACGCTGCGCCTCACCGTGCCGCATATCGTGGTGCCGTCACTGATCGAACCGATGCTGGGCGAATTCATGTCGCGCTGGCCCGACGTGCATCTGGATATCCACGTGGATAACGGGCTTAGCGATTTGATTGCCGATGGTTTCGACGCAGGCATACGTCTCGGCGAACGACTGCAACGTGACATGGTGGCCGTGCCGGTGAGCGGCCCCATGCGTTCGGTGGTTGTCTCTTCACCGACCTATCTAGAGCGTTACGGTCGCCCGAAACATCCGCGTGACCTACAAACACACAACTGCGTGAAATTTCGCCATGTGAGTAGCGGCGCGTTGTATCGCTGGGAGTTCGCGCACAAAAGCGGCGCACAGAAGGGGCGCTGGTTCGAGATTGCCGTGGATGGCAGCCTCACCGTCAACGACATTGCATTAGGCATGCGTGCCGCCATCGACGGCATCGGCCTCACCAGCACCCTGGAACCGTTCGCGCGTGAGGCACTCGCCGATGGCCGCCTGGAAAGCGTGCTTGAAAGTTGGCTACCACCCTTCGACGGTTTTTACCTGTACTACCCGAGCCGATTCCAGGTACCGCCGAAACTACGCGTGTTCGCCGACTTTCTTCGCGAGCGCTTCCAGGTCAGCCATTAAGAGACAACCTAAGAAACGATCAGAGCTGGCACACGTCACCTACCAGCTCAACGTGCATATCAGCGATAGCGCCAGTAGCCGCCCACCCAGACATGCGCCGGACTCCAGTAACCCGGCACCCATACGTGAACCGGACGCGCCGGTGGAACCACGATGCAACCGGTGAGTGCAACCGTGCTGCCAAGTAACGCGACATACATAAGAACAGTAGACATAAAGCGACGCATGGGAACACTCCTAGCCGTGGGACGTGCAGCCAAGAACGCGGCCTCTGAATATTCAGATGACATAGCCAACGAAGCTTGATGCCTGCCGTTCATTCGGGTTGCAGTCAGAAAACAATTCACAAACAAAACGACGAAAGCGAAACGTCAGCCTCGAAGTCCTCTATCAATTATTTAACTCAATCCTTGTGGTGATGATCCACCGAGGTAGCGCGCGCTTCGCGATGAAAATAACGAAGCATCACTGCATGGAAAATCGTGACTGCTTAAGATCATCTTTATCCCATCTTGATACTGCCACTCCACATTCAAGCGCCATCTTGAGGCGCAGCTTTCTAGCATTCGCTTTGGTTCTGATCTGACGCGCAACTCCTTATGGCGCGTCCTTAAAGCGGATAAAGCAATGAAAGTATCTCCCTTGTTTGTGTTTGCCGCTGTAGCGGCTATCGGTTTCAATGCCAGTGCTTTGGCACAGGATGCGACATCAGCTGTATCACCTACCGGCGCAGCAACCGCATCAACCCTTGCACCGCCCGACTGGCAGATCAGCTATAACTTCGGCGCCCAGTCGGACTACATGTTTCGCGGTATCAGCCAAACTGACGAACGACCGTCAGGCTTCGCTGGCCTCGATGTGATCTACAAGAATCAGTTCTATGTTGGAACCTGGACATCCAACGTCGACTTCAGCCCCTCCGGCGACACATCCACCAAACAAGAATTCGATCTCTACGGTGGCTGGCGGCCGACCCTTGCCAGTATCAACTTCGATATCGGCTACATCTATTACGGCTATACACACCAACCCTATGGCCTCCGCGAGTCCTATTCCGAGGTGTATCTAAAAGGCACGCATGCCTTCGGTGCGTTGACACTCGGCGCATCGGCCTATCATTCGCCCAATTTCCCTGGCATGGCCAAGCAAGCCAACTACTACGCAGCCAATGCCACCTACACCATCAATCCAGCATGGACGATTTCCGGCGAGGTTGGACGCCAGTTCGAATCGAGCGCGATGTTCGCCGCTGATGGTCGTATCGAAGATTTCAACTACACCACCTGGAATGCTGGTGTGACTTATGCGATCAACGACCACATGAGCGTGGATGTACGCTACTGGGATACGAACCAGCACGTTGCCGGCGATATATATCACTCACGTATTGTTGCTGCGCTCAAGGCGACGTTCTAGGTCATGAGGCCAATCCCCATACCACATGTGAGTGCATAGTGTCGCAGCTGCCATCTTCGCCTGAAGGGATGAAGATGGCAGCTACAAATCGGCGTCATGGGCATGGCTATCAGCACGCCCTATCCAACCCTGCCAAGCGATATCCGACCTGTAACTCCGTCATCAAATGCCGTGGTCGGGTGGGATCGTCTTCAAGTTTCTGCCGCAAATTCGCCATGTAGACGCGAACGTAATGCGGTCGATTGGCATAGCCAGGGCCCCAGATATCGTGAAGCAGCTGCCGATGCATGATGACTTTGCCATGACCGCGGATGAGTGCCGCCAACAAACGGAACTCGATCGGCGTCAGATGAATCGGTTGGCCACCACGCGTTATTTCGTAGGTGGCAAGGTCAACGCGGATGCTCCCAAACGTCATAACCGACGACGATGTGCTATCAGATGCCACGATATTTGCGCGACGCAACTGGGCTCGCACGCGAGCGATCAACTCGGGCACACCGAAGGGCTTCACCAGATAGTCATCCGCACCGGCATCGAATGCGTCGACTTTTTCCTGCTCGTGCTCGCGAGCTGACAGGACAAGAACGGGCGCGGTCGACCAGTTGCGTAGCTCGCGGATCAAGGCCTTGCCATCACCATCGGGCAAACCGAGATCCACAATGACGAGTTGCGGCTGACGACTGGCGGCATCGATGCGGGCCTGCATGGCGTTCGCAGCCTCGAACACGGCCATGCCTTCACGTTCGAGTGCCAAGCGTACAAAACGCCGAATATCGGCCTCGTCTTCGACTATCAGAATACGTGGCTTGCTCATGCCAGAGCCTCCTGTTCAATCTCAGGCGGAGAACCCATCGGTAGATGGATATCAAACCGAGCACCGTGTGGATGACGCTGCATCGCATTCATCGTTGCGCCATGCGCGCTGACGATGCTGCGACACAATGCCAGCCCGAGTCCCACACCGGTAATCGAAGACTCCTTCACCCCACGGGTAAAGGGTTCGAATAGCGTGTCAGGCTCAGCCGGCAAGCCAGGGCCATCGTCCTCTACCGTTAAGCGCATGGTGTTGTCCTGCGCCGTTGCTCGAATCCAAATGGTTGCGTGCAACGGTGTGTATTTCGCCGCGTTGTCCAAAAGATTCACCAGGACACGTTCGAACATGGTCGCGTCAAGCTCGACCAGTGAAAGGTCGGCAGGCAGGTCGACTAGCACCCGACGATTCCCAAGCCTAGCTCCCAACCCCACTAGAGCACTGCCCACGATCTCATCCAGCGAGTGCCATTGCCGATGGATTCGCACACCATTGCTCTGCATACGGGCGAGGTCGAGCAAGTTGGTCACGAGTCGGTGCAACTCCCCAGCCTGGCTTCGTATGGCATGTGCTGCATCGACATGTTCGCGCACGCGCAGATCGCTTGACGTTTCCAGCATCTCGGCAAGCCCGCAGATGGCCGTCAGCGGTGTTTTCAGGTCGTGGGAGACCGCCGCTAGCAACGCATTGCGCAATCGCTCGCCCTCCATGCGAACCAGCGAATCTTGAGCGACCTCTACAAAGTGGACACGCTCAAGAGCGAGTGCGATGAGTGCACAGCAGGCATCGAGTAAATGGCGATCATCGAGATCGGTGGAAAGTTCTTCACCATGTGGACGTAAAACCAGTACCCCACGCATACGCATCGGCCCCTTGAGGGGCAGGTACTGTGCATCGACCGTGCATAGCTTTGTGGTGCCCATGCCGGCAGGTTGAACGTGGTCATATACCCATTGAGCCACGCTGACACCCACAGCATCCGCTTCGTCATGCACTAATTGCTCGGCGGCATCAGGCAATAGCAGCACTCCGCGCGCTGCGAACAGCGGCGCAATCGTCCCGGTACACACGGCTGCGATCTGCTCGACTTTAATCGCGGCGGACAAGTCGCGTGCTACGCAAGCCAGCGCTTTAGCGCGGCGTTCGCCAGCGGCGGCAATGGCGGCTTTCGAACGCAATCGCGCGGCGAGTTGACCGGTAACCAACGCAACGATCAGCATCAAGGCGAAGGTAAAGAGGTATTGCGTATCGGAAACGTGGAAGGACCAGACCGGCGGCACGAAAAAGAAATCGAAGCTCGCGACGCATAGAAACGCGGCCAGCGCACCCGCAGCCCTGCCCCAGCGCCATGCCACAAGCACGACGGTCAGTTGAAATAGCATGACGACGTTCGACAGATCGAACACACGCAATAGCAAAGCCGCAGCAAGCGTGGTCAAGCCGCAGGCGAGTGTCGATAGAACGAGTGCACTGATTCGCATGCGTAACGGCTGCTGCGCATCGCCTGTAACGAGTGGCGACATGCGCATGGCTCAATCTATCGTGAAGGTCGGCGAATGGTACGGAGATGTGTATCAAGTTGGAGGCAAATTTGAGCGCGATAGCGTCAAAATGTCGTAAAGAAATAACCCGA
>JBARCX010000274.1:0-26385 GCA_049794535.1 Rhodanobacter sp.
CAGGATGACCTTCTTCGCGCCGGCGTCCAGGTGCTTTTGCGCGCTGGTCTTGTCGAGGAACAGGCCGGTGGATTCGATTACCACGTCAGCGCCCACATCGCTCCATTTCAGCGCTGCCGGATCGCGCTCCTGGGTCAGGCGAATCGACTTGCCGTTGACTACCAGCTGGCCGTTCTCGATCACCACATTACCCTTGAAGCGGCCGTGCACTGAGTCGTAACGCAGCATGTAGGCGAGATAGTCCGGCTCGAGCAGGTCATTGATCGCCACGATCTCAATGTCGTTGCCGAAGTTTTCCACGGCTGCGCGAAGCACGTTGCGACCGATGCGGCCGAAGCCGTTGATGCCGACCTTGATGGTCATGGGACAGCGTCCTCCGAAGTGATGGGGGCAGCAAAGCAACGGCCCGGCCGGGCCGTCAAAAGGTGCATTTTAGCCTGAACTTGGGGCTCCCTTCATCTGGAGGGCTAGCCCGCGGGAGCGAGGGCAGGCAGGATCATGTGGTATCCAGCTTTATCCACCCTTTCGCCGAGTGACTTATGCCTGACGAGCAGATCTTCGAGTTGAGCCTTGAGCAGATCGATAATTACGAGTTTCGCGTGCGTTTCGATGGCACCGCCATTCCCGACCTGACGACCGACGAAACCGCGCTGCTGGGTGGTGATGCGGGCCCGAATCCGTCGCGCTTGCTGGCGGCGGCGGTGGCCAATTGCCTGTCGGCTAGCCTGTTGTTCGCGTTGCGCAAGTTCAAGAACACACCTGCAACCTTGGCTGCCAAGGCGCGCTGCACGATGACCCGCAACGAGCATGGACGCTGGCGCGTGACGCGCATTGCAGTGGATCTACAGATGGGCGATGCCGAGGGCGTGCTCGAGCATTTGGACCGTGCATTGGCCCAGTTCGAGGATTTCTGCATCGTTACCGAAAGCGTGCGCCAGGGCGTGGAGGTCGACGTCAGCGTTCGTGATGCAACAGGCCAGGTGGTGCATTCCAGCGGACACAGCTAAGTCACGTAGCTATGGCAAGATGATCGATTATTTAGGGGCTCGTCCATGTTCTCGATGCGTCGTCTGGTGGTTGCCTTGCTTGTCACGTTTGCCGTGACGTCCGTTGCTGAAGCCTGGGGGCCACTTGGCCATAGCGTGGTGGCCGAGTTGGCGCAGCGCCATCTCAGCCCTTCCGCCGAGGCCGAGGTGCAGCGCTTGCTGGCACCTGAGCACACCCATTCGCTCGCCGACATCGCGAGCTGGCCGGATGAGATACGCAACGACCCGGCACAGCAGGTGCTGTGGAAGGAAACGCGTGGCTTGCATTACATCAACTTCCGCAGCCCCACGTGCCAGTACGTGCCGCCACGCGATTGCCCGGATGGACAGTGCGTTGTGGCAGCGCTGCCGCACTACATCGCTATTCTTGGCGATCGCAGTCAGCCGGATGCGGCACGCCTGCAGGCACTGAAATTCGTGGTGCATTTCATCGGGGATATCCACCAGCCGCTACACGCGGGTTATCGCGACGACAAAGGTGGCAACGACTATCAGGTGCAGTTCCAGGGGCAGGGCATGAATCTGCACCGTGTATGGGACTCCGGCATGCTGGGTACGCGCGGCCTGGATTGGCATGCCTACGCGAAGCGTCTCGATGCGGAAGGCATTTCACCGCTGCCGCCGTCGATCGCACCACTGGATAACCCGTACGCGCAATGGGCTGAAGAGTCTTGCTCGATCACGCGCGATATCTATCCCAACGGCCACACGATCGACCAGGGTTACGTCGATGCCGAACTGCCCGTGGCGGAACGCCAGATTCGTGAAGCCGGTCGGCGTTTGGCTGAGGTGCTCAACGTCGCGTTGCAGAATGGGTGATAGCCGAAGCCAGCGGCACCTTCCTCGGTTGCCGCTGGTTCTGGAGTGCATGCATACGGCCAGCCGTGGTGGGGGCTGGCGCCGCACGGTGAGCCAGCCTATTTACGTTTATCCGTCCATTTCGCTTGCTCATTTCCTTTGCTGAATTTTGCGGCGATGCGGCAGAATTTGAATCCGTACTCAGCAGCATTGTCGAGTACGAAGGTTGTTCTGGTAGGCTCCGAGGACGACTACCAACAAGACAACGATGACTACCGAAACCCCTTCCCGCCGCACCAAGATTGTTGCCACCCTGGGCCCTGCTACCGACGCGCCGGGCATGCTCGAAAAGATCATCGCTGAAGGCGTGGACGTGGTCCGCCTCAATCTCTCACACGGTCAGCCGGATGATCATCGCGCTCGCGCTGTAGCAGTGCGCAAAGCCGCCGATGCCGCCGGTCGCGAAGTGGGTGTGCTCGCCGACCTGCAAGGCCCGAAGATCCGCATCGAGAAATTCGCGAACGGCCCTATTGAGTTGCGTGACGGCGATAGCTTTGTACTGGATTGCGCCCCGGGCGCAGCACCTGGTGACACGCAGCGTGTCGGCGTGAGCTATCACGATCTGCCGCGTGACGTGCATGCCGGTGACGTGTTGCTGCTCGACGATGGCCTGGTCGCGATGACCGTGCTCGAGGTAGTCGGTGCAGAGGTGCGCTGCCAGGTGTTGATTGGCGGCAAACTGTCGGACCGCAAGGGTCTCAATCGGCAGGGCGGTGGTCTCTCGGTATCGGCGCTGTCGGATAAGGACAGAGCCGATATCAAGCTCGCTGCCGAGATCGGCGCGGACTTCCTCGCGGTGTCGTTCGTACGTTCCGCGGCTGATATGGACGAGGCGCGACGACTGCTACGTGAGGCCGGCGGCAACGCCGCGCTGGTGGCGAAAATCGAGCGCGCCGATGCGATCCCTGTGCTGGGCGAAATTATCGACGCCTCCGATGTGGTGATGGTCGCGCGCGGTGACTTGGGCGTGGAGATCGGCGATGCCGAACTTCCCGGTCTGCAGAAAAAGATCATCCGTGAGGCGGTGGCGCGCAACCGCGCGGTGATCACCGCCACGCAGATGCTGCAATCGATGGTGCGTTCGCCGATTCCGACGCGTGCCGAAGTGCTCGACGTTGCCAATGCGGTCATCGATGGCACCGATGCGGTGATGCTGTCGGAGGAGTCTGCTGCCGGAGCGCATCCTGACAAGGCCGTCGCGGCGCTGTGCCGTATTTGTTTGGGCGCCGAGCGTCAGTTCGAGCCGAAGGAAGATCGGACCACCACGGCGCACCGTCTGGATCGTACCGATCAGGCCATTGCCCTGGCGGCGATGGTGCTGGCCGCCGAAGTGGGTGTACGCGCGATCGTGGCGCTGACCGAGTCCGGCGCCACTGCGCAGTGGTTGTCGCGTTACCGCAGTGCGGTGCCGATCTATGCGCTTTCACCGTTCGACGATGCACGCCGACGCATGCTGATGTTGCGCGATGTGCAACCCGTGAAGTTCACGCACACCACGCAGACGCCAGCGCTGTCGGCTCGCGCTGCAGTGCAGCAGCTGTTTGCTGCTGGCAAGCTGAGTGAAGGTGACCGTGTAGTGCTGACGCACGGTGACCATATCGGTCGTGGCGGCGGTACGAATACGCTCAAGCTGCTCTCAGTAGGTGCTGAGGGTATGGTTGAGAGTCTTAGCGATCTGTAATGAATCACGCATGCCGCTGTTGGCATGCCTGCCGACATCGGCATGCTGCCATCGGGTTATGGGATCGCTAGACTTGGTTCAAGACGTTATTCACGTTTGCGCAGGAGGTTTTCCATGAACACGATGTCACGCTGCATTCGCTCATCGCTGCTACTGGCGTTGACCATGGCTTGTGCCATGCCCGCGATGGCGCAGGATGCGCGCAAGGTCAATCCTGCGCAGCTTTACAACTACTGGATCCTGCTCAATACCAAGGTGCAGGTGGATTTGCCCATGAGTGGGGCCAATCTCTTGAAGCCAGGGTGTGTCGCGGTGAGTTACATCATCGGGTCCGATGGTGTGCCGCGTAATGTGAAGATACAAAAGACAGAGCCCCAAAGCGGTCTAGGCCCGGCGGCAGTCAGCGCAGTGTCCAATTTCAGATACGGGCCGTCGCTGACCAATCACAACAGCGATCCGGTATCCACCTATTACGTGGTGCCCTTCAACGCGCCGGACGACAAGGCTCAGCGCCAGCAAATCATGGATGCCTGCAAATTGCCGGGTTACGACCAGGCCTGAGCGGCTGTTCTTGAGGACTGATGGCCGATAGTTGATAAGTGCGCAGCGCTGCTCCATGCGCTGCCGCATGGTGAGGCTGCGCGCCCCCTGTTATCGACAGTGCTCTGGCTAGATCCACTCCTGTGCACCCTAACGGCTGACCGAGGCTGCAGCCGACCCTCGGCCGAAGGTGCACGCGCCGTGAATTGCGACTCCGGCTATAATTTGCGGTTTGAGCCTTGCCGACCCGGTTCCGGGCGGTATCCAATCCTGCGCGGTAGCCGCCGCCTCGTTTTACGGAGTCGTCCATGAGTATCGAAGATCTCGAAAGCATCGCCCAAGCGATGGTCGCGCCCGGCAAGGGCATTATCGCCATCGACGAGTCGACCAACACCATCAAGAAACGCTTCGAGGCGGTCGGTATCGAGAACACCGAAGAGAACCGTCGTGCCTATCGTGAGCTGTTGCTCGCTACGCCAGGCCTGAACGAGCACATCTCTGGTGCGATTCTGTACG
Organism: Rhodanobacter sp.; assembly: GCA_049794535.1. GTDB lineage: Bacteria > Pseudomonadota > Gammaproteobacteria > Xanthomonadales > Rhodanobacteraceae > JBARCX01. Next base: position 4,642 of record JBARCX010000274.1, read on the forward strand.
ACGAGACGATTCGTCAGTCCACCAAGGACGGCGTGCCGTTCACCCAGCTCATGAAGAAGCTCGGCATCATTCCGGGTATCAAGGTGGACAAGGGCCCGCAGCCGTTGGCCGGTTTCCCGGGCGACGTGGTCACCGAGGGTCTGGATGGTCTGCGCGAGCGTCTGCAGGAATACGCCAAGCTGGGTGCCCAGTTCGCCAAGTGGCGCGCAGTGATCAATATCTCCGAAGACAATCCGAGCTCCACCGCGATCGAAGCGAACTGCCACGCGCTGGCTCGTTACGCTGCGCTGTGCCAGGAAGCTGGCATTGTTCCGATGGTTGAGCCGGAAGTGATCATGGACGGCGACCACGGCATTGAAGTCAGCTACGAAGTGCACGAAGCCGTGCTGCGCAGCCTGTTCAACGCGCTGTATGAGCAGAACGTGATGCTGGCGGGCACTATCCTGAAGGTCAGCATGGTCATTGCGGGCAAGGATGCGGAAGAGCAGGCCGACGTCGAGGAAGTCGCTGAAGCCACTGTGAGCGTGCTCAAGGCCACCGTGCCGGCAACTTTGCCGGGCATCGTGTTCCTGTCGGGTGGCCAGACGGACGAGCAGTCCACCGCGCATCTCAATGCGATGAATCGCATCGGCCCGCATCCGTGGCCGCTGTCGTTCTCGTATGGTCGCGCCATGCAGCAGGCGGCACTGAAGCTGTGGGCGAAGGACATGAAGGCGAATTACGCCGATGCACAGAAGACCGTCCTTGCCCGCGCGAAGGACAACGGCCTCGCCGCACTGGGTCGCTGGAACGGTTAATGGTTGCGACTGACATGCCGCGGATGTTTTCGCGGCATGTCAGCAGCAAAAAAAACGGGCGCCATAATGGCGCCCGTTTTTCGTTTCTAGCTTGCAACAGTGAGATTTAGAAGCGGAATTCTGCGCTGACCGAGACCATGTCGGTGCTCAGATCGACATTGTGCTTCTGTGCGTCGAAGTAGTCGTAATTCAGGCCGACGCTGAGGTTCTTGCTGATGTTGTAGCCCACACCGGCGCCGGCGTACCAGCTGGTGTCATCCAGGCCTTCGCGGATGGGGTTCGAGTTGTTGCTCAAGCCGTGGCCTGTCCAGCTGTAGAGGCCTGCGCGGCCGCTGACGTACCAGTTCGAGTCGAAGCTATAGCGGCCGTTGGCGCCGGCGGTCCAGCCGTGAAGCTGCGATTTGCCTGGGCTGAGGATCGGCTGGCTATTGAAGATGTTCTTGGCGTGGATGTTACCCAGGTCGTTGTAACCCACCTCGGCACCCAGCGCGAAGTTCGGTGTCATCGACCAGCGGTAACCACCATTGATGGCATAGCCGGTGTCATGGCCGTCATACGGACCTTGGTCGATAGCGGTACGACCCACATTACCGTTGACGAACCAGCCGCCATTATCGGCCGGGGCATTTTGTGCGAAGACAGCCGGTACGGTCAGCAGGCCGGCGGTTGCGAGGGCGAGAGCGAGCAGCGACTTTTTCATGGAGTGTCTCCTGTTATGGGTAGACGGCAGCCGACCGGATGGGGAAATAGGTGCGGTGCCGGGTGTGCAGCCGGTTTTGTTATCGGCTTGCACACAGACTTAGATGTGCGCCGGGCTCCAAAGATTCAATACTCGTGAGTATAGAATTAAGGAGAAGTTAATATTCATGAACAAGTTGTTGTTTTATAAAATAAAACGGGCGCCCGAAGGCGCCCGTCTGTATTACCGAAATACAACTAGCCGAACTACAACTAATCGATCTTAGAAGTGGTATTCCGCAGCGACCGTGTACACATTGGTGGCAAGCTCAACACCATTGCCGGCACCGTTGTAGTAGTTGTAGTTCAGGCCCACGCTCCACTGCGGGTTGATGTTGTAGCCCACGCCCGCACCGGCGTAGTACTTGGTGCGGTTGACCTGGCGGAACTCCGGGTTCGCACCGTCCGTGAGGCCCTGGCCCTGGGCATAGAACGCACCGCCGCGCAGGTCGGCGTACCAGCTCTGGGTGATGTTGTAGCGCAGATCCAGGCCAGCGGTGGTGCCGCGCAGCTTGGACTTGGTGCCGGACGTGTCGTCAGACAGGCCACGGGCATTGACCTGGCCCAGGTACTGGTAGCCCACTTCCACGCCCAACGAGGTTTCCGGGTTGATCGCGAAGCGGTAGCCACCCTTCACGCCACCGGCGATGCTGCCGTTGTCGTACGGGCCCTTGTCGATGGACGCATAGCCAGCGTCGGCGGCGACATACCAACCCTGCTGGGCGGTGCGGTTCGCGTCTTGGGCGAAAGCGGCGGGGACGGCAACTAGGCCGGCGGTAGCAAAGGCAATAGCGAGCAATGTCTTGTTCATGGGGGTCATCCTCTTGTTTTGTTTGGCTATGGCGCCTCGGGGAAAGGTGATGCCATGGCTTCGGCAAGCGCCTGTGTGGCGTTGCTTGCCTATTAGATCGGGGATGTCCTGAAGGGTTTCAATACCGGCCGGTACAAGATTAAGGCGTTGTTAATATTTGTGCTGAATTCGTACTCTTCGCATAGACAAACGGGCGCCGAGGCGCCCGTTTGTAACGGCTAGCAACAGTAGTGGTGCTGATCAGAACCGATATTCAACATTCAGCGACACAATGCCGGTGGAGCGCTTCACATCGGGGACTTCCACGCCGGTGGTGTTATCGCGAACCCGGCCCGTGCTGACATGGTAGTAATCGTAATGCGCGCCGACACCCCAGTGCTCATTGATGTCCCAACCCGTGCCGACGCCGGCATACCAGCCGCCGCGTCCGGAATCGCCACCTTTGCTAAGACCAAGACTCTGGCCAAGGCTGTTGTTGTAGTTGGTGCCATTGGAGTTACCGAAGAAGTAACCGCCGCGTGCTGCCAGGTACCACTGCGGGACCAAATTGATACGGCCGTTGACGCCTAGCATCCAGCCGCGCAGGGCATTGGAGCTGGTGCGCTGGTCCACTTCTTTATCGGACTCAAACACGTTCTTTACGGCGAAGTTGCCCAGATCGGTGTAACCACCTTCCAGGCCCATGGCCATGTCCTGGCCCACCTTCCAGCGATAGCCGCCCACCAGGCCGTAGCCGGTGCGACGGCTACGATCGCCATGCAGAAAGTTGAAGGCGCCCTTGCTGTCGCCAAAACCGTTGTCACCATTGCCGCTGGTGCGGCCGACGTTGGCGTCGATAAACCAATTGCCACTGCCGACCGGCTGGTTGGGCAGATAATTTCCGTTGGGGGAGGTGCCGTTCGCGTCCTGTGCGAAGGCTGGGGTAGCCGCCAAACCGGCGACACTAAGGGCAATAGCCAAGAAAGTCTTGTTCATGTGTAGCTCCATTTATGGTGTGCTCCTGTATTCCGAGACGGGCGCAGAACAGCATCGCCACAATCTGGACGCCGCAAGGAATTGCGGAGTCGGCCATTAGATGGGGTTAAGCCTGAAAGGTTTCCATATCGGCTAACAAATAGTTAAGCGTAAGTTAATGTCAATGCTCTCGGCGGGCGAAATCGTGCCGTTTGTGTTGGCGACAGATGTTCCGTGATCGGCGACAATGCCCGCTTTTAGCCGTCACCTTTCCCGGAGAACCACCGAATGACCACACGCCGCGAACTCGCCAACGCCGTGCGCGCTCTTGCTATGGACGCCGTGGAGCAGGCCAACTCTGGCCATCCGGGCATGCCGATGGGTATGGCGGACATCGCCGAGGTGTTGTGGAACGATTTTCTGCAGTTCAACCCGACGAATCCGAAGTGGTTCAATCGCGATCGTTTCGTACTTTCCAACGGTCACGGCTCGATGCTGCAGTACGCCTTACTGCACCTGACGGGGTTCGACCTGCCGATGGAGCAGCTCAAGCGCTTCCGCCAGCTGCATTCGAAAACCGCGGGTCATCCGGAAGCGAGCGAAACTCCAGGGGTGGAAACCACCACGGGTCCGCTGGGTCAGGGCTTGGCCAATGCCGTTGGCTTCGCACTCGCTGAGAAGGTGTTGGCAGCGCACTTCAACCGCCCAGGTCACGAGGTGGTTGATCATCACACCTACGTTTTCCTCGGCGATGGTTGCCTGATGGAAGGCATTTCGCACGAAGTGGCTTCGCTGGCCGGTACTTGGCAGTTGGGCAAGCTGGTCGCGATCTACGATGACAATGGGATCTCGATCGACGGCGAAGTGCACGGCTGGTTCACCGACAACACGCCGGAACGCTTCGAGGCCTACGGCTGGAACGTGATCCGTCATGTCGACGGTCATGATGCCGAGGCAGTCGCTAAGGCACTGAAAGCCGCCACCAGCCAGCACGACAAGCCCACGCTGATCTGCGCTAAAACCATCATCGGCTTTGGTGCGCCGAACAAGCAGGGCAAGGAAGAGAGTCACGGTGCGGCGCTGGGCAAGAGCGAAATTGCCGCCGCCCGCGCACAGCTCGGCTGGAACTACGCCCCGTTCGAAATCCCTGCCGACATTTACGCTGGCTGGGATGCAAAGGCCGCTGGCGCCAAGCGCGAGCAAACGTGGAACGATGCGTTTGCAACCTATGCCGCCGCTCATCCGGCATTGGCCGCCGAGTTCAAGCGTCGCATTGCGGGTGAACTGCCGGCAGACTGGGCCGAGAAGTCGCAGGCCTATGTCGCCAAGTTGCAGGTCGAAGGTCCGGATGTCGCTTCACGCAAAGCCTCACAGATGACGCTGGATGCCTTTGGTCCGTTGCTGCCGGAACTGATCGGTGGCTCGGCCGATTTGGCCGGCTCCAATCTCACCAAGTGGAAGGGCAGCCTGGATGCCGCCACCGGCAACAGCTCGGATGGCAAGGGCAATTACATCTATTACGGCGTGCGCGAATTCGGTATGAGCGCGATCGCCAATGGCCTGGCGCTGCACGCTGGTTTCATTCCGTATGACGCCACCTTCCTGGTGTTCTCCGACTATGCACGCAACGCGGTGCGCATGAGCGCGCTGATTCCGGCACATGCGATCCATGTCTACACGCACGACTCGATCGGTTTGGGCGAAGACGGCCCGACCCATCAGCCGGTCGAGCATCTCGCTTCGCTCCGTTACATCCCGAACAATCAGGTGTGGCGTCCGTGCGATGCGGTGGAATCGGCGATGTCGTGGAAGCTCGCCATCGAGCGCAAGGGCAACCCGGCTTGCTTGGTGTTCTCGCGACAGACTCTCAAGCACCAGCAGCGCACCGAGCAGCAGGTGGCGGACATTGCGCGCGGTGCCTATGTACTGTCCGATCCACTGGACACCAAGTTCAAGGCCATCCTGATCGCCACCGGTTCGGAAGTGGAGCTGGCGATGGAGGCTGCGCGCACCTTGGCGCAGCAGAATGTGCCGGTGCGCGTGGTGTCCATGCCATGTACGGAAGTGTTCGATGCACAGCCGGTGGAATACCGTGAAGGCGTGCTGCCGGGCTGGTGCCGCGCTCGCGTCGCAGTAGAAGCGGCTACGGCCGACTTCTGGAGCAAGTACGTGGGCTTGGACGGCGAGGTGGTCGGTATGACCACGTTCGGTGCTTCCGCACCGGCACCGCAATTGTTCGAGTACTTCGGTTTTACCGTGGCCCATGTGGTCGATGCGGTGAAGCGCGTTATCCGCTAAATCGCTTGTCATCGGCGGGTGCGCCGCACCCGCCGAAAGCCTCAATGCAAAGGATCGGCTAGGCTAGCCTAGCCGTCGCGAGGGAGGGCATCAGACGATGCTTCGCGGTAGCTTCCTTTGACTGAAGGGGTATACGGATATGTCTATGTTCGGTGCGCTGGCAGGCTTAGGCCTGCTCGGCATATTTGTGATGTTTGTTGCGGGAATACTGCTCGCCGGGCTAGTGCTGTCGGTGGCTTATCGCATGGTGGTTGGGTTCATGCCTTCGTACCCGCGAGCATTGGGTGCTGCGGTGGTGGCGTGGCTAGCGTCGTTCGTGATCACCGTGATACTGCGCTTGGCGTTACCAACCGGGCTAAGTAGTTTCCTTGCACTTGTCGTGCAATTCCTGGTGGGCGCTGCCGTGATCAATGCGCTTCTGAAGTTGCGCGACGGTGCTGCGCTAGGTTACGGCAAGGCGTGCCTGGTGGAGTTGGTCTACCTGGTGGCCTTTATCGTGCTGGGCGTGATCATCGGTGTGATCGTGGTTCTGCTGTTCGGCAGCATGCTGGCTTCGGGCATGCATTGATCCCTGTTGGGAATCCCGAAAGCGAACCCCGCATGGTTTGAAACAAGGCAGCCCAATGAGGCTGCCTTGTTTCATCACTAGCGAATTACGCCATGCCAAATGTCGTAGCAATGCCAAAGGCCACAGCCATCACCGCGGCCACTGCCATGCAGGCACTGGTAGGACGGATACGCCGCGCGTCGTAGCGTGGGATCAGTCGCCACAGCAACAGCACGCCGATCAGCATGTCGATCACCAGCACAATGCGCAGCAGGCTAGAGGTGAGCAGTGCGCCATAGGGCGGCCTGACATGGCCCTCGTGTATGGCTACGCCAGCAATCAACAGCACGCCGACCATGGTCCACAGCAGGCAGGCCAAGTAGGTGCGATTGAACACGGTAGGCGCGCGCTCGCACCAGCGCAGCACCACCCATGCGATCAGTGCGCAGAACAATGCGCCGATGCTGCTGTAAAGAACCCATGACACCAAGCTACTGAGCAGGGTAAGCAGCGCCGTCATGCAGCTGCCTTCATGCCCAACTTACGCAGCAGTTTTTCCATCAGCCAGGCGGGGCCGATCAGCAGATACGAAAGATCGGTGAGAAAACTGGGGCGCCGTCCTTCGTACTTGTGGCCGATGAACTGGCCGACCCACGCGACGACGAACACGGCCACTGCGAGCCAGCGAAGATTGGCCGCACCGAGCAGGTTGAACAGTCCCGCACTGATCAGTGCCAACACTGCGAAGGCGAGTAGCAGCGTCATGCCGAGTCGGTGCGAGTGCTTCCAGTACCAGAAAAACGACAGCACGATCGCGAGGACGGCCCAGGCGCCTTGGCGTGCAAACTCCGCCGGTACCGGCACCGTCCACAGCAGTGCGATGACGCTCCACACAATGGGGGGCACGCAGATCCAGTGCAGGCGCTGGTTGATCGGGTTCTGGTGATCGCCGCTATAGCTATCGAGCCAATTCTGCATGGTGCGCATCGAAAACCCCCTTCAGTGATGATGTGCCGTCAATGGGTACCGGATCGGGACAACAAATTCAGCACCAACACGCCGGCAATGATCAGCGCGATGCCGATCACGCCGGCCAGATCGATCTTCTGGCGGAACACCAGTACACCGATAAGCGTGATCAGCACCGTACCCGCGCCTGACCATACGGCATAGGCGATGCCCACCGGAATCTGCTTCAACGTGAGACTGAGAAAGTAGAACGCTACACCGTAGCCGGCAACCACTACCATGCTCGGCAGCAGTCGGCTGAAGCCAGCGGAGGCCTTCAGCGCGCTGGTGCCGACCACTTCGGCAAGGATCGCGAGGGCAAGCGTCAGCCAGGCGTTCATTAGTCCAGTTGAATGCCGGCGAGTTTCTGCAGTGCTTCGGCGTACTTGGCCGCGGTACCGGCGATGACTTCGGTCGGAACCTTCGGGCCGGGAGCCTTCTTGTTCCAGTCGAGCGTCTCGAGATAGTCGCGCACGAACTGCTTGTCGTAGCTGGGCGGACTGATGCCTACGCGATATTCGTCCGCGGGCCAGAAGCGCGAAGAATCAGGCGTCAGCATCTCGTCCATCACGTACAGCTTGCCGTGCTCGTCGGTGCCGAACTCGAACTTGGTGTCCGCAATGATGATGCCGCGCGTAGCGGCATAAGCGGCTGCCCACTTGTAGATGGCGAGCGTGGCGTCGCGTACCTGTTCGGCCAGATCCGCACCTACGGCGGCGACGACAGCATCGAAACTCACGTTCTCGTCGTGGTCACCCACGGCGGCCTTGGTCGAGGGTGTAAAGATCGGTTCCGGTAGCTGCTCAGCCTGCTGCAAGCCCACTGGCAGCTGCATGCCGCATAGCGAACCACTGCGCTGATAATCCTTCCAGCCCGAGCCAATCAAATAGCCGCGCGCGATAGCCTCTACCGGCACCGGCTTCAGCCGTTTGGTCACCACCGCGCGCTTCTCATAAAGCTTCAGGTCGGTACCCGCCGGCATCACTTCACTAAGCGGCGTGTGCAGCAGATGGTTGGGCATGATGTGCGCGGTCTTGCCGAACCAGAAGTTGGAGATCTGGGTGAGCATCTCGCCCTTGCCTGGAATGGGATCGGGCAGCACCACATCGAAGGCTGACAGGCGGTCGGTGGCGACGATCAGCAGGCGATTGTCTGAAAGGGCATGGACATCACGCACCTTGCCGCGGTGAATCAGATCCAGTCCGGGCAGGTCGGTTTGCAGCAGGGTGGTGGGCACAGACGACTCCAGGGCATTGCGAATGCCGTCATTGTAGCGGCCATGCGTCGCATGGGTCGTACACGCACGACAAGAAGGCGACTGATAGAATCGGCCCCTTTATCGTCTACCCCATACCGCCCATCCCTTGCCGATGCGAACCGTACTGACCGCGGCACTCAGCCTCGCTATTGCCCTGCCTGCCGTGGCCGGCCCGCCGCCAAAGCCCACGCGCCTAGGCTTGTGTGCCGCCTGTCATGGCGAGACCGGCATGGCGCAGATTCCCGGTGCGCCGAATCTGGCCGGGCAGCGGTTGGACTACCTGCGCAAGGCTCTCGCGGACTACCGCGACGGTAGCCGCAATGTGCCGTTGATGCGTGCGGCCATCGGCCCGATCAGCGATGCCGATCTCGATGCACTCGCGCGCTGGTACAGCGCACAGACACCCACGCCACCGGCGCCATCACCACCATGAGTTACACCTATACCTTCTGGTTCGCCGTGTGCGGTCTGTTACTCGGTCACGGCATGACGGGTGCGGCTGTCGGCGCGGTGGTCGGTTTCGTGCTGGATAACCTGCGATACAGCCAGCGTCGTGGTGCTACCCCGGAAGCGGGTGGGTTCGTCGGGCCACTGTTTACCCTGCTTGGTGCGGTGGCGAAATCGGATGGTCGCGTATCCGAGGCAGAGATCGCCGTCGCCGAGCGGATGATGACTCGCATGGGCCTCACCCCCGCGCAGCGTCAGCAGGCCGTGGCCAGTTTCAATACCGGCAAGCAGCCGGAGTTCGACGTTACCCCCACGATCAATGAGCTACGCCAATGGGTGGGCTTGCGTCGTGACCATGCATTCCCGGTGCTCGATGTGGTGATCGAAACCGTGCTCGCCGAGGGCAACCCGCCGCCGGAAAAGATGGCGATCCTGCGTCAGCTTGCCTTCGCACTGCGCGTCAGCGACATGGAGCTGATGGCGCTGATGGCGATGAAGGGCTATGCGTGGAACGCCCCTGGCGGTGGTCAGCGCGGTTACGGCTCGAGCGGTGGTGGTTATGTGCCGCCACAGCGCAGCACGCAAGGGCCAGATCCCTACGCCGTACTCGGCATTTCGCGCAGCGTGGATGACCGTGGGGTAAAACGTGCCTATCGCAAATTAATTTCCGAGCATCATCCGGATCGCCTCGGCGATTTGCCTGAAGATATGCGCAAGCGTGCGGAATCCCGCGCCAGCGAAATCAACGCAGCGTACGAGCGGATCAAGGCCGAACGCGGCTTCAAGTAACCTCGACAGGCAGGGCGGCCGTTAGCCGCCTGCCGTGATCGCGGCGGGATGCCGCCCCTAATCGCATAGCTGGTAACCGTCATGAGCAAGCAATCCCCGATTATCGCCCCGTCCATTCTTTCCGCCGACTTCGCACGATTGGGCGAGGACACTGCCCGTGTACTCGCTGCGGGTGGTGACTGGGTACATTTCGATGTGATGGACAATCATTACGTGCCCAATCTCACGATGGGTCCGATGGTGCTCAAGGCGCTGCGCAACTATGGCGTTACGGCCCCCATCGATGTGCATCTGATGGTGAAGCCGGTGGACCGCATCGCGCCGGATTTTGCCAAGGCTGGCGCCAGCCTGATCAGCTTCCATCCCGAAGCTAGCGAACACATCGACCGCACTATTGGGTTAATCAAGGATTCCGGTTGCCAGGCCGGGCTGGTATTCAATCCGGCTACACCGCTGAGCTACCTCGACTATGTGTTGGACAAGCTCGACCTGGTGCTGATCATGTCGGTGAACCCTGGTTTTGGTGGGCAGAAGTTCATTCCGATGGCATTGGAGAAGCTGCGCGAAGTACGTCGGCGTATCGACGACAGTGGTCGCGCCATTCGCCTGGAGGTGGACGGTGGTGTCACTGCTGACAACATCGGCCAGATTTCCGCCGCCGGAGCAGATACGTTTGTCGCGGGCTCGGCCATCTTCAATGCGCCTGACTATGCGGCGGCGATCGCAGCGATGCACAAGGCCATCGCCTGACATTTATGTCTCATGGGATATGCGCGTTTGGACGTCCATTCGTGCATGTGTCATTGACGTGACATTCATGTGGAAAGGTTGCACTTCGTCGCTTCAAATCAGCACAAATCGAATGATCTTTCGGTCACTGTGCAATCGCATCTTCGATGCTTATAGTTCACGCCTTCGTTTCTAACAACGCAGGTATGCACTATGTGGCAAGGATGGGTCACACATCGTTATCTGCTGTCAGCCATCGTGCTGATGGGCGGCGGCCTACCGGCACTATCTCTGGCCGCTCAAGCAACCCCCGCTGGCGCCGCATCGCAAAGTACGCCCCCCACCGATGCGCAGCTGGCTGATCAACAATGCTCGGTCAGCGAAGAACAAGTTCTGCCAGGTGATTACTACTACTGCCTGGGCGCGCAAACCTATGGTGCGGGGCATTACGACCAGTCGCTCAAGTTTTTCACTATCGCGGCGAGCTGGGCCAGCAAGCCGGCGCAGTACATTCTTGGAGTGATGGCAACCAACGGCGATCACCAGCCGGTGAACCGTCCATTGGGATTGGCATGGTTGGCTCTGGCCGCCGAGCGACATCGCGAGGATTTTGTGGCGACGTACCAGTCGGCTTATGCCAGTGCCACGACGGAAGATCGACGGGCCGCTGAAGATCTGCTGCAACGGATGCGCCCAACGTACGCTGACGCCACGGCCGCCAAGCGCGCCGAGCGGCGTTATCGGGATGGCATGAAAGCGCTGACCCGCATCGATAACTACGCGGGAATCCACTGCCTGTCGGGCATCTCGACGACCAATCAAGGGGCGGGCGATTCGCCTTCCAATGGTTCGGTGGCTTGTGTGCAGACGTCGTCGCTGCTGCCGACCATCGACAAGGCTGCCGCCAAGGTATTCGAAGGTTGGAGCGGTCACGTTAGTGTCGAACCACTGCAGCAGGTCAATACGCCGCCAGCGAGCACGACAGCCGGCGCTAAATGATCGCAACATTTGCTTGAATGGCATGACCTAACGGCAGTGCCGCCGTGCTTTGCTAAGCGTGCGCGACAGATGCGGGTGATGGATCGATCCAGCGAAAGCATCGACCGTCATCAGGTGACCTCAAAAAAGAAAATCCCGGCGCAGTGAACGGCTGCGCCGGGACCAAACAGCGTCGCAGAGGACGCACGAGGAGAGCACCATTGGTGGAGCGCGTTTGTTACGCCACGTGAGTAGGAGAGGCTCGGTCCACTATTCACGTGAGGCGTATTCCACGGCAGGAAAACGCGTCCACCGGTAAATCTGACCGGGTAAGCAGGAAATGGTTCCCGGTTCTGTTCGAGCGGGTGAAATGGCGCCACAGCTCCGTTTGCGCCTAGCCAGGCAAAAAAATCCCCTCGTAGGGAGGGGATGAAGGAACGTACAGAGGAACTGAGGTCCGAGGGGTGGAAGGTGCGTAGCCGGTAGCCAGCAGGCGGGTCGATCTATAACGGTGATCAGTCTGCATCGGGATCGTCGGGCACCGCGACCGGCGCACGTCCTTTTGCACCGATCGCTCCTACGCCTTCCACGGCAATCGTTGAGAAAGTCAGGAGTGGCCCGCTTATGCGTGGCCAGCTTGTACGTACGTATTCATGTTCGGCAGGCTCACGGCAGGCTTAGCAGTAGACCCAGCATCAGGGCACCCAGTGCCAACACGACACGTAATGGTTCAAAGCTGTGTAGTTCAGCGTTGGGATCGCGTTCGGAGTCTTGTGTTTGCATCGTGGCGTGTTCCGTTGGAGCTGGTGCCTATAAGACGCCGTATTACGGCGTAGTGGCCGGCAGTAGTCGGGCGAACGGGCGATGGGATAGGGCAAAACGCGGGCAATACCCATCCACGACTTGCGTGAGACGAGTGCGCATAGCACGCTGCACGCCATTACCAGGCAGGAACACACCCATGGGCCGCAACATCGCCATCATCGAAGATGAGCCGCTGATCCGCGCGAACTACGTCGAGGCGTTGACCCGCTTCGGTTACGACGCACGCGGCTACGGTTCGCGGCAGGAGGCATCCACGGCCTTCGCCATGCGCTTGCCGGAGTTGGTGATCATCGACATTGGCTTGGGTGATGAGCCCGAAGGCGGCTTTGACGTGTGTCGCGAGCTACGCGCCAAATCAGCCACGCTGCCGATCATTTTCCTCACCGCGCGCGATTCGGATTTCGACGTGATCTCCGGTCTGCGTCTGGGGGCGGACGACTACTTGAGCAAGGACACCAGCCTGCATCAGCTGGCTGCACGCATCGCGGCGCTTTTCCGTCGCATCGAGTCGCTGAAAGCGCCAATGTCGAGCGAGACGGTGATCGAGCACGGACCGCTCAAGCTCGAATCCGAACGCATGCGTATCACCTGGAGCGACCAGGAGATCCCGCTTACCGTCACCGAATTCTGGATGGTGCACACGCTGGTGCGTTTCCCCGGACATGTGAAGAACCGTGATCAGTTGATGCGCGAAGCCGAGCTGGTGGTGGACGACGCCACGATCACTTCGCACATCAAGCGCATCCGCAAGAAGTTCATTGCGCTGGCGCCCGAGTTCGATGCGATTGAAACCGTGCATGGCGTGGGTTACCGATGGAAGCCGTGATGCATCGCCTGGGGTTGGTGCGTGTGGGGCTGATGTTGGCGCTGCTCGCCGTCACTGCACTCGCACATGCTGGCGCGCAGCCCAATGACGTATTGGCCCAAGGCGCACGCGATGGTGACGTGCCAGCATGGGCGATTGCGGTTGATACGCCAACGGGTTGGACACGGGATTGCTGCATGTATGCCAAGGCCATCGGCGTGAATGCGGTGCTCTATCAAGGCGACTGGACTGGCAAGCCCCAGCGCGTGATGGTGCTCAACGTGTGGCCGCGCAAGCTGCCCACGCTGGAGGCGGAATGGCAGGCTGACCGCAAGCATTACTTGCAGCTCGATCCGACGGCGAAGGTCTCCGGCTTCCCCATTCAGCACGCGGCGATGCCCTGTGAAGCTACGGTTTACCAGGGCACCGATCACGTTGACGATGTGGTGGTGTTCTGTGATCCAGGCGAGGCCACGGGTATTCGTTTGAGCTGGTCGATGACCTTTGACGACAATGACCCGACGCGTCGTGCGTTGCTGGACGATTTTATGCGCGTTGTCGTGGCTTCGCGCTACATGCGTGATGTGACGCTGCCAAAGACCGCGCTGCCTACGCATGGTACTTAGGCGCGTATCGGTAGCTGCCGGATGAACCTACGCCGCAAACTACTGCTGGTTGCCCTGTGCACGCTGGCCCTGCCAGTGGCCGGTTGGCTATATGTGCGGCAGATGGAAACCCTGCTGCGCGAAGGTCAGGAACAGGCGCTCACCGCGGCGGCGATTGCGGTGGCGCGCAGTTTGGTAGTAACCCATGCGCCGCTGCCGCAAGGCGATAAAGGCTGGTATGTGCAGCAGGCGGTGAACCCGATCACCGTCGATGGCTATGGCGACGACTGGGCACCGCTGACACCGTGGAGCCAACCGCTGGGTACGCGCGGCAAACTGCTGCTGGCCGAAAACGCCGACGGTCTCTACCTCTATGCGGATATACGCTGCGCTCGTCGCACTCGTGCCGATGCAGGTGATGCGAATGCGATGAGTGCGGATCATCTGGTGCTGTTGCTGGCGCACGATGGGCAGCAACGACGTTATCTCCTGGCGAGTGCTGCGCCGGGTCCGTTTGTGGCGAAGCCGTTAGATCCGCCGGCGGGCAATTTCCCGGATCTGATTTCCGCACAGTGGCAGGAAGACGGTAGCGGTTACCGCGTCGAGCTGCGCTTGCCGCGTGATCTGCCGTTGGATCAGCTTGGCGTGGGTGTGTATGACGGCGTCGCCGGCGGCGATCCGTTGGCGGTTGAAACCCGGCCGTTGCTGCGTTATTCCGATGCGCTGTCGCAAGAGTTGGCTCTGCTGGCGCCCGACGGCACGCGTGCACGTGTGCTGGCACCGCAAGGTTGGTTGCTGGCACAAAGCGGGCAGCTGCATACGGCCGGCCAACAGCCAGGCTGGTTTGCATCGGTGATCTACCGTTCGCTCCTGGCCAACCAACTGGAAGATGCCGAGCCGTGGACGGAAGATGCACCGCGACTGGATACACCCGAAGTGCGTGCAGCCCGTGTGGGCGAGCCGAAGGCGGCATGGCGTGAAGGTGAGGAGCGCGGCAGCGTGGTGCTAGCTACCGCGGTGCCGATCGAACAGCAGCACCAGGTGGTCGGTGAGCTGCTACTGGAGCAGGCCAGTCGCGCGGTGCCATTGCTGGCTAATCGAGCATTGTTTGGGTTGTTGCTGACCAGCTTCGGTGTGCTGCTGGTAGCTGGCGCGATCCTGCTCGCGTTCGCCACGCGTCTGAGTCTGCGCCTGGGGCGTCTGCGCGATGCTGCGGAACATGCACAGTTGAACGATGGACGTTTGGATGGCCAGATATTCCACGGCCGTTTCCCCATGACCGAAGCCGATGACGAAATTGGCGATCTTGCACGCAGCTTTGAGCGCCTGTTCGAAGTAGTGGGCGGCTACACCGATTACCTACGCACGCTGGCATCCAAGCTGTCGCACGAGCTCAATACACCGTTGGCCATCGTCAAGTCCTCATTGGACAACCTCGAGCATGCCGAGCTGCCACCGGATGCCAAGCCCTATCTGGCTCGTGCCCGAGACGGCGTGGCGCGACTGAGTGCATTGGTGCGCGCCATGAGTGAGGCGAGCCGGATGGAGCGCGCCATCGCGGCGGCAGAGCCGGAAGATGTCGACCTGCGCGAAGTCGTGCGTGGCTGCGCCGATGCTTATCGCCCGCTCGCCGGCACGCGCCGACTGGAATGCGTGTTGCCCGACAGTCCGTTACGCCTGCACTGCGCCCCAGAGCCGATCGCTCAGGCGCTGGACAAGCTGTTCGACAATGCCCTCTCGTTTACTCCGGCCGATGGCTGGCTGCGGCTCAGTCTGCGCCCGGTGGATGGTGGTGCGGAGATCGAACTGGCCAACCAGGGGCCACCGCTGCCGGCCGCCATGCAGGGCAGATTGTTCGACTCACTGGTGAGTTTGCGCGACAAGGCCACGCCCGGTGATGCGCCGCACCTCGGTCTGGGTCTCTACGTGGCGCGGCTGGTTGCCGAGCGTCACGGTGGCGTGGCGTTGGCGCGCAACCTGGATGACGGTAGTGGCGTGGCTTTCAGCCTGCGCCTGCACAGCATGCCGCGACATCGCCTAGGGGGTTGAGTGGGGTTCGCTGAGCACGGGCGATTGAGCCCGTGCTTCGCCTACAATGCCTATTCCACCGTTTAGCCATCCGGATCTCCCCACGTGATCTCCCGAGACGAATTCGACGCGCTGGTTGCCCAAGGGCACACGCGCATCCCGCTGGTGCGCGAGGTTTTTTCCGACCTCGACACGCCGCTGTCGGTGTACCTGAAGCTGGCCGATGGCCCGTACACCTTCCTGTTCGAATCCGTTGAGGGCGGCGCCACCTGGGGACGCTATTCAATCATTGGCTTGCCGGCCAAGCGCGTGTACCGCCTGCGTGGCCACGAGCTGGAAGTAGAGGATTCCGGTGAGATCACCGAGCGCCGTCACCTCGACGACCCGCTTGGCGAAATTGAAAGGCTACGCCAGCAGTACGATGTGCCGCGCTTGCCTCAGTTACCCGCATTTAGCGGTGGCCTGGTCGGCTACTTCGGTTTCGAAACCATCGGCTATATCGAGCCGCGCCTGGCGCAGTGGGATCGCGCCGATGAACTCGGTACGCCTGATGTGCTGTTGATGCTCGCCGAAGAAGTGGCCGTGTTCGACAACCTCAAGGGCCGTCTGTACCTGATCGTGCATGCCGACCCCTCGCAGCCGCAGGCCTATGCCGAAGCGCAGCGTCGGCTCGATGCACTGGTCTATCGGTTACGCCAAGGCGGCGCATCCTACCCGCAACTCACGCAATCGACCGCGCTGGACGAGAGCGACTTCAAATCCTCCTTCACCAAGGAAGAGTTTGAAGCGATGGTCGAGCGCGCGAAGGAATACATTCGTGCGGGTGATATTTTCCAGGTCGTACCGTCGCAACGCCTGAGTGTGGGTTTTAACGCGCGGCCGGTTGATGTGTACCGCGCGCTGCGAGCGCTGAATCCGTCCCCCTACATGTATTTCGTCGATCTCGGCGACACCCAGATCGTCGGCTCCTCGCCTGAAATCCTTGCGCGTCTAAAAGACGGCAAAGTCGTCGTGCGTCCGCTCGCAGGCACGCGCAAGCGCGGTGCGACGGAAGAGGAAGATCAGGCGTTGGAAGCTGAGCTGCTTGCCGATCCGAAAGAGCGTGCCGAGCATGTGATGCTGATCGACCTGGGTCGCAACGATATCGGTCGCATCAGCGAAACCGGTACGGTGGAAGTGAGCGATTCGTTCGCCATCGAGCGCTACTCGCACGTCATGCACATCGTTTCGCAAGTACAAGGCACGGCGCGAGCTGACCTCAGCTACATGGACGTTCTGAAAGCTACGTTCCCCGCAGGCACACTTAGCGGCGCACCCAAGATCCGGGCACTGGAAATCATCCAGGAACTCGAGCCGTACAAGCGCAATATCTACGCTGGTGCCATCGGCTGGATCGGCTGGTGGGGTGATGCAGATACCGCCATCGCCATCCGCACCGCTGTCATCCAGAATGGCCGCCTGCACGTGCAGGCCGGTGCCGGCATCGTCTACGACTCCGACCCTGCCGCTGAGTGGGAAGAGACGATGAATAAGGGACGCGCGCTATTCCGTGCAGTAGCACAGGCGGCTAAGGGACTGTAAGGACCGACATGAATCAGCTACCTGTGCGCACTGGCGCAATTGCATTGCTATCGCTGCTTTGTGCGCAACCCGTTATTGCCCGCGAATCGAGCCATGGTTGGCCGGATACACCACTCAGCCGCACGCAGGCACTGGCTGAACTGCAGACGCTGAATGCCGAATTGCTCAGTCACCCCAGCGCTACGTTGACCCTGGAGCGCTGGTGTGGCGCGCATCAATTAGCACCGGTGGCGAAGATCGTGGCGCATCGCGTGCAAGGCGCGGATAAGCCATTGCCCGAGGGCGCACGTGATCAGCTTGGTATCGGTCCGGATGAGCCAGTGCGTTATCGCCGGGTGCAGTTGGCCTGTGGTGATGTGGTGTTATCCGATGCGGACAACTGGTATGTGCCGGCACGGCTCACGGCGGCGATGAATCAGCAGCTCGACAGCTCCGATGTGCCGTTCGGCAAGGTGGTGCAGCCGTTGCACTTCCGTCGCCAGACACTTTCTGCGGAGGTGCTTTGGTCACCGCTGCCTGAAGGCTGGGATAGTGGTGCTCCCCTGCCGCCATCCAGCGATAAACCGCTGAGCATTCCGGCCCATGTATTGCAGCATCGCGCCGTGCTGTACACGCAGGACAACCAGCCGTTTAGCCTGGTGATCGAGAGCTACACGGCGAACGTATTGGCTCACCCTTGAGCGGGTAGGTTGGGGCGAGCTTGCGAACCCCAACGTCGACGTATCTCGATGTTGGGTATCCCCCGGATCAAGTCCGGGGTCCACCCAACCTACAACGCAATATATCCAGCCGTTACAATGTAAACGTCACACTCGCACGCACCGTTCGTGGCGTACCCTGATTGAGAATGAAACCCCAACTGGTCATCCAGTATTTTTCATTTGTGAGGTTATCGATACCCACGCGGTAGGTAATCGCGTGGCCGCCCAGCGATGTGCTGTAGCGCGCGCCGAGATCGAACGTGTGATACGCACCGATGAAGTTACTGTTGTTGGCTTCGATCGCTTCATTGCCTACGTAACGCCCGCCCGCGTTCAGCACGAGCCCGGGGATCTGCGGCATGGCGTATTCGACGTACAGATTGCCCTGCACGCGCGGTGCACCGTAAGCGCGCTTGCCATCCACGTCCGACGCAGCGCGCACATTGCTTGCATCGAGGTACATCACGCCGCCGATCAGGGTCCAGTTCTTGGCTAGCGTCATCTGTGCGGAGAGGTCGATGCCCTGGTAACGCGTTTGTCCGTCCTGCACGAACACGTTGTTGGAGTTGAGGTACTGCAGGCCGCGATCGACGCGGAACAGCGCGAGGTTGGCGCTCCACGTGTCGAAGTCGGTTTTAGCGCCAAGCTCAAACTGCTTACTGATGGTGGGCGCGAAGGATTGGTATGCGTTCACCGCGCTTTGCGGTGCGCTGCCACCCTGTTCCAGCGACTGCACATAGCTCGCGTAGATCGAGACGGGCGCGATGGGCTTGTAGATCAGCGCGGCGGTTGGCGTTATCGGGGTCTTTTCGTAGCGCGCTGTGGGTGCGTTGCTGCCCGCGCTGAATGTCTTGTCGATGAAATCCATGTAGCGCAGACCAAGCAGGGCCGACCACTCCGGTGAGAACGTCACGGTGTCGCTGGCGAACAGGGCGCGCTGCGTGGTGGTTTCTGCCAGGTAGGTATTGCGGTTGACTGCGACATTCGGGTTGGCGAACACTGGCACATTGAAGATGTTGCCCTCGCCTAGCACCTGTGACTGGAACTCGAGGGGATAGTGCTCATCGAGGCCTTGCCATGAAGCACCAAACACGACGTCGTGCTTGATCGAGCCGGTGTCGAACTTGCCGCTGAACATGCCCTGCCACTGCTGGTAGTTGTAGCGTGAGTAGCCCAGGTAGTTGAGATCGGTATAGCCACCCTGGTTGTCGGTGAGGATCAGCGCGCTGTCCTGATTCTCACGCGTCTGATTGGCGTAGCTGTAGTCGATGCTGAAGTTCCAGTCGGGTGAGATATCCCACTTCAAGCCGGTGTTGGCTACACGGAACGAGGTCTTGTAGCCGGTGTAGGGCTGGGTCACGCGCTGGTCGCCAGCGATGGGTGCTGGCAGGTGTACTGGTGCGGCTACCGGCCAGCCGAAATCCTGGCCGAGGATGATGCCGTAGTAGGCGCCCCGCACGTCGCGATCCTGATAGATGGTGTTGAGGTGCCAATGCAGATTGGAGGTGATGTCCTTGGTCAACGCCAGTGATGCGGCGTTGCGCTTGATATGGCCGCCGTCGACGAAGGTATCGCCATCCTCGTGCACCAAATTGACCCGATAGCCCCAGCCACCTTGGCCACCAAACGTGCCGCCCAAATCGGCCGCTTCTTTGAACACACCGTCCGACACATAGCCGAGCGTGAAGCTGGCATAGGGCTGCAGCGTCGGTTGCTTGGAGACAAAGTTGAGAATGCCGCCCGGTTGGCCAAAGCCATACATGAAGCCGCCCGGGCCTTTCAGTAGCTCGATCTGGCTAAATGGCTCCAGCGGCATGTCGCTGCCCCAATTGGGTACCGACAGGCCGTCCATCTTGTAGCCGTTGAGCAGATCCACCGGTAGCCCGCGCACGGCGATGCCGGATGACTCGCCGGCGTAGCCCGTTGCCAGCGGTGTGACACCCGGGTCTGCCTTGAAGGCGTCGTTGATGTCCAGTGCTTGCCGATTCTGAATCAGATCCGAGGTGACCGCGTCGATGCTAAAGGGCGTGTCGAGCAAACTGCGTTGGCCCAACGCGCCCGTGTTGGCTGCGTTTGCACGATAGAAATCGATGCTGCTCGTGGCGGTGACATTCACCTGGTCGAGCGATTTGGCATTTTGCACGTTGGCGGTACTGGTATCAGCGTTGCTGGCATGTGCTGCCGTAATTGCCAGTGCGGTGAGGATGAGTGCAACAACGTGGCGACGTTTACCGAGGCAGCGCGTAGCGCTGCCAAAAAAGACAGGGGGCATGATGAGGTTCCTTAGATTGATTCATGTCCAGCTGGCGTCGGCTTGCCGGAAGTTCGGGCAGTGCTATGTACGTTTAATGCGGTGCTGACAACGCCCATACGCTGTGTGCGTCGCCGCGATAGGCCCGGCGTAGTGCAGCGCGCGCGAGGCATACGAAGACGATGCCGAGTGCGATACCCGTGAGATCAACACCGAGTACGCGCGCTGTGCCGGGCATCCATGTGCTGGTCCATGCCGTTGCGTTGCCGAGTAGATCCGCCATGGCTACAGCGATCGTCAGCACGGCGGTTGCCGACAATAGTTCGATGGCGGCACGTGGAATCGGTCGAGCAAACACATAAGCGCAGGCAGCGAGGAACAATCCATAGCAGGTGACCTGCTGCGGAGTGGCCGCGTCAATACCAAGATGCGATGCCACTAGTGTTGCGGCGAATGCGCCGGAAATGCCCAGGCACGTCCCCACGCATACGCCGATAGTGGCGCGCGCCATGATGCGTGTGCGTAGAGGCTGATTCACATGACGTCGCTTGCGCCGTGACTCGATCCACAACAGGTTGCCCGAGTAAAAAAGGAACGCCCCTGCGAGGCCGAGCGCGAAATACAACCAGCGCACGGTGTAACCGCCGAAGCTGCCGAAATGCAGGCCGTACATGGCGGAGTTGGTCATGCCGTTGATGCTGTTCTGCGGGCCTACGTGTGCGGAAAGTACGTGGCCATCGCTACCGGAAAGCGCAACGGTGCCGTAGGTGCCGAGCGTGTGCTGCGAGAGCCCACGTACTTCCACCACGGCATTGCGGTCGCCGTAATGTGTGTAGTGCAGGTAGTCCGGTTTGAACGTGGTGACGCCGGTGGTCAGCGCTGTCGCATGTGCGCGTTCGATCAACTGCTCCGGTGTGAGCATGGCGGCCGGTGTACCGGTGGCCGTGAGTGTGGGGGCTGTCGAGATGGCTTGTGCGAACGTGCCAAACAGCTTGCCATCGAACGCGATGACGTTGAGTGCGGCAAGCGTGATGGTGAACAGGCACAGGATGGAGCCGGTGACCGCAAATATAATATGGAACGGAAGACTGATGACACCGATCGCGTTGTGCGCGTCCTGCCATAGCCGCTTCATGTTGTGCCCCACGCGCATCGCGAACAGGTCACGAACCAGTTGCGGCAAGTGAATCAGCAGGCCGGACATCAGTGCCAGCCCATACAGCACGCTTACGATGCCCATCAGGTACAGGCCGACGACGGGTAGTCCTAATGAATCGTGCAATGCATAGACGAAGTCGGCCAAGTTGCCAGCGCCTGCGGCATCGCGTGGCGCAGCTAATTCACTGGCCGTAGCGAAGCGCGCGTTGTCCTTGTCTTGCCAGTAGGCATAGGCGGCATGGGCGCTATCGGTGGGTAACACGATGCCGAAATCGTCGCGTGCTTCCGGGTGCTGCGCGATCAGTTGGTCAATCAGTGTGCTTACGGGAACGCCGGCATCGCTCACGCTACGCCATGGTGGGTTCTGCCATGCGGCAACGTCATCGTGAAATACGGTGAGCGCGCCGGCATAGAACGCCACGAACAGGGCGAAGCC
>JBARCX010000275.1:0-19750 GCA_049794535.1 Rhodanobacter sp.
CTCGCTGCTTCGAGCGCTGCGTTTTTGCGTGCTAGTTCCAGTGTGGCGTGCTCGATCTCCTGCTCCATGCTGCGCTGCATGTCGAACAGCGCCGCGGCAGCGCTGTTAAAGCCGCGCTGTAACTCACCGATCTCGGTGTAATCGGTTACCTCTACCTCAACCCGGCGATCGCCACGACCGAGTTGATGCACGGCGGCGGCCAGCCTGCGTAAGGGAGCTCCTATCCAGCGCGCTGCCTGCCAGCCGATGACGGCGGCGACGACCAGGCTCAACAGCAAGGCGATCAGCGCATTACGCAAGCTGGACTGTTGCGCGTCGATGGCCTCACTGAGGCTTACGTTCACCAGTACCTGACCCAACACCGGGCCGTCGCGCAGACTGGTGTCGGTGACGTCACGCAATACCGTGAGGCTATCTTTTGGCTCGCCGTTGGTGCCGCGTTGATCGTCGGCAAGTATCTCGCCATCGGCCGCGCGAATCTGCACGTGCATGACGTGAGGTAACCGATCGATGGATTGTGCGATGCGCACCAATTCGCGACGTTGCATGCCACGCAATGGATCGGCAGAGATCGAGGCCGCCTGGGTGGCGATCGCTGTGGCGGTGTTGTAGCCCATGCGGTGCAGGCTGGCGAGCTGGTGCCGGGTCAGCATAGTGACCAGTAGCAACGCGGTGACAAACGTAGGCACTAGCGCGACGAGCGCGAGCCGCTGGGTCAGCGTCGTGCGATGCCACAACTGCTTCGGCCAGGAACGGGCTGCCATGACCAGTCGCCGATGTCCCCTAGAGCGCCCTGTGCGCAGACCCTGAGCCTAGCGCGAAACCCGTTCGGTGGCAGCTAGACCATATGACGGGCAGGGTCCAAAGCGGCCAAGAGCCGACTCAAAGGCTCTGGGAGAGGGGCAATATCAGTGCTGCGAATGCTTGGCCGCTTCGGCGGCCTCACGGCGCTGGCGGACGAAGCGTTCGATCAAAAGGGGGAGTAGCGCGAGCAGGGCGATAGCACACAGCGGCAGCAGCACTTCGGGATGCAGCAGCATTTCCAGACCAAGCTGATCGCCCTGGCGCAGTGCTTTGCCGAGGCCTGCACCAATGGAGCTTTCGAACGTCAGCATCACCGTGCCCCCCAGCCAGGTGGCACCAAGAAACAGCCACAACGGGCAGCGTAGCCACGCCAGACTCACCGTGACCATCCCAAACGGTACCACCGGGACGAAGCGTAGGAAGAGCGTGTAGCTCACCGGATGGCGCTCGAAACCATGATGCAGTTTCTCCACCACCTTGGGCGGGTGTTTGCTACCGGCTCCGAAGGCGTAACGGCTGGCCAGGAACAGTATCAGCGAGCCCAATGTCAGCCCGATCGAGGAGAAGATCGTGCCATCCAGCGCGCCAAACGCGAGGCCGCCTGCAAGGATCACCACGATGGTGCCTGGAATGCCGGTGGAGGTGACCAGTATCAGTAGGCCGATATAGACCAGTCCGCTTAACCAGGGGTGCTCGGCGATGCGTGCGTGTAACTGCTGCTGGTGCGCCACCAAGTGCTCGGGGTGCAGCCGGTCAAACGTGCCGGAGGCATACAGCACGATGCCAGCCAGTACCAGCAGGATCAGCGGCAGCGCGGCGCGCACGCGGCTCAATAGTGCGTCCCGGTGGCGCCGTACGCGGCCAGTACGGCACGTGCTTCGTCGCGCAGAATGTCGCGGCGTACGGCAATGCCGCGGCGTTCCAGCTCGCCGATCCAGTCCGTGGGCAGCGGGCCTTCGTCGAACTCAGTGAGCTCTTCCACGTCTTCGGATCGTGCGCCAATCAATAGCAGGTCGACACCGGCCCATACGGTGGCGCCGTAACACTGGCAGCACGGCTGTGCACTGGTGGCCAAGGTGTAGTGACCACCATGTTCATTCAAGCGATAACTGGCCAGTCGCTGTTGTGCGGCCATATAGGCCAGCATCTCGGCGTGCGCGACAGAGCACGTCTGCGGCACCACGCGGTTAGCCGCGGCGGCGATCAACCGGCCGTGCTCGTCGAACACGGCCGCGCCGAACGGGCCACCACTGCCGTGCTCGATATTGTGCCGAGACAGCTCAATCGCCAGGCCCACGCGTTGCTCGTCGGTGAGGTAACGCGTGCGAGTGTCTGCGACCTCATCGATCCACGGCGGCAGGGTGAGGTGGATTTGCATCGGCAGCATCGTGAGCTCCGCTCTTAGGGTTTCATCCAGGTATCGCGCAGCGTTACCGTACGATTGAACACGGGCTTATCGGCGCGATGATCGACGCGATCGGCAACAAAATAGCCTAGTCGTTCGAACTGGAAGCGCTGCTCCGGCGCGACATTTGCCGCGGCGGGCTCCAGCCATGCCTGTATGACGCGCTTGGCATCCGGGTTGATGTGCTCGATCCAGGATTTGCCATCGCTTTCATCGTCCGGTGCTGGCACGTTGAACTGGCGGTCGTAGATACGCACTTCGGTAGCGACGCCATGCTGCGCACTGACCCAATGGATGGTGCCTTTCACCTTGCGATCAGCACCCGGCAGGCCGTGGCGCGACTCGGGGTCGAGCGTGCAGTGCAGTTCGATCACGTTGCCTTCGGCGTCCTTGATCACTTGTTCGCACTTGATGATGCCAACGCCACGCAGGCGCACTTCGCCTTCCGGGATCAGTCGCTTGAAACCCTTCGGCGGCACTTCGGCGAAATCTTCGCGCTCGATCCACACCTCGCGTGAAAGCGGTACGTCACGCGTACCAAAGCTATCGTCTTTCGGATGGTTGCTGAAGGTGAGTGTTTCGGCGTGACCTTCCGGCAGGTTGGTGATCACCAGCTTCAGCGGATCGAGCACGGCCATACGGCGTGCGGCGGTGGCGTCGAGATCCTCGCGGATGCAGTTTTCCAGGATCGCGTAGTCGATCACGCTGTTCTGCTTGCTCACGCCCACACGCTCGATCAGCAAACGCAGGCCAGCCGGGGTGAAGCCGCGCCGACGCAGGCCGCGCAAGGTGTTCATGCGCGGATCGTCCCAGCTGTCCACCAGCTTTTCGCTCACCAGCTGGGCGAGCTTGCGCTTGCTGGTGATGCAATAGCTCAGGTTGAGACGCGAGAATTCGATCTGGCGTGGCTTGGCCGGTTTGGCTTCCAGTCCGGCGTCGACCACGGATTGCCACAGCTCCGGATGGTTGGGCAGGTCGACCTTGTCGACGAACCAGTCGTAGAGCGGGCGGTGATCCTCGAACTCCAGCGTGCACAACGAGTGGGTGATGCCTTCCATCGCATCGGACAGGCAGTGCGCGTAGTCGTACATCGGGTAGATCGGCCAGGCATCACCGGTGTTCTGGTGGGCGATCTTGCGGATGCGATAGATCGCCGGATCACGCATGTTCATGTTGCCCGAGGTCACGTCGATCTTGGCGCGCAGCGTCTTGCTGCCGTCATCGAATTCGCCCGCACGCATGCGACGGAACAGATCGAGATTCTCCTCGACGCTGCGCTCGCGGTACGGCGAATTGCGGCCAGCCTGGGTCAAGGTGCCACGGTACTCACGCATCTCCTCAGCGGAGAGATCGTCGACGTAGGCGACACCATCCTCGATCAACTTGATCGCGGCGCGGTAGAACACCTCGAAGTAGTCGGAGGCGTGGCGCAGATCGTGCCAGTCGTAACCCAGCCAGCGCACGTCGTCTTTGATGCCTTCCACGAACTCGGGGTCTTCTTTGCCCGGGTTGGTGTCATCCAGGCGCAGGTTGCACCAGCCCTTGAACTCCGCAGCAATGCCAAAGCTCAGGCAGATCGCCTTGGCGTGGCCAATATGCAGGTAGCCATTGGGCTCCGGCGGAAAGCGCGTACGAATCGCGTTTTGCCGGCCTGTGGACAGGTCGTCACGAATGATCTGGCGGATAAAGTCGCGCGGCGCCTCGGCGTTGGGGGCGTCAGAGGGCGTGGCGGTAGCGGTGGATTCGGTAGACATCGGTAACGAGGGTTCGCACAGGTGACGGAAACACCCCAGTTTACCCTGTCGTTGCGGTCCTGTAGTTCTGGTCGGTGTCTCGACCTGTTTTCCCGACCTGTTTTATCGGAGAAGTTTGCCAAAGTGGGGAAAATCAACGGCGTGCGGCAGCCAGTTTGAGATAACGCTGGTTCAAGGCGTCAACTTGGTGATCGAGAGCTGCCTCATCACCTTCGTTGTCGATCACATCGTCAGCAAGGGCAATGCGTTCCGCACGGGACGCCTGGCTGGCCAGCATGCGCTGCGCTAGTGGTTCATCAATCCCATCGCGCGTCATCAGACGAGCGATCTGCGCGGACTCAGGGGCGTCCACCACCAGGATGCGATCGACCCACCGGTAGTGAGCAATGTTTTCCACCAGCAATGGAATGGCTAAGAGGCAGTAGGGGCCGGTGTCGGCATCGGCGCGTTCCCGTAGCCAGTAACGGACACGGGGGTGGATGATGGACTCAAGTGTCGAGCGTGCCGATCGATCGACAAAGATGCGCTGGCGCATCGCCGGGCGATCCAGTCGGCCGTCGCTGTCTAGGATGTCGCTGCCAAACGCCTCGACTAGGGCCTCTAGTCCATCCGTGCCCGGTTCGATCACTTCCCGCGACGCGCGATCGGCGTCGTAAACATGGATGTCGTGCGCCACGAAACGACGCTCCACCGCACTTTTACCGGAAGCGACACCGCCAGTGAGGGCGAGGGTAAATGCGCGCACAGCGCTTATCGCAACCCGGAGAACTGCATATAGGCATGCAGCAGTTGTTCGCCTGCAACGAACCACACCCAGCCGGCTGCAGCGATGAAGGGGCCGAACGGCATCGGCACTTCACGACCGTGCTTGCGCAATGCGATCAGGCTGCCGCCGACCAACGCACCGATCAGCGAGGACAACAGGATGATGGGTAGCAACGCCATCGGCCCCATCCATGCACCGAGCGCGGCGAGCAGTTTGAAATCGCCATGGCCCATGCCCTCCTTACCGGTGACTAGCTTGAACAGCCAGTACACGCTCCACAGGCTCAGGTAGCCAATGGCCGCGCCGATGATCGATGCGGATGGTGCAACAAACATCGACAGTAATGCGAGCAAAAGGCCTAGCCATAACAGCGGGAACGTCAGCTGATCAGGTAGCAATTGCGTGCGGAAATCGATGCCGGACAAAGCAATCAGTGTCCAGGTGAAGATCAGTCCCGCCAACGCTGGCCAGCCAAGGCCGAATTTCCACACGATCAGCGCGCTCAGCACGCCGGTCAGCAGTTCCACCAGCGGATACTGGATCGAGATGGGTGTGGCGCAGTAGCGGCAGCGCCCACGCAGAAACAACCAGCCGAACAGCGGGATGTTGTCGCGCATCGCCAGCGGGTGTTTGCAGTGGGGGCAGTGCGAGGGTTCGCGCACAATACCTGGCGGCAGCGGGGCGTGGTCGGCCTCCAGCTCCAGTACCTCATGTGCCTCACGGCGCCACTCGGCGGCCATCCGCTCCGGCAGGCGCAGAATCACCACATTGAGAAAACTGCCAACCAGCAGGCCAAGCACACCCGCAAGAGCAATCCAGACGATCAGCGGCAAATCGGGCATGCCCGGTTCCTGTGCAATGAAGAACGTGCCGCATTATTGCCCTATCCGGCAATCCTGCGGCACGTTTCAGAAGACGTACCAGTTTTGATGACGAGCCAGTTAGACCGTGCCGGCTAGCTTGAAGATGGGCAGGTAAAGCGCCACCACCATGCCACCGACCAGCGTGCCGAGAACCACCATGATGAGCGGTTCGAGCAGGGTGGACAGGGTGTCCACGGCGTTGCTGACCTCTTCCTCGTAGAACTCGGCCACCTTGAACAGCATGTGGTCCAATGCGCCGGATTCTTCACCGATGCCGACCATCTGCACCACCATGTTGGGAAACAGATTGGTCTGCTTCATGGCCAGCTGCAGCTGATGGCCGACAGCGATATCTTCGCGCATTTGCTTCACTGCATCGCCATAGACCACGCTGCCCGTGGCGCCAGACACCGCATCCAATGCTTCAACGAGCGGCACACCGGCGCGGAAGGTCACGCCGAGTGTGCGTGCGAAGCGAGCGATGGCCGAGTTCCGCGCAATATTGCCCATGATCGGCAATTTGAGTGTCAATCGGTCAAGGAAATGGGCAAATTTCTTCGAGCGCTTCTTCGCCATCACCAATGCTGTGATGCTGCCAAAGACAGTGATGAGAACCAACCACCAATAGCTCTGCATGAACTTTGAGGCACTAACCAGTACCTGGGTTGGGGCGGGCAACTCCGCACCTGCATCCTGGAAGGTTTTGGCAAACACAGGTACCACGAACAGCAGCATGATCATGCAAACCAGGAACACCACGGCCAGCACCATCGCGGGATAGAACAAGGCCTTCTTGATCTTCTTTTTGATACCTTCGGTACGCTCTTTGTAGGTAGCGACGGTATCCAGGACGGTGTCCAGTACACCGGACGTTTCACCGGCATGTACCAGGTTGCAATAGAGCTCATCGAACTGCACCGGATAGCGGCCCAGTGCCTCATGTAGCGATGCGCCGCCTTCGATGCTCTGCTTCACATCCAGCAGAATGTTCTTGAAGCGGACGTTTTTCTGGCCGTCAGCAATGATGTCGAACGACTGCACCATGGGTACGCCAGACGACATCATCGTGGCGATCTGTCGGCTGAAGATAGCGACATCGCCCGGTTTAACGGTGCTGCCGGTAGAGCCGAACAGCGGCTTCTTGCGCTCGCGTACAGTCTGCGGGTTCATGCCCTGCTTGCGCAGCTCGGCCTTTACCAGCGAAGCGTTCTTCGCTGGCATCTCGCCCTTCATCTTCTTTCCGCGCTTATCCAGTGCCACCCAGTCGTAGGTGGTCAGCTGGCTGACCTGCGCACGGCTGGCGCCGGCAGCGCGGGTGTTTTTTGCAGCAGCGGTAGCCGTAGCCATGCGCATCCTCCCCCAATGATCCAATCCAGCCCCGTTATTGCGGTGGGCAAAAGCAAACGTCAGCTTAATTCACAACCTCGGGCCATTTCGTGGTCTCTGGCGCAAGTCCGGCACGACGAAGGTCTCACTTTGGCCCATTCCGGCCTATTGTGGCCGTTAGTCCTTGGTCACGCGGTCGATCTCGGCCAGGCTGGTCACACCATTCTTTACCTTCAGCAGGGCCGATGCACGCAAATCGTTGATGCCCGCCGCGCGAGCCACTTCAGCGATTTGCAACGCGTTGCCGCCTTTCAGCACGATCTTCTGGATTTCCTCCAGCATCGGCATGACCTGGTAGATGCCTACGCGCCCCTTATAGCCTTCGTTGCACTCGTCGCAGCCCCCTGCTTCGTAGATCGTCATGCCGGCGTCGATATCTTCCTGCGTGAAACCAGCGGAAAGCAGGACCTCGGGAGGCAGCATTTGTGGTTTCTTACAACCATGCAAACGACGCGCCAGGCGCTGGGCAATGATTAACGTTACCGACGAGGTGATGTTGTACGGCGCGATACCCATGTTCATCAGGCGCGCGATGGTTTGTGGCCCATCGTTGGTATGCAGGGTGGATAGCACCATGTGACCGGTTTGCGCCGCCTTGATCGCAATTTCGGCGGTTTCCAGGTCGCGGATTTCGCCGACCATGATCACGTCCGGATCTTGGCGCAGGAACGAGCGCAGTGCTGCGGCAAAGGTCATGCCGCGCTTCACATTCTGCTGCACCTGATTGATGCCGTCGACGCGGATTTCCACTGGATCTTCCACCGTCGAGATATTGCGCTCGTCAGTGTTGAGGATGTTTAGTGCGGTGTACAACGACACCGTTTTGCCTGAACCGGTAGGGCCGGTGACCAGCACCATGCCGTAGGGCTTGGCGATGGCGTCGAGGTAAAGTTGTTTTTGGGCCTCCTCATAGCCAAGCTTGTCGATGCCCAGTTTGGCCGAGGAGCTGTCCAGGATACGCAGTACGATTTTTTCGCCGAACAGGGTCGGCAGTGTGCTGACGCGAAAGTCCATCGAGCGGCTTTTGGACAGGTTGAGCTTGATACGGCCATCCTGTGGCACGCGACGCTCGGCGATATCCAGACCCGCCATCACCTTCAAGCGAGAGGAGAGGCGATTGGCCAGCTTCATCGGCGGATTGGCTACCGCACGTAGCATACCGTCCATGCGCAGGCGCACGCGGTACATAGTTTCAAACGGTTCGAAATGAATGTCCGAGGCGCCGCGGCGAATCGCATCCACCAGAATCTTGTTGACGAACTTCACCACCGGCGCGTCTTCACCGGCGGTGGCATCAATGCCCGTCGCATCGGCTTCATCGTCGCCGGATTCCAGCGCTAGTTCATCCAACTCGCCATGACCCATCTCGGGCATGGCGTTGTTCATCGCGCTGATCGCGTTCTCTATGACACGATTCAACTGGCCGCGTTCGACCAGGATCGGTTCCACCATGCAATTGGAGTGGAACTTGATCTCGTCCAATGCGTGTGACTGCATAGGGTCTGCAATGGCGACAAATAGTCGCTTGCCACGCCTAAGCAGTGGCAGGGCCTTGTGCTTGCTGAGCAGTGCTTCGCTGATCAAGTTGAGCGGCATGCTGGATGGGGCGATCGCGGTAACATCCATCATCGGCATGCCGAATTCGGCTGAAGCGATCTGGGTAAGGCGAGTGCTGTCAACCAATCCATGATCAAGCAGCCACGCCGCCAATGACGCCTTCTGCTGAGCAGAATCCGCCACCGCTTTGCGCACATCGGCTTCCGGCAAAACACCTTCCGACACCAGCCGGCGGGCCATGCCGGATAGGCCCACGAGTGACGGTTGCAACTGCGTTGACATGATAAACCCGACCCAGCCCCCTGATTAGTTGGGAATTTAGCGCACATAGCTCCAGGTAGCCATCGGCTATCGCTCATGGCGTCTGCTGAAGGTGATGCATCGCACAAGCTGCGTCGGCTATCTGCTGGCCAAATCATGTTCAGCTAGGGAGCCGCATGGCTGGTAATGGCGACCCGGTACCCATTCCAGCCATCGCATCAATTTACAGGCGCGGCACCCGCGTTATGATCTCTTTTCACCTGGGGGAGCTGTCTTGAATCGCCTTAGCATCATCCTGCCTGCCAAGAATGAAGCGCCTGCGCTGGCCGACCTGTTGCCGCGTCTGCGTGCCGTGCATCCAACGGCCGAGATCATCGTCGTTGACGATGGCTCCACCGATGACACTCGCTCGATTTGTAGCAACCATTGCGTGCAGTGCCTTTCATCGCCCTATTCGATGGGCAACGGCGCAGCCATCAAACGAGGTGCTCGCGCTGCAATCGGAGACATCCTTGTATTCATGGATGGTGATGGCCAGCACGATTCGGCCGATATCGCGCGTCTACTGACCAAGCTGGATGAAGGCTACGACATGGTTGTCGGTGCTCGTGACTGGGGGAGTCAGGCCGGCGTTGGTCGTGGTCTGGCCAATACGCTCTATAACTGGCTGGCTACACGCATGACGGGTCACGTGGTCGCTGACCTCACGTCAGGCTTTCGTGCCGTTCGTGCAATTAAATTCCGCGAATTCTTGCACCTGCTACCGAACGGCTTCAGCTATCCCACCACCAGCACCATGGCGTTCTTCCGTAGCGCCTATCCTGTGGCTTACGTGCCGATCAAGGCTGCGCAGCGTGTGGGCAAGAGTCATATCAAGCCACTTCGGGATGGCATTCGTTTCCTGCTGATCATTTTCAAAATCGCCACGCTGTATTCGCCGCTGAAGTTGTTCGTGCCGGCAAGCGCGGTGTTCTTTCTGTTGGGCTGCATCAACTACGCATGGACCTTCATCCAGAACGGGCGGCTCACCAACATGAGCACGTTGATGTGGAGTGCAGCAGTTATCGTGTTCCTGATCGGGTTGGTGTCCGAACAGATTACCGCTTTGACATATCGTCACCATGACTGAACTGGTTCGACGAAAGCCGCATGCTGCACTGGATTTGGCGGGGCGCCAAGCAAAAGCACGCAAGATTGAACAATTGCTTGCGTTATCCCGGAAAGAGCTGCGACCAATACGAATGCTCGAAATCGGAGCGGGTTCGGGTGCCATCGCTCATTATTTTTGCAGCGATGCAGATCCCATCTGTGATGTGGTGGCCGTAGATGTTGTTGACCAGCGGCAGCAGACCGAGGGTTACGAGTTTCGTGTAGTAGAAGGTGTTAAATTGCCCTTTGAAACTGCCAGCTTCGATGTCGTAATCAGCAATCACGTGCTTGAGCACGTGGGCAATAGAGAGCAGCAATTAACCCACCTCCGCGAGATCGGCCGAGTGCTCAATCCACAGGGAGTGGCCTATCTGGCTTCACCCAATCGTTGGCAGATTGTCGAGCCACATTACCGCCTGGCTTTCTTGAGCTGGCTACCACATGCGCTGCGCAATCGTTATCTTGCCCTTGCTGGCAAGGGTAATTTTTACGATTGCGAGCCATTGGATATGGGGACCCTTGAATGCCTGCTAAGCGAGGCGGAACTGGGGTATCGGAACATCTGCGTAAAGGCATTTCGCTATGTGCTGATCGCCGAACATTCTCGAGCGCCATTCGCGCGCATGGCAGGTCGGCTTCCGGATGCATGGCTTGAATCGCTCCGTGGGCTATGTCCGACACATATTTATCTGTTGCGGCATGCGGCATCTATGCATGAAGCACGATAACACTACTGCGCCTCCCCGGTTGCTGATTCTGGCCTCTACCTACCCACGCTGGGCGAATGATCACGAGCCGGGTTTTGTGCACGAACTTTCCAAGCGACTGGTCGACACGTTTGATGTAACAGTGTTGTGTCCTCATGCTCCCGATGCGCGGTCTCAGGAATGCATGGATGATGTGCAGGTACATCGTTATCGTTATGCCCCTGCACGTCTGGAAACCTTGGTCAATGATGGCGGTATAGTCATCAACCTCAAGCATCAGCCGTGGAAATGGCTGTTATTGCCTGGCTTTTTGCTGGCACAGATTTGGGCGGCGTGGCGCCTGATCCGCGTCCAGCGTCCTGACGTGATTCATGCTCACTGGCTGATCCCGCAGGGTTTGGTCGTGGCCTTGTTAGGCTTGGTCTACAGGCGTGTGCCCCCGTTTGTGGTTACTTCACACGGTGCCGATTTGTATGCGTTGCGCACCAAGCCACTGCAAGCGTTGAAGCGCTTTGTCGCCCGTCGCGCTGCTGCGCTCACCGTGGTCAGTCAGGCCATGCGTGATGAACTGATCCGGCTTGGTGTGGATTCATCCAAAATCAGTGTGCGCTCGATGGGTGTGGATTTAGAGCAGCGCTTCAGGCCTGACTCTTCAGTGCAGCGTAGTGTGGGCGAAATCCTGTTCGTAGGGCGACTGGTTGAAAAGAAGGGAGTGCGCCACCTGATCGATGCTATGCCGGCCATTCTTGCAATGTGTCCTGACGCGCATCTCACCATCGCTGGCTTTGGTCCCGAGGAGCAAGCCTTGCGTGCTCAAGTACGGCATCTGAATATGGCCGAGTACGTACAATTCATGGGCGCTGTCACTCAGGGGGCGCTACCTGAGTTTTATCGGCGTGCAGCTGTATTTGTGGCACCTTTTGTGCAGGCCGACAACGGCGATGTGGAGGGCTTAGGGTTAGTGGTGGTCGAGGCTGTTGGCTGCCTCTGCCCGGTGGTGGTCGGCGCCGTGCCAGCGATGCTGGATGTACTCGACGCCTGCAGCGATAGCGTTGTGTCTCCGTGCGATATCAATGCACTTGCAACCGCAGTTGTCGAGACACTTCATGATTCGCAGTGCGCACACGCACGTGCCGTGACAAGGCGGCAGCGTCTGTTGAAACGGTTTTCCTGGCGGGAGGTTGCGCGTGGCTATGCGTCCGTATTGAAAACTGTCATCGCGCTCAGGCGGGCTTAATCATGGATTCGGTGATTTTGTGGTTGGATTTTTTCTGTAGAAAATCATGTTCTCAATTCATTTTCGCGCAGCAGAGGGCGGGTCATGACATTGAGTGACGCTAGGATCATGGGTAGCACCGGAAACAGGCCCTTTGATGCCTCGCGCATCGCGGTTTTGACGGTGACATATCACCCAGAAATCGCGCGCTTGGAGCAGCAGATATCGGCGCTTCCATCGGACGCTTTGCTTGTGTTGGTGGACAATGCATCGTCCGCAATTGAAGTGAATGAGATAAGGCAACTTGTAGCATGCCAGCCGCGTGCCCATGTTTTGAGAAATGAAACCAATCTTGGCCTTGGTGCCGCGCTAAATCTTGGGGCGGCGCATGTAGCGAAGATTGCTCCGATGACAGAGTTTTTGCTGCTGCTGGATCAGGATAGCGTGCCGCATCCGGGAGCCATCGAGCAGTTACATCGAGCATTCCTTCAGCTGGAGCGTGAAGGTCAGTCAGTGGGTTGTGTGGGGCCGCGGTTGATAGATCAGGCTACGGGACTACAACACGGATTTCATTGTATTCGCGGTTGGCGTTGGGCGCGCGCTTTTGCCGGCGACGATAGTGCGACTGTCGTCGATTGTGCCAATCTCAACGGCAGTGGAACGTTGGTCCGATTGTCCCTTTTTCAGCAGATGGGTGGCCTCAATGAGGCTATGTTCATTGATCACATCGACACGGATTGGTCGTTCCGTGTGCTAGATGCTGGGTTTAAATTGTTTGGTATCCCACAGGCAACATTTGATCATTGCATGGGTGAGAGAGGTATGCGTTTCTGGTGGTTCGGATGGCGAGCGTGGCCGCAGCGTACGCCGAAGAGACATTATTCTTTGTTTCGAAATGCGGTTTATCTGCTTCATCAATCCTATGTGCCATGTGTATGGAAGTTCTGGGCCGTGGTGAAGCTAGTGGTTACACTTCTAGTTCATGCGATCTTCGATTCTCAGCGGATATCGCAAGTGCACAACATGGTTTGTGGAATTTATGATTCGCGTAATCGAGCTGCTTTCGAGAAGCGAAACTAAAGACTATTTAGTCATTCGGTGGATTCATTTATTAGTGGTTTATTTGAGTCGACGTGGTATCAGTAAAGGCTTTTCTTGGTTGTGTTTTTGATGGGGAAGTGAGATATGGCGATGCCGGATATAAGTGAAAAATCATATTGGCTCGATGGTGATCTGGAGTCAGTAAAAGCTTGTCCCGCTTGTGGCGAGCCCGCTTCAGTCTTTCGTTATGAGGGTTTGGAGGATCATCTGGAGGGTGTGCCTGGTAAGTGGGGGATTCGGCATTGCGCAAAGTGCGAAAGTCTTTTTCTGGATCCAAGGCCGACAATTAGCTCTATTGGCAAGGCGTATTCGAGTGCCTCCTACTTTACACATCAAAGTGGAGGTGCTATGCACGCGGCGGATAATGGTGGTTCTGTAGTCTGGCGATTGGCGAATGGCTATTTGAATGCTCGCTTTGGATGTCAGCGAAAGCCATTCAATTCAATGGGTCGATGGTTGGTTCCATGGATTGTTCCAATTCGCCAGCAACTTGATTACTTCTATAGGCATCTTCCGCGGCAAGGGGCGCGGCTGCTCGACGTGGGTTGTGGTAACGGTGCTTTTTTACTTCGTGCAATGGAGGCGGGCTGGAAGGTTTTTGGGGTTGAGCCCGATCCGGCCGCTGCCAAGCAGGCGAAAGCGGCGCAGCTGATTGTCCATAATGGAGACATTCATTCGTACAGTCCCGACGGCACATTCGATGTTATTACCTTGTCGCACGTATTTGAGCATTTGCATGACCCTAGTGATGTGTTGTTACGTTGTTTTGAGTTGCTTAATCCGGGGGGTGTCTTATGGATGGCAATGCCAAATGCGGATGGACTTGGGCAGAAAATTTACCGTAGTGCGTGGTTTGCTCTTGATCCTCCACGTCACCTTTTTCTTCCAAGTCGACGAGAGCTCAAGCGGCTTTGTTCTTATGCCGGGTTCTCGGAAGTTCGCTTGCTAAGACGAGGTAGGAGTGGCTCGGCTGGTATGCGCCTTTCTACAATGCGTGCGGAAAAGCTTGGTATGCCATTCGGTACGAATTCATTTTTGAGTTCGGCACTTTGGAATTCAGTGGTCAATATTGTTTCGATATTCAGTACTCGATGGTCGGATGAAATTGTTATCACTGCAATAAAGCCGAAGTGAATTTTTGACAAACGAGCGTATGTTATTTTATGGAAGCGATAGGTGATAGCTCACAATATTGGCGTGAAGCGGAGCTTGAGCTTCCTACATGTTGTGCTGCATGTGAGGGTGTGGTTTTGGAGCCATTCCATATTGGATTGATGGACCATGAAGAAGGTATTCCAGGTGTCTGGAACATGCTTCGATGCAAAACTTGTCACTCCTTGTCTCTAAGTCCGCGCCCTACACGGTCAGCTGTTATCAAGGCTTATCGAAGTTATTACACACACTTATCGCCGCTAACGGAAAACCGTGCGTATGAAGGGACATCGTTGGCTTGGCGGCTTGTTGGTGGGTATCTGCGACGACGCTTTGGTATTAAGAAAGGCATATCGCTATATATCGGCAGCTTGGTAGTGTGGATTATATTTCCGTTAAGGCTTCAGCTTGATTATTTATATAGGCATTTGCCGCGAATGCCAGGCCGGTTGCTAGATGTTGGTTGCGGCAATGGCGCTTTCATGCTCCGCGCACAGGACGCGGGTTGGGTTGTGGAGGGAATCGAGCCTGATTCTGTCGCGGCGAGTCAAGGATGCGCACATGGGCTCTCGATATTCATGGGCGATATAGCAGTTTTTCAACCTCAGGAACGATACGACGTAATTACGCTGGCGCACGTTATTGAACATTTGCATGATCCATCTGCGATGCTGCGTGCGTGTGCTGATTTGATACGGCCCGGTGGTACGATTTGGGTTGCAACACCGAATATTGAGAGCCTTGGACACAAGCTTTTTTCGGCTGCATGGCAGCCGCTTGAGGTGCCGCGTCATTTCGTGATGCCTTCTCCGCTTGCTTTGGCTGCAATGCTGCGTGACGCCGGCTTTGAAGACATTCGTTTCGTGCGTCGCGGTCGTGGTTCACGAAAACGGCTTGACGCGTCGAATCGGCGCGCGTCTGCACTTGGCTTACCCACGCGATCTACACTGTTCTGGTCGACTCTTGTTGATTTATATGCATCGTGCAGCACCTTGGGCGCAGAGGAATTGGTGGTCATGGCACATCGTTCGACTCGCTCATCATGACTCATCCTGTCATTGCACTTGTCATCAATTTCCGTGACGCGTGCCGTACTGCACGATGCATTGAGTCCCTCCTCGATGACGATGTTGAACATGTCGTTGTCTGGGACAACTCAGCGGATGGCGGCGTGTCGGCTGAGGAACTTGCTGTACTTGTTGCAGGCGACACAAGGGTTAGCATCGAGGTGTGTACTCGCAATCTAGGCTTTGCTGCAGGGGTGAATAGTGGTCTTCAAATTTGCCGGCAGCGTATGGAGAAAGCCTGGGTTTTACTGATAAACAATGATGCAATTGCACCATTGGGACTTGCCAGCAAGCTAGCCAGTGCACTTGCTTTACATAGTTGTACATTGCTGGCGTTTCCAGCTTTGATACATAGTGGTCACAGGCTTGATGAGATCTACTATCAGCGCTGGTTTGCAATGCTTTCCGATAGATGCATCCCGGGTGCATTTAGGGTTCCGCGCGGCTGTTGCCTGATGCTTGCAACAAATCGCTGGTCAGGGCCGCTATTTGATGAGGATTTCTTCATGTATGGTGAAGAAATTGAACTAGGTTGGCGACTGCGCGAAAAGCAAGATGCCATGGCGCATGTCAGCGATGCATTAGTTCAGCATGAAGGGTCTGCTAGCAGCAGATTGGGATCTTTGTTCTATGAGACGCGCGTGGTGGCTGCGCATTTAATTCTTGCACGCAAACTTGCACGCAGCCGTATCGATGTCTGGTTATTGTATATGTTGCGATTGCCTGTATTGCTGGCGCGCGCCACTGTCCGCTCGTTGCGCTTTCGTTCGTTAACGCCTTGGTTGGCTCTGTGGTCTGGGTTGCAGATCGCCTTGGGCAATGATCCGCTACGTCAACCGCTCTCGCTTTGACGGGTGCGTTGCCATACCAGACACCACCCGATCATGGCCATGCTGCTTTCGCTGGCAAGCAATGCGAACGCCAATCCGCGCATTCCAAATAGGGGTGCCAGCAACAACGTGCCAGCCACTAGTGCCGCGATGCCAGTCAGCTCGAACATCAGGCGTTCCAGTGGCCGCCCTAATGCGACCAGTACGGTACCGGCTGCAAGTCGCATGGAGAGTGGAGCCGCCGCCGCCGCCAGCCAGGGCATCAGCAGTGCCATCGCAGCAAAGCTTGGTCCAAATAGCCAAGGTAATAGCGAGCTGCATAGGCTCAGCAATAGCCAGCAAAGCAGGCCCCAGCCGAGCGCAAGCATGGCGATTATCCAGATGAGCCGATGACCCTGTTGAGTCGGCTGGTGGGCGTGATGAAATAGCCGCGGTTGTGCGGCGAGCATCAAGGCAATCACAGGCATCACCAGTGCACCCATCACACGCGTCGCAGCGGCATAGATGCCGGCATCGTGCGCACCGATCAGCCGTACCGCTAGTACTTTGTCCAGTTCAGAAGGATTGGCGGCTACTAGATGCATGGCTGCATACGATGCCCCTTGGGTCAGCTCTTGCGCATCGGGATATCGGGGCACTCCATGTAATGCGACGATTCGCCGAGTCATCGCAAAGCCGAGAGCCAGCCCGACTAGTGAAGCAAGCATCTGCAACAGCGCGTAGGCCGGTAGTCGAGCCGTCTCAATTATCAGAAAGCAAGGAAGTGCTGCCAACACACGCAAGCCCAGTGGCAGCCACTGCACGAACTGGCCCAGTGGTACTCGCTGGCTGGCCTGTAACACAAAACTAAGGAGCATGGTGAGCGGCGTTGCCAGCAACTCAGCTGCGCCTAAACAGCAAAGCGTTGGCCATGCCATTGGGTTTGCTCCCCCCATGATGTGCGCGAGCGGCAAATAAGCAGCCAATAACAGCAGCCCTAGCAGCATGGTAAGTGGCCATGCATAACGCCACACGTCATTTATCGCAGTGGCGTGTTGTGGCGCACGTGCCATCATCACGTAACCGGAGCCTAAGTTGGGCAAGATGCCCAGCACCACCGCAAGTGAGGACGCGGACGCAAAGTGGCCATAGGTTTGTGGGCCTAAAAGATGTGTCAATAACAGTAACACTGCGGCCTGAGTTAGCACGCGTATTCCCAGCATTGCCCCCGTCTTCAGGCTACTGCGGGCGAGTGGACCTTTCATGGTGTGCCGTGATTGTCGGCCTGGGATGCGGCAGCTATCTGTTGGTGCAGGGTACGCAAATCGTTGTTCAAGCGACCGCCAACATTCAATGCCTGCAGCGATTGAAATGTGCTGGCAGCGTCAGTCGGGCGCCTCAGTGCCAGGAGCATCCTTATTAGCGTGATGCGGTAGGCTGCCTCGTTTGGTGCGTTTCGTACGGCGTCTACAATCATGCGTTCTCCCAGGGCCCTGTCACCGAGCACGTTCCACGCATAATCGCCATAGGTGGCCTGCAAGCGAGCCGTTGGATTGGGATGAGACAACGCGGCCTGGAAGGCTGCCGTCATACGCTCTTTTGACAGATCGCATTGATTCTCGCGGGCACATTGGGTCAGTGCGCCAAGCGAACTTTCGTCCTGTACGCCCGGCGGTCGTGCCCGTAGCTTGGCAATCATGCTATCCCACCATGCATCCTTAAGCGGTAGATGCATGCGCGAATTCATGAATATCAGCGCCTGCTGCGGCAGGATCGACGACCTTGATAGGCTGGCTGCTTTCTCCAGTGGAGCATAGGCCTGCTGGGTGAAGGGTGATGCCGGATCGTAGTGCGAGTAGATGATGCAGGTGCGGCCGAGTTCATATTGAGCGCGGGGAGATTCCGGCGCGCGGGCGGCCAATTCCTGCGCCAGACGTAGAGGGTCGCCCCATGCAATAGCGGTGATAGCGGTGTGGAGGGCCCAGAACAGCAGCAGCCCACCAAGGATGGTGCGGCAGAGCAGGGTGTGACCGTGATGTGTATGACCGGAAACTGCTCCAGAGGAGATGTCGCCAAAGCCTGCAA
The DNA here is from genome assembly GCA_049794535.1 of Rhodanobacter sp. Taxonomy (GTDB): domain Bacteria; phylum Pseudomonadota; class Gammaproteobacteria; order Xanthomonadales; family Rhodanobacteraceae; genus JBARCX01. The sequence continues at coordinate 18,083 of JBARCX010000275.1, forward strand.
GTAATGGGATCGAAGCCAGAAGTAGGCCGAAGCTGGCGAAATAGTTGCGGTGCTCGTAGATCAATTCCAGCGGCAGGATTGTTGCCGTTAGCAGTTGGCAGCCGAGGAACAGCGCTATGCCGAGAGCAATCAGTGGTCGGCTTCGACGTAGCCAGATCATCAGCGTGATCAATGCAGCTAGTGCAAGCATGCTGGTCAGCGTGGTCCACGGAGCTAAAAGCCCGGTAGAGATATCGAAGTCATCGTGATAGAACGACAGCGCATGTGAGGTCGGGAGTAGCGTCCAGTCGATGTAGTCTGTGACGATGCGAGCCTCGCTGAGTAGGCGCGTGGACAATGTGAAATCGCGCGTGGCCCAGGCTCCCGGGTTTAGCAGGCCCGGAAGCAACCAGGCAAGGCCGATCATCATCGGTAGTACGAGCACAATCATGAAAGTGCCGATGATCCGCCAGTCGCGCTTTCCTACCGGGTTGTGGAAGCGGAACAATATCCATTCGATCAGCGCTGCGTACAGCGGCAACATTATGGCGGTCTCTTTTGCCAGCACCCCCACGGCTGTGGGTAGGATGAGGCTGGCGAGGCAGAGCCAGAAATCACGCCACACCAGTCTTCCGGAGGTAGTGTTACCAGTATTGGTTGGGCTCGTCGCTAAGAAATGGGGGGCTGAGCGAAGCATGCGGCGACGCCCCGTGACGTAGCCGATCAAGCCCAGCAGCACGAACAAGTTCGCCATGCTCTCCATACGTTGCACCACGTACAGTACGGCGGTGAGATTGATCGGCAACAGCATCCAGCCGGCAGCAATCAGCGCCGACACGTTATCGATACGCTGTTCCTCTTTCCATGCTTGCAGGGGCGGAACGGAAGGAGGGGCTTTTGCGAGAGTCGATCGCAGCAACAGGCGGGCTAACAAAAACACCAACATGCCGTTCAACAAATGGATAAGCAGGTTGGTCAGCTTCATCCAAAACGGATCGAGTCCGGTGGTGAGGTAGTTGGCGGCAAAGCTGAGCGAAGCCAGTGGACGCTTGAACTCGCTGGCGGGGGATGAAAGCGCTGCATTTACCAGCGAGGACAGGCTGGTATCAGCAGGCTGCACGCCCATGTTGTCGACAATGTTGGGATAATCGTCGAATAGCCAGCTACCGGAGAGTCCTGGCCAGTAGATGACCGTTACTGCAAGCAGTGCGCTGATCAACAGCATGTATCTGCTGATGCGGAAACGATGGAAGGTATTCATCGCTCGTCTTCAGTGCTGGTGAAGGGGATCATCGGCGCTGGCGTGGTTAGACAATGGATGTGGGCTGTCGGATACATCCTTGGCATCATAGCGATACTCATGGACTTCCAGCTTGGTCAGCTGTTGAGGTTATGGAGCCGCGGGGCTGTTCGAGTCGAACGTCTTCCGGTGTGCACCGGAATGACAGGCGTGAGCTTGTTCAGGCATTCCCCTGTTGCGTCGTTATTTCGGAAGCCTGTACTCGATTAATGCTCAGGTAAAGCCTCGACAGGTTTTTCCAATGCTTGTTCTGCTTTTATCTGCAACGCAAGCAGTGCGGAATTCGTTTGCAGGGCGGGCTGCAGTTCCTGTGCCTTCGCAATCACGGCAAGCGCCTCATGGTCACGATGATTGTCGACCAAATAACTGGCCAATTGATTGGCATAGCC
>JBARCX010000276.1:0-9957 GCA_049794535.1 Rhodanobacter sp.
CCACAGAAATGGATTCGCCCGGCGAATCGTATTCACGCAACATGGAATACACCTCTCCATCCAATCCGGGCATGTGTGAAAGCGTTGTCAACTCACCCGCTTTCAACTCCATCAGTACGCACCGGATAGCGCTTCGGTGCCCTTCCTTGCACCACGCATTGCATATCTTTATCAGCTCAACAACCAGCTCGCTCTTTGACTTACTCATCGCCTCACTGCCGCGCTTGAGCTGCTTTTCAAGTGAATAAATAAGCCGCTGGCTGAAAGCACGATCGGCTATGCCGAGCAGGGACTCCACTTGCTCGCGCGTGCAGGTCGCAAGCAGGGATTCGGCCATCGCATATTGGCGAAAATTGGAAAGCTGGATGAACGTTTCAACGAGTGCGCTCCGATTCACGGTCATTGGCCCCAATCCATTGTCCCGTCTTTCACACGGGTAAACCCCGCCGTTCCCTGGGACGATTCCGCAGGGATGATTTTGGTTCATGTCTTTCGGGTCACCGCTCGATGCATGCCGCATCGACCGTTATTCATCCACAGCCCGTTCCGCTATCGGCTCTCGCTATTCGGCGAGCTGGCTGCGCTCGGCTGCGGTCAGGGATTTTTTGCGTGTATCGCTAAGCCGGCCGGCCCCAAGTATCTGCACGGGACTGTTCGGATCGTAACCGCTGCCGCCTCCCTGAATACTGCTGCTGTTGTCACCGAATCCCAACACCTGCACCGAGATAATGGACGGCTGTTTACCCAGTGCATCGTTCTGCTGCTGGTTCAGCATGTCCTGCGCCACCTTGCTCACCGCGCCAGCCGCAGCACCGGCCGCATTCAGTGCGCCGACATTCACCGATTGTGCCACCGGCACACCTATCTTCTGGCCCTGCACCTGGATGTTGTCAGCGTTTAGCACCTGCGCGGCGGCTATCACCAGGTTGCCGGCGACGCGAATGCCTGCATCGCCCGCATCAACCGTACCGCGCGGTGCGACCAGATACACATTGCCGGGCGCAGCGCCGGGAATAGTCTGCAGGGTAGCGATGCCTGCACCACTCACTTCACCGCGCGCATCGATCAGGCAGAAAGCATCCAGATCGCACAGGTAAGTGGGCGGCGGTATCACTTCCGTGGTCTTGGCGCCCTGGCCTGCATTGATGTTGCCGTTGGAACTCCACATCACCATGTCACCGCCCTGCTCGGTAAAGATGCGGCTTTGCGCCAGCAGCACGCTACGATCGGTGAAGATATCGATACTGCCCTGCTCCAGCGTCAGCACACCCATACTGTTGGGACCGGCGACCACTTGACCCTTGCTATTCGTGATGACGGGCGGCGCATCGACGCTACCGATCAGGGCCTGGCCACCTGGACCAAGAATGCTAACGTTACCGCCCTGCTGGGTCTGGATGGTGGAACTGCGGATATCGATATTGCCAGTATCTACCGTTGGTGCTTCGCCGTTGAGGCCACCCTTGCCGTTGCCGTTGTTGGTGTAACCGTACGAGGCCGGGAACAGGCTTTCGATAGCTGCATAACCGCGCGCGTATTGCAGGTAGTACGAGCTGGCCGGATCGTTGTAGTCCGCGCCCACCTGTGCCAGCAGCTTGAAGAATTCCTGCTGCACAAATTGTTGCTGAGCATAAGACGGCAATTGCTGGAATGCGGCCTCCGCTTGCTGCGGCGTGAGCGATACGGTGATCTGATCCTGTGCGAAACCCGTATCGACCACCTCGCCTTCCTGCCACTGCTGCATAAAGCCGACCAGATCCGGTACCAGGCTACCGAAGCCGTCAACGCCATTGGGATTGCTCAGCACATATTGCGAGACGAAGTTGCTGGTATTGATGCCCGGCCCCACACCGAACAGCACGCTCACGTTGGCACCGTCATGCGGCAAGTAGGGGTTTACCAGGTTGCCGATGGTCTCGATACCCGTTTCTTGAGAAGTAAGGTTGTTCAATCCCTGGATATCGATCTGGTTGGTCAATGGACCAATATTGCGTCCAGCCTCAACCACTAAAGTACCCACGCCACCCTGCAGAATCGATGGTATGAGTTGTTTCAGTCCGCCGGTATAGAAAGTCGGAACGTACTGCGTGTCGTAGATGTTGCGACCGGCAGCGATGCGCGAGATGTCGGATTGATGCACCTGTTGCCCGATGAACGATAAATCGACGATATCACGGCCGGCATAGATCAGCGCGGACTTGTCCGATTGCAAGACCATCTCATATGCCATCAGGCCGTTAGGCTGCAGCGTACCGTCCACAATGTCGCCGGTGAGCGCATAAATGCGCACAGGTGTTGCATCGGAAGCATGCACAGGAGTGATTTGGTGCAGATCATCTTGGTGACTAGGTGTTAGACCATTATCTAGATATGCAAAACCGAACAGGTTTTGATACGCAGAAACATCACCACCCAGTGGTTGCAATGGCGAGGGAAGCATGCTGCTACTCGCGTCGATTAATCCAAAGTCGTGCAAGCTGCCCCCGTTGGCTTGTTGCGAAAGCTCGATTGATCCATCGGAAAAAATGTTGAGATTTCCCGTTGCAGATGGGTAAAGTCCACCTGAACCCAGTACGTTCACGTCACCATTAAGCGCAGTCAGAGCGAGTGTCGCAGGCAGTACAGCACCAGGATCGTAGACGTCGTTCCCTCCGAATTGCGCTGCTGCTCCATAGGAGAACAATGGATTTGGCACCGTCAAGCTGTTCAGCGTCAGATCGCCGCTCGTGGTGACGATATTTGCGGCCGAAGTGCTGCTGTAACTTTGACCATCGGAGTGATTCGCCGGGATCAGCGGGTTCGTAGTTTGTATCACTGCGTAGGAGGGATCGTAGATACCGCCAATATCCACCCCATCTCGCGCTTGCACAGTGAACTGCGCATCCTGCAATCCAAGTAATGTCGACACCGGCGAGGTAATGCCATTATAGGAACCGCCTGTGATTGTCGGTGCGGTGTAGCTGATATCCGAGCCGATCATGCCGCCGGCAGTGAGATTGCCCTGGCCGTTGGCGACGAAATACGTACCGCTTAAGATGTTTCCGTCCGAATGTACGGAAAGATTGCCGCTGCCGACGGTGGTGATCGAAGTGCCACCGGCGTTGACGTACCACGTGGTCGGCAGCGACACCGAAAGATCGCTGATATTGCCGCCGGCACTGACACTGACATTGCCACCAGCGCTCATCACGCCCTGATCGAAATTCGCAAAATTGATCGAGGAACGCGAGCCATCGGCGGCATTGCCGGTCTGCATCCAGGGCCACCAGAACTGACTGATATCCGTACCCGCCGTGCCGGTAACGCTGCCGCTGGTATCGACCACCTGCTCGATGGCATTGATATTGCCCTGCGCACTGAGCTCGATGTCACCTGCGTGATCGGGGTTCACAAGCCCAGTGACCAGCACATCCGGCATTGTTGAAAGGATGACGTTACCTTTAGCAGTTGAGCTAGCGATGGATATACCGGTTCCAGTCGCCGTGCCAGTCGCGGGCTCGCCTGCGGTGTAGATCACAGCCGGATCTGTCTGATCCAGCCAATCGATGTCCCCAGCAGCGGCGATATCGATCGAGCCGATGCCGGTACGCACGGTGGTCGGGAGATTCAGCGTCTTGCCATCGCCGCCTGCGGCGGTGTACTGCACGCTGAAGTTGCCGTCCAGATTAATGTTGCCGGCGTTCGTACTGGCAACTACCGTTAACGGGTCTACGCCGGTGAAATTCGCACCGGCCACCAGCCGATAGGAGCTGCTGGAACCACCAGCCAAGGTCGCGGAAACCAGCGACGCCACGCTGCCCAAGGCTGGCATGTTCGAAGGGCTATTGTTCGCCACATTCGGGATGGTCTGCGGGGTTGTCGAGGCGCTGCTGGCGGCAGGTGTGTTAGGTGCATAGAACAACTGCGAGCCGTTGGTATAGACATTGCCGTCTTGCGTAGAAACGTACGTGAAGTAGTTGACGTATCCGCTCATGTAAGTGGCGTAGTCAGCGGAGTAGTTCGTATAGTTACTCGTCGCCTCAGCGGCGAGAGGCAGCAGCAATGGCGACGGTGTATCGTTCGTATCGTTCGTAGCAGAGGCACTGCCGAAATTACTGGTTAGCCACTTCTGATATGCCGTTACATACGATGTGTAAGTCGTAAATGCAGCCGGTTGCGGTGCGACGAGCGGAGTGGGCGCATAATTGTAGAACGAATAGTAGTCGCCCCAGTTGTACGCGAGCGACCACGATCCAGTGCCGCCCGTGCCAACCTCGCCGATGTACGACATGTAGTTCTGATAGTAAGCGGCCGATTGATTGGCGAGCGGCGCTGTGATGGGATCGTAATACTTATCAGTAAGTGTAGTGAGGAGGAATGTCGCATAAGTGCCAGTGCTATTAGAAATGTATTGAAGCGCATTGGCATTATCTTGATTATTAGGGTTGGGCTGCCAAAGCCAATCACCTGCGTAAAAAGCTTGCGTCGTGAGATATGTATTGGACGCCCCGTATGCCGCCAACGCCGCGTTATAATCCGATGCCGATTCCCCACCAGTCACCGGTGCAGCGATCGATGGGCCAGTGTTCTGCTGGTAGAAGCCATCCGTAATGCTGGCGTCGATATTGAGGTTGTGCAGCGCCTGCACCGTGATAATCGGCGCCTCGCCGGAAGCCGACGCGGACGTCGCACCATAACGGTAGGCCAAATGAATATTACCGCTGGCATCTGTAATGCCCGCGCCAAGGTTCCAATTGGTAAGCAACGAAATATCGCCGCCATTCATGTTCGCCGTGGGATTGGCCAGCTCAATGCCCGGCTGTATCTGCACATTGGCAATGCCGGAAAAACGGTTGCCGAAGGTATAACCCGGCTGCTCCACGTAGCTCATCAAAGTGCCCGGACCCTGCGTAGGGTCGCCGTTGACGTACCCGTAAAACGTTTGATGATCCGCGTTCGCCGCCGTGGGCGTGAAGTAATCCTGGCTGAGGTACTGCTTTAAGGTCGCCGCGTCGGTAGGCGCAGGTAGCGTGACGCCATTCTCATTCGTCCAGGTGCCGGCCACCAGTTGTGGCGTGCCCGTGCCCCCAGGAACCGTTGATTGATACCAACCTGCCGGATCAATTAATCCGTCGAAATATTGGGTGGGGTGGTTTTTTTCATTAGCAGTATCGGCCGTACTCCACACCGCATACGGTTCAATACTGACGCTGTTCGCGCCCGTTACCGCCAACGTGCCGCCACCAAATGTGATCGGCACATCGCCATTGGCGAGCAATGGCGCGCGTAGGCTCACCGTGCCATCGACATCGGGCGTGCCGCCGGAAACATTGATGCTTGCATGGGGCCCGAACTGAATACTGCCAGCACTGCCGGGTTGCATGTTCTCGTAGCCGTAAGTGGTATTGAGCGAGCCATCCGTCGTGCCGGTGGTGCCGATTTCCACAATACCGCCTTGTTGCTCGGGCGTGCTGCTGACGGCAACAAGGCTACCGTTCACAATGACGCCGTTGCGGCCGTAAAGTGCGATCTCGCCGGCCGCAGCACCCGAGGCATTGATGGTGCCTTCGATATCCACTATGCCGGCATTCGGCGTGACGGCGCCGCTGCCGCCGCCGGCAGTTAGGTACACATCCTGTGCCACCAAGCTCTGGCCGGCGGAGAGCACGAGATTGCCCGCGCCGCTGCTGATGGAAATGCCGCCGGTAATGCCAGCGCTGCTGGTCAACGAAGCCATCTGATCGAGATTAAGCGCACCGCCGCTGCTTAACGTGAAATAGCTACCCTTGTAACCGCTTAGCGCCTGGCCCTGGAACGTGCCATTCAACTCGGATTGATTGGCCGCCGTGATGGTGATGCTGCCCGCGCTACCGCCTTGCGGGCCGCCGGCAAAATCGACCGTTGCGCCTTGCTGCACAATCACCGAGCCCTGGTCGGACGTTAATTTCAGATCGCCGCCCGGCGCATAGGTGGTGACGTCATAGAAGGTCTTATTGACACCAGCAGCATTCAATACGGCACCGCTAGCGATAACGAGATCACCGCTGGTGGCTTCGAGATTCAAGTTGCCCGCTGTGGCATCGACGGAAGTGCCGACAGTAAGCGAGCCACCGGTGAGCGTTAGCACGCCACCCATCGCGTCATTCTGCAATGGCGTTCCGCTCGCGCTATTCACTGCAAACGTGCCGGTGGTCGTAAGCTTCGTTGCGACCCCGCTCTCGGCCAACAGTACTGGCGCATTCAAGCTGACATTGGCCGCACCGAAATCGAAACCGCCAGTGCCCTGCCCTGTGATGCCCTGGCTCGTCGTCGCGGTAACGCTGGCAAAACCCTGCAAAACGCTATTGCCTGCGGTGAAGTCCAACTCGCCCGCGTTCAAGCTCAACTGGCCGCTACCCGCAGTAGACGTTGCCGTGCTGGTGCCGATGGTATTGCCCAGGCCCAATGTGGCTGCTTTGATACTGATCTGCCCGCCATTGCTGACGAAAGCGTTGGCATTAAGGTTCAATGCCTGCGGCAGATCGATCGACACATTGCCGAGAAAATCGATCGCGCCACGGCTATTGAGTGTGACTTGTTGAGCGTTACTCAACAGATTGAGCGTGCCGGGGCCGATCACCAGGCCACCGATGCCGGTACCGTCGCTGCCGATGAAGCTGATCAGGTTGGCATCGGCCTGAATATTCTGCGCACTAAACACCGACGACGGACTCACCGACGTATTGCCAGTGGTATCCATGATCAACGAACTGCCGCCTTGCACCGTGGCGCCTGCATCGATGGTGAGCTGACCGGAACTGGTGCCGGCCGATACGTCGTTACGCGTGACGCCCACCACGCCATCCTGCGATACGCGCAACAAGGCGCCGTTGCCGCTTACCGCCGGCACAGTGGTGCCGGTGGAAGTTGTGCTGGCGGTGCTGCCGAAGACCAGTGGCGCGCCATTAGGCGAACTGCCGCCGCTGGCCAGCAAGATGCTGCCCGATTGCAGCACGATGCCCTGCGCGCCCGCATCATTATTGCCATTGGCGACCAGCAAAATTTCCGGCCCCTCCAGCGGATTTGCACTGTTGTTGGAAAGCACCACGCTGTCGGCAGTGCTGGTTACCTGATAGCCGCTGCTGGTCAGCTGGCGGCTGCCGCCCAGCAGCAGGCTGCCGGCGTTCAATGCACTGAGCGAATCCGCGGAGATTTGTAGATAGCCGACGAGCGGGGTCGAGTCGGGACTCGTCACTTGGATCGCTTGCGCAGCAATATCCACTAGCGAAGCGCGACCGCCGCTGGCTGGCGCCGCATCCAGGCTCGTGTCCAATTGCAATTGCTGCGTGGCGCTCAGCGTCAGATGACCGGCATCGGCAGGCAACGAAGGCACCACCGTGCCGGCGTTGTTGGCCTGCGTGGTGAAATACGTGTTGGCGTTGGCCAACTGATACTGCGAATACTGCTGCCACACCGATGACGACTGCACCAGAAATGTGGTGTTGGTGGATGAGTGTGCGCCATCCAGCGCATCGGCGAAATAACCAGTGATGCTCAAGGTGCCATCGGGCAACACGGCATTCTGGCCGAGCACGCTATTCTGCGAACTGGTGTTCTGCACCACACGGTAAGCACCAGGCAGCGTGGCGTAACCGGCAGGCAACAAGGTGTAATAACCCGCTGCTAGCCCTGCGATGCCCGACAGATAAACCGATTGGCCAACCGCCGGCCCTGCTCCGGCGCCGTTTTCCAGCGCGGCATCCTGTGCGCTTACCGGCGCGGAGTAACCGGGAATAATCGCGTAGATGGCACGGCCATCCGAATATTGCGGTATCTGCTGGCCTGTTGTGCTGTTGGCATAACTGGTTTGGTACTGGGTAAGCACGTTAACCGTGCCACCCGTGCCAGGCACCCATTCCGATGCCTGCAACGTACCGCCACCGCTTATATCGATGGTGGCGCCTTGATCGAGCGAAATATTGGCACCCGCGATACTGATGCTCTTGGCCGGCGGCGCGGACAAAGTCGGCGAACTCAAAGAAGGGGCGCCGTTGTAGGTCCACTGCAGACCATCGGTGGTGGAACCGTAAGGCACGGTTTCTCCATCCAACGACACTGAGGTAATGCTGCCCGCGCCAAGATGCACGCTTTGAGTTACCGCCAGCGGATAAGCGCTTGTATTGGTATTGGTGAGGCCGAAAGCGCTAGACGTGGAAGTAGGGTCCTGAACGCCGATCACTAGATCCCCGGAAGGGGCGCGCACGGTTCCATTCTGCACGATGTTATTGGCATCAAGCAGCAAGCCCCCACCTGCTGACAGCGGCGTGCTGCTCGAGCCGTTGCTCAGGATGCTTAGTGTGGTGGAAAGCGCATTGCCCTGCGTGTCTTTCAATGCCGAAGGATTAGCATCGATTACGAAGGCATAGTTACTGTCCGGGTAAAGCTGCGTCGCCTGGAAGCTCAGGTTGCCCGTAGTGAACAACATCCCCGGCTGCATGACGCCGGTGCTGCTGTTGTATTGCAAGCCTATTGGTGCATAAAAGCGAATATCGCCACTAGATGTGAAATTCGCTGTGGACCAGCCCTGCAAATCCAATCCGCCACCAATGTCTATAAACTCAGCAGCGATATCGAGCACACCACTTCCCGCCACTGCCTTTTGCGTACCGCCGGGATTGCTTCCAACGATTCCCACATAAGGCGCGGTAATGTCCACGACATCGTTACTTTGCACATAACCGGAAGGTGCGCTACCTGCCCATTGCATATTGCCTGCCGGCAACGCAGCAACCGAAGGTGCGTAAAGTATGAAGCTGCGACCTAGCGTCAAATCGACGTTGCCGGCGATGCCCACGGGGGCGACGTCGGTGGAGAGGTTAGCGATATTGCTCGAAGATTCTGGTCCAATCGTAAGGCTGGTTATGCCCGATCCATTCAATCGATCCAACGCAAAATGAAGCACGCCGGATATACCTGCGGGTTCCACTATACCGCCCATCAACAACCCTGAAGGCATCAGCATGCCCGATTGCTGCAGGAGTATGCCGGTTGCCAACGGCCGCCAAGGGTCATTTGCGCCCTCGGTAAGACCTACTATCTGCAAACTACCACCCTCGCCCTGTACTCCCCCCGCAGCAGCCTGCAAAATGCCATCGGCATACAAGCCGGCACCGGCCGCAAGCACAATATTTCCGCCATTGCTCCACACGGGCGAGGGGACATAGCCGACACTAGCACCTGAGGCAGTGGTCACTGGCAGATCGTAGGTATCAGCAGCTCCCGATACATTGATCAGACTGCCCTGTTCGGTCAGCACGTAGCCGCCGCTTGCAGCTAGCGTCACGTTGCCGCCATCCAGCACCACACCGGTGCGCGGCGTAAAACGCGAAGCCAATCCAAGACCGACACTGGAACCCGGAGCGTCTGCGGCCAGTGGGTTGATCAACGAAACACCGGCCGCGTCCAGCACCGCCTGTGATCCTAGCCATAGCTGGGTGCTGGTTGATGCCAAGGGAAGCTGCTGCGGATTGGTGAGCAGGTCGATCGTGCCACCGGGCGCATCGATGGTGCCATCCACAATGGTGGCTGAGTTGCCTTCGAGTTGCACCGTCGCTCCCGCATCAACGAGGATCGATGCGCCTTGCCCCAGCATGACTTTGCCCGTTACACCTGCATAACTCGGTGGACCCGCCTTCTGATTCTCCGGTATGGACTCCCACGTCAGATAAGTACCTGCAGTCAGTGAAAAGCCGGCGCCGTTTGCATTGCGATCGATGTAACGCAAGTAAGGCGCGAGCTGCCCGATACTGACGTAATCACTGCCGTTCAACGCGCCAGCACTATAGATATCCGTACCTGTTTGAGCCGACAGCAATGCTTGATAATTGGGCAGCATGTTGTAACGGCTGACTTGTACCATTGTGCCAGGCGCGATGACTGCATCCGTCGTCGAGGTTAAGCTGTAATTATCAAAACCTTGACCGGCGAAGAATGCAGGGC
>JBARCX010000277.1:0-11210 GCA_049794535.1 Rhodanobacter sp.
AGGCAATGGCGTTGTTCTGTCGGGCCAATCGGGCCTTGCTGGTGACTCTATGTTGTACTCGTTCGAGGTTCCTGCCGGTGCCAGCAACCTCAATCTACGCAGCTTCGGCGGCAGCGGCGATATTTCATTGCTCGTCAAAGCCGGCTCCGCCCCCGCAGAAAATGGAAGCGATGCGGATTTCACCTCTGCCCGCCCTGGCAATACCGAAACGGTGGTGATCGCCAAACCACAGGCCACAACGTATTACGTCCGCGTCGTAGGTATGGCCAATTACAACGATCTGTCGTTACTTGGCATCTACGTGAACTGACCAGCTGCCCGTCGATAGTTTTAAATGAAAATCCCGGCGCAAGCCGGGATTTTTTTATTCGAATGCCCACTGCTTGCATCGCCGTACTCGATTGCTAGTATGCAATCCATAGATGCCGTCTATTAATATCCGATCCGCCCCCCCGCATAACCGATGACTGAGGTACACGATGAATCTGCGTGATCTGCACTATCTGGTCGCGCTCGCCGAATATCGTCATTTCGGTCGTGCTGCGGAGGCCTGTTTTGTCAGCCAGCCGACCCTGTCTACCCAGATCAAAAAGCTTGAGGACGAGCTAGGTGTGGCGTTGGTCGAGCGCACGCCGCGCAGAGTGCTACTGACCGACGTTGGCCGCGAGATCGTCACCCGCGCGCGCGATGTGATCAACGAAATAGAGCAGATCAAGGGCATTGCCCGACGCACACTCGACCCCGAATCGGGCACGGTACGGCTGGGCATCTTTCCTACGCTCGGCCCTTACCTGCTTCCGCATATCGTGCCACTAGTGCATAAGCGCTTTCCTCGACTGGAGCTGCTGCTGATCGAGGAAAAAACCGAAGAAGTGTTACACCGCTTGCGCGAGGGCAAGCTCGATGTCGGCATTCTTGCGTTGCCGGTGCACGACGACACTCTGCACGCCGAGTTTCTGTTCGAGGAACCCTTCATGCTCGCCGTACCGCAGTCGCATCCGTTGGCTCGACACCCTTCGCTGAAACTCACCGACCTTCATTCGCAAAACCTGTTGCTGCTGGAAGATGGCCATTGCCTACGCGATCAGGCATTGGAGGTTTGCCACATGGCCGGCGCTGGCGAAAAGTCAGGCTTTCGCGCCACCAGCCTGGAAACGCTACGGCAGATGGTGGCCGCGGATGTCGGCATCACCCTGCTGCCGATGCTCGCGGTGAAACCCCCTGTAGCGCAGGCGCCGAACGTGCAGCTCGTCGAATTCCGTGGTCATCCGCCGAGCCGACGCATCGCCATGTTGTGGCGCAAGAGTTCCGCCATGGGCGAGTTCCTCAAGCAACTGGCTGGCGTATTCAAAGAACTTCCGAGTGACCTGCTCGACGCGCGCGGGGCAAACCAGCACGACGTTAACCCGCGCGGTGCCTCTCAACCCAAGGCACAACGCCGTCGCTCGAGCAGAACGACAAAATGATGTCGCGATAGCCCACACGCGACTTACCTGCGATGTAAGCCGCGTATCGAATCATCATCGACACCTGTCCCGTTATCGATCGCGCTCGACTCGATCAACCGCGGCCAAAGAAAGCTGCAAATGCCTTCAACGTGTGCTCGACGCCTTCGTCGTTGATATCCAGGTGCGTCACTAACCGCAGTGTCGGTAGATAACCAATGCTGATGCGAATGCCTGCGGCGCGTAGATGGACGTCTAGTTCACGCAAGCGCTCGGCTGGCACGTCAACGAACACCATGTTGGTGTGCTGTCCTAACAGCGTGACACCGGGGATAGCGCGCAACCCATCGGCCAGCCGCACAGCACGCGCATGATCTTCGGCCAGCCGCGCCACGTGATGATCCAGCGCATACAACCCCGCCGCAGCAAGAATGCCTGCCTGACGCCAGCCACCGCCAGCGACCTTGCGCCAGCGGCGTGCCTTTTCGATCAGCGCCGCAGTGCCCACTAAGACCGAACCGACCGGCGCGCCCAATCCCTTCGACAGGCATATCGACACGCTATCAAAATGTTGTGCAATCGTTTGTGCCGGCACTCCGCACGCCACGGCGGCGTTGTACAAACGCGCACCATCAAGATGCAGGCCGAGGCCACGCTCACGCGTAAAGTCGCGAGCAGCACGCAGGTAGTCCAACGGCAACACACGCCCGTGCCAGGTGTTCTCCAGCGCCAGCAACCGTGTGCGTGCGAAATGCGGGTCGATCGGTTTGATCGCCGCCGCGACTTTGTCCAGCGGCAAAGAGCCATCCGCATCGTGCGGAATCGGCTGCGGCTGGATCGAGCCGAGCACGGCCGCGCCGCCACCTTCAAATTTGTAGGTGTGTGCATCCGCACCCACCAGGTATTCGTCACCGCGCTCGCAATGCGACATCAAGGCCAGCAGGTTGGACTGCGTACCCGTGGGCACAAACAGTGCCGCCTCGAAGCCCAGCTCCTCAGCCAGCCGCTGCTGCAGCGCATTGATCGTAGGATCCTCACCGTACACATCGTCGCCTACATCCGCCGCGAGCATGGCCTCGCGCATGGCAAGCGTAGGGCGAGTCACAGTGTCGCTGCGAAGATCAACCCATTCCATGGCACACCTCGTTTGTCTGGGGGAGATCTCAGCTTGGCGAAAATATCAACTTGACGTCAATGGCGCGGATAGGCAACCCGTGATGACATCGTTGCTCCACGCATCTGGCGTTGCGATGGTGAACAATCCATCACGCGTCGCACGACGCCTCAGTCGTAGCAACGCCTTATCACGGGTGAGCAACGCAACTGCACCTGCCTCCCATGCCAGCTCGAGGAACTTCTGATCATCGGGATCAGTGCAACGTGGCAGGCGTACCTCAGGGCGACCGGATAACGCCGATGGCGCCAAACAGGTCACGTACGCGTCGAAAGCATCGCGTGCTTGCGCGCGACGCTCAGCAACGAGCGCAAGCTGCGAGTATTCCAATACGGCCAGCCATTCCGCACGGCAATCCTCGCGCGTCACAGCGGTGTACTCGCCGATTTTCAACGCCGCAGAAAGCGCCTCGTGGCGAGGACCGAGGAACACGAACAGATCAAGGCAAACGTTGGTGTCGAGCACTACGCGCGGCCTCGACACGACGTGACTTGTCGTGTCGTGTGTCAGGGCCGTCGACTCAGCCATGTTTCCTGAAATACAACCATGCCGCCAACGCCAGAATCACCGCGGGTAGCAGGTTGGCAAGCAACGGTGGAATACCGTAGACCGTACCGAAACTGACCATCGCCTTCTGCAGGAAGTACCAGGCGATAGCCAGCAACATGCCGATAAACATGCGCTTGCCCAAACCACCGGAACGCAACGCACCGAACGCAAACGGCATGGTACAGAGCACCAGCACCAATACGTTCAGCGGATACAGCGCACGACCCCAGAACGCAATGGCATAGGGCCCCGGACTTTCGCCGTTGGTCTCCATGTAATGCATGTTGCGACGCAGGTCGCGCATCGCCAGATACTGCGGCTGGATCAACGACTGTTCCAGAATTTGCGGATCGAGCCGCGAGTCCCAGTGTTCGCTGTCCGACATCGTGGTATGCGCGCCTTGGTCATCCAGCGTGGTGCTGCGCACATGGTCGAGCAGCCACTGCGTGCCGTCATGCTCGGCAGTCTTGGCCCAATCGAAACGGCTGAGCTGACCATCCGGCGTCATGGTGAACACGCGCACATCGACCAATTGCACCGAAGGACGCCCTTTGACCTGCCGTAACACACTGGTCTTGGCATTGATCATGCGATCGCCATCGCGAGCCCACAGACCGCTACCGGTCAAGCCGATATTGCCGGACCGCAAACGCAGATCCATCGCTTGTGCTTGCTGGTCACCCCAGGGTGCGGCGGTTTCGCCGAGGATCACCACACCGACCATCAAGATCGCGACCACACCGACCGCAGACGTTGCGATGCGCAGCTTGGACATGCCGGTCGCACGCAGCGCGGTCAGCTCACCACTGGCAGCCAGGCCGCCTAAACCGAGCAGGCCACCGATCAGCGCCGCATTGCCGAACATCTCGTACAAACGACGTGGAAGCGTGACCAATACGTACACAACGGCATTGGTGAGCGTATAGCCGTTCTTGCCGATGTTGCCGAGCTGGCGCATGAACTGCTGCACCGCATCCAACCCGGTAATCACCAGCCATACCATCAGCAATGAACTGAGTACCGTGATGCCGACCAGCCAGTCGACTCGCTTGATGCGTAAAGCTTCCATCAGGCAGCCGCCTTGCGTGGTTTGCGTGCGATGTACTGGTTGCGGAACATCCACGCGGCAAACGTGAATACCAAGATGGTCAGCAACCACATGGGCAGCGCATGGTGCCAGTGCCCTTTGGCGAGCTGGCTGCGGCACAGCGCCAGCAATAGGTAATACAGATAGAAGCTCAGCACCGCCAGAAACAGACGGCCAAAACGTGGTTCGCGCGGGCTTTGCCGCGACAACGGCAGTGCCAGCATTAGCAACACAAGGCTCATCGCCGGCGCGATGGTGCGCCAGGCAAATTCGGCGCGCGTGTCGTTGTTGTCCACTTGCAGCAAGGCGAGTGTTGTCAATCCCGCTGCCGGATCTTCGGTGTCGTCGGACTGCACATTGGACAGCGAGCTGTCGTTGCGCTCGTACTTCATCCGACGCCAGTTGTCGGCGCCCAAGGGAATCTCGTATTGCCAGCCGTCGTAGAGCGCCAGGAAACGATCTACACCATCGCTTTCCTGATACAGCTGGCCGTGCTTGCCGGTGATCACCTTGACCTTGCGGGTGCCGTCCGGGTTATCGCGTTCGGTAGCGATGAACGTGTTACCGAGCACGCTGCCGTCACGGCTGAGGGTATCGACAAAGATGATGCCGCCCTTGCCAGACAACTCGGTGAAACGACCCGCGTCGAGACCGGCCGCAATCACCGAGCGATTGGCGGCAGCCACCAAGCTGTCGGACGTGCGCGAGGCCCACGGCCCGAGCCACATCGACACCATGCCCACCGTTATCGCAACCAGCACGGCCAGTAGCGTCAAGGGTTTCAGCAAGCCGCGCGCACCCATGCCGGAAGAGGCGAGCACATGCATCTCGCTCTCGCGGTACATGCGACCGAGGCCGGTCAGTACGCCCAGGAAGGCAGCCAGTGGCAGTAGCGAGGGCAGGCCCTGGATCATATTCAGGCCCAACACCTGGAACATCACACTGGCCGGAAAGCTGCCATTGGCTACCTGTTTCAGCACCTGCGCGAAGCTGGTGCCGGTCATGATGGCCAGCAGCACGATCGCGGTAGCGATCATGGTTTGCCCTAGCTCACGCAGGAAATAGCGGTCGAGAATGCTCAGCATGCGATAGAATCAATAGTTCCGTGCCGCCCCTGTGCGGTCGGCAAACCCCAAGTCTAGCCGGTTCGACACTCGCCGGCGCTCCGCAGGATATTTATCGATGACGCTCCAGTTCAGCCTGGCTCAATCCAGCTCTAACGCCGCCGCCCCCGAAACCGTGGACACAGCCTGCGTGGTGGTAGGCGTGTATGAGAACGGCCTGCTCACCAGCGCTGCCGCGCGCGTGGACAACGCGGCGGGCGGCGCCATCAAGCGTCAGGTAGAAAGCGGCGATATCAATGGCAAGGCTGGCAGCGTCACCGTGCTGTTCGCCCCGGCGGGTATCACTGCCCAGCGCGTGCTGGTCGTCGGCCTCGGTTCGCAGAAGACATTCGACGCCGCCCGCTTCCAAAAAGTACAGATGGAAGCCACCCGCGCCCTCGGAAAGCTGCCGCTGACCAGCGCCGTGTCCTACCTCACCGAAGTAGACGTGCCGGGCCGCGACAGCGTGTGGCGCGTGCGCACCGCCGCGCTGGCTGCCGACCACGCCGCCTACCGTTACACCGCCACCTTCAAGCCGCGCGACAAAACCGCGCAGCCAGAGCTGACCGCCATCACCTTCGTCGCGGCGGACGACGCACAAACCGGCCTCGACCAGGCCAACGCCATCGCTGAAGGCGTGCGCTTTGCGCGTGAACTGGCGAATTTGCCGCCGAACATCTGCAACCCTGCGTATATCGCCGAGCAAGCGGCTGCGTTTGCCAAGTCGCAGGACAAGGTCAGCTGCAACGTGCTCGACCATGTTGAGATGGAGAAGCTCGGCTTCGGCTCGCTGCTCGCCGTAGGTCGCGGCTCGGTCAACCAGCCCAAGCTCGTCGTGCTCGAATACAAGGGCGGCAACGAGGGCGACAAGCCTTATGCGTTCGTCGGCAAGGGCATCACCTTCGATACCGGCGGCATCAGCCTGAAGCCCGGCCCGGGCATGGAAGAGATGAAGTTCGATATGGGCGGCGCCGCTGGCGTGCTCGGCGGCTTCATTGCTGCGGTAAAAATGGGCCTCAAGCTCAACCTCGTATGCGTGGTGCCTGCCGCTGAGAACATGCCCGACGGCGACAGCTACCGCCCCGGCGACGTGCTGACCAGTCTCTCCGGCCTGACCATCGAAGTATTGAACACCGATGCCGAAGGTCGCCTGATCCTGTGCGACGCGCTGACCTATACCGCGCAGACCTTCCAGCCGCAGGTACTGATTGACGCCGCCACGCTGACCGGCGCCTGCGTTATCGCGCTGGGCAAGCACGCCACCGGCCTGATGAGCCGGCACGATGATCTCGCGGCCGAACTGATCGCCGCCGGTGAACAGACCTTGGATCGCGCATGGCGCTTGCCGCTGTGGGATGACTATCAGGTGCAGTTGGACTCCGGTTTCGCCGACGTTGCCAATATCGGCGGCAAGAGCGCTGGTGCGATTACCGCCGCCTGCTTCCTGTCGCGCTTCACCGAAGGTCAGCGCTGGGCGCATCTGGACATTGCCGGCACCGCCTGGGACGAAGGCCGTAAAGGCATGGCCACAGGTCGCCCGGTCACCTTGCTCGCACAGTGGCTGATTGACCGCGCTGGCTAACTAGAACTTTGTGAGTAGGTTGGGGTGAGCGCAAGCAAACCCCAACAATCCGCCACCTTTGATGTTGGGTATTGCTGCGCTCAGCCCAACCTACCGGATTGGTACGCCATGCCCCGCGCCGATTTCTATCTGATCGACAAGCCGCGCTTTCGCGAACAGCCACTGCTGCTGGTTTGCGAACTGGCGAAGAAAGCGTTCGCAGCACAGCAACCCACGCTGATTCTTGCGCGCGATTTCGCACAAGCCGAGGCCATCGACGAATTGCTCTGGGCATTCGATGAAGATGCCTTCATCCCGCATCAATTGGCGGGCGACGACGATGATGCGCATACCGCCGTACTGATTGCGCCACCGGGCATCGACACATCGACACGCCCGCTCACTATCAATCTGCGCGAGCACTGCCCTGATGACCATGGCGAACGCGTGCTCGAAGTGGTCGCAGCCGACCCGGCCGAACGCGATGGCTCACGCACACGTTGGCGCGAGTACCTACGGCGTGGCTACGCGGTGAACAAGTACGACATGTAATCGGCTCAGACTCTGTTCGCAGACTCTGAGCCCCTCACGTTAAACCCGCTCAAGCAAGATCAGGCTCCGTCAGCGGCTTTACCACCGCCCCTGTTGCCACAGCCAATGCATCCGTCAGCTGCGCGCCCGTCAATGGCTTACGCAGAAAACCGTCCATACCGGCCTCACGACTGCACGCTTCTTCGTCGCCCCCGGCACGTGCGGTGATCGCGATAATCGGCACATGCTGCGTCGGCTCTTCGTGCTGACGTATCAGCCGCGCCACGTGAAAACCATCAATGCCCGGCAAGTCCAGATCCAGCAGTATCACATCGCACGCACCCTGCCCCAGCTCAGCCAAGGCATTCAGCCCATTATTGGCATAGCGCACGCGATGCCCCTGGTATTCCAGGAGTCCGCGAATCACTGCCGCGACGATGCTGTCATCTTCCACCAACAACACATCAAGCGTTCGCCCGGTTGGCACAATGGATGGCGCCGTGCTGGTTTTCACGGGCAATGCAGCGGGCTGCAGCGGCAGTCGCACTGTGAAGGTGCTGCCTTGTCCCAGTTGGGATTCCAATACGATGCTGCCGCCCATCAGGGTGACCAGCTCGTTGCAAATCGCTAGTCCCAATCCACTACCGGAGCGCCGCTGCGGACTATCGTTCTGCTCGAAGCGTTGGAACAATCGTGCTTGGCTATCTGCAGGAATGCCTGGACCGGTATCGCTGACGCGTAGCTGCAATCCACCGTCCAGCCAATGCGCGCCCATGGTCACACCACCGCGCTCAGTGAACTTCAACGCATTGTTGGCAAGGTTGAATAGCACTTGCTTGATGCGCACCGCATCACCGACCAGCCATGCCGGCAGCGCATCATCCATCTCAAGATGGATATACAGCTCCTTGGCCTGCGCCTGACCACGCTCCAACCGCACCACGTCCTCGATCAATGCGCGCGGATCGAAGGGCGCGTGCTCCAACTCAAGCTTGCCGGCCTCGATACGTGCGAGGTCTAGCGCATCGTTGACCAATTTGAGCAGCAATCCACCGGAACGCTGCATCGCTTCAGTGTATTCGCGCTGGCGTACGGTCTGCGATGTGCTGAGCAACAATTCAGCCATGCCCATCACACCCGTCATCGGCGTGCGGATTTCGTGACTCAGCGTGGCCAGGAAGTGACTCTTAGCCGCACTAGCCTGCTCGGCCAGGCTGCGTCGCTGTTCGGCCAGCTGAATCTGATGGCGATGAGCCAATCGGCGACGCCACGACAGAAGTAGCAACCAGGCCAGAAGCATTGCAAGGCCTGCATACATCAGCCACGCCCACCAGCGCATCCATGGAGGTGCCTCCACGTAGATGCGTAGCGGTGTTACCAAATGCCCCCATTGGCCATTGCCGCCTTTGGCTCGCACATCCAGCGTATAGTCGCCCGACCCCAATCCGGCAAACTCACGTTCACCGCGATGGCTCGCGTCGACCCAATCGGTATCAAAGCCTGTCAGCCGGAAGCGGAAATCGTTCGACGCCGGGTCGACGTAAGAAGCGATGCGCGCCTCCACACGCAAATCACGGTCGCGCCAGCCCAAGCGTAAGGGTTCATCGCCACTGTAAAGAATCGTCCGCATTTGCCCATTGCGACGCACACTAATTTTGCCCAACGTCACTGACGGCTCCTGAGGAACCGCTTTCGGCTTCAGCAACTGCCCGGGCTGGAAAGCGATGACGCCACCCGTGTTCGCCGCGAAGATGGTTCCGTTCGGAAACATCTCAACCGAACGGTTGGTGAAGTGTGGACTCGACAGCCCCTGCGCCGCACCGAAATTCTCGAAACGCCGCGCATGCTCATCGAAACGCCACAAACCAGCGTCGGAGAATACCCACACATTGCCCAATCGATCGACCAGGATTTCTTTCAGATCCGCCGTGAATACCTCGTGGCTGATATCGATGCCCTGATCACGCACAGCATCATTGCCGGCGTAGTGGTAATGCTCCAGTGCGTTGTCGGACGTTACCCAAAAACCCTTGGCATCGAAGGCCAATGCGGTGATTTCGTGTTTTGGTACGCCAGGAACCAAAGCTAACTTTCCGCTTTGGCCATCCAAACGCAACAGGCCACCCGAGCTGGCATACCAGAGTGTGCCCTCGTGCATACTGAGCTGATCGGGAAAAAGCATCTCGTTCGTCTGACCATCGATCGGTACCGGTGTGATCACCAAACTATCAGGGTCGATAACGAACATCCCTTCGCCCCATGTCACGACATAGATATGCCCAGACGGGCCCTCGACCAGCCAGACCGGCCGCGTCAAGTGCGCCTTGGCCGTGTCGATCAAAGTGGCCTTGCCGTGATCGAGTCGATAGACCGCACCGCCTTCGACGGCCCAGATCCGACCCTTTGCATCCTCCGCGATGGAATTAATTTCACCACTCAGCGCCTGCGAAATGTGCTGCACTGCCCCGGTAGCTACATTCAATTTGTCGATCCAGCCATTGAATCCGCCCACCAGCAATTGACCGTCGCGGCTGGCAAACACGGTCAACACGCCGGTGTTGAAAAGGCTGCTCGGGTCATCCGGGATATGGGTGAAGCGCGTGAATCCATTCCAGTTCGGTGGCAAATAGGCCATCCCGAACTGATCGAAAACAAACCACAAGCCACCCTCCCGATCACGCATGACTTGCCAGGCCTGGTCATCGGGCAGCCCACTCGGCAGCAGTGGCTGACTGGTGATCTGCTCTAAATGTCCATTGCCTGTATCCAGCAGCACTCCTTTCGCGCTGGCAAGCCAGAGCCGCCCCTGAGCGTCATACGCACTGCTTGTGATCGAGATATTCAGCGTCGACAGTTGTGCATTCGCGAAGGGTCGCGCCACACCATCCTTGCCGATTATCAGAAGGCCGCCGCGAGTAGCCACTCGCACCTCACCATTGCCGCCCTCGATATGCCAAATTTTATCCAGGGAGCCATGAAAGTCCGGAGACACTGGTACGCGGTGGATCGTGCCGTCAGGCTGGCGTAGATAGAGACCGCTCGCGGCACCAATCCATAGACGGCCATCGGTTTCGGCCAGCAGAGCACGTGTCGAGCCGAACGAAGCGGCATGCGTGCCATCCACATCCAGCGGAATGTGATCGAAACCACTTCGGTCCGGCCGCATGCGATCGAGCCCTGCCTCCGTCGCAACCCACATGTTGCCGTCGGGCATCTGCGCGATGCTCCATACCTCGTCGTTGGCGAGGCTCGCGGGATTCTTGTCGTCGTGCGACCACTGACGGAAGCGCTGATTCGATGGATCGTAGACAATCAATCCGGTATTCACATCACCGGCCCAGATTCGGTTATCGCGATCGACGTAGAGGGTGTATGTCTGTTCGGCCGGCAATGATTGCGGGTCGTCATCCGAGTGCCTGAACACCTGGAAGTTGATTCCGTCGTAACGCACCAAGCCACAGGCTGTAGCGAACCACATCACCCCATTGTGATCCTGCACAACAGCATAGACCGCACCGCTGGGTATCCCATCGGGTTCGCCATAACGGCGAAACTGCGGAGTCAGCAACAGGGCCGATGTGGAATCGGTAGAAGGCGTGGTCAAAGGCACCGCCCCACCTGCCGATGATGCAGGCGAAGCGACGGCCAGCGCCGCACTCAGCACGAACGACAAAAACATGCCTGTCCCCTTACCTTAGAGTCTGTCTAAAGCCCCCGAGCAGGCCGCGCGTAAGGTGTGGCGCACGGAGCAAGGTATAAC
>JBARCX010000278.1:0-8496 GCA_049794535.1 Rhodanobacter sp.
TTGCTACACCGCCCCCCATCTCGATAGGGTTACACGCAGCAACCGCCGCCATACGCTCTGCGCGCATTTGCGCGCACAAAAGCTCCTGGCCCGCCGCTGCACCTTCGGCAAGAAATTCGAATGGCGACACCTCTCGACTGCCATCAATAAGGGATGCTTTATACCGTGCGCTGAGTGCATCCAAACCATGCCAGTCGCAGATACTGCGCTTGCCGAAAATCAAGCCGCGTAGGCTACGGATGTCTCGCGCATCTAAAGCGACAGCTCGCTCATAGGCGGCCACAGCACCCTCGATATCGCCCATCTGTTCGCAAATCTCTCCCAGTTGCTGATACAGCACGCCAAGCCCGGGCGCTAACTGCGCAGCCATGCGCAATGCGTCGGCAGCGTCACCCAAACGCCGCTGCACCAGCAATGCATCGCTCAACAGCTGCCATGCCGGTACAAATTCTGGCTTCTCTGCCAGTAGAGCACGTGCCCTAGCCTCCGCCACTTCGGAACGACCGAGGCGGATATCACATCGCCCCAGGTTGACCCTTGCACCTAGAGCGCGCGGATCCTGTGCCGCCAATGCGTAACACTCATAGGCATGCCCAACGGCACCGGCTTGAAATAAATGTCGGCCAAGTTCATTCAACTCGACCACACCCATGTGCGATGGGTGCATCGCAGCCTGCAAGCGCTCTGCCAAAACCTCAGGCGACGAGGAGATCGATGAAATCGTCTCACCGCCCATGACGCTTGCGTATAGGTTTTCCACATCTTGCTGCAACATCGCTCCCCCAGCGAAACCGCATCACATAATGATCGATATCGGTGCGTGCAGTGGTGCACGGGACCTCTTATCCTCATCCTGGTCGCCGCCGCCTAATGGCATGTCGGCCGGACTATCCCGTCCAATTTACCGGAGTCAGCGACACTGTGCGTACCGTAGTCATCCAGTCCTACCGCACCACCGATGTTGCCCCATGGCTTCAGCGCTGCATGCAAGCCGTGCAAGCCTGGACCGAGGCAAACGGCTATGCGTATGAATTCGTCGACGACACGTTGTTCGATTACGTGCCAGCGCACTTGCGGCAGAAGCCGTACACATCACTATTACCGCTCACCGATCTGGCACGCCTTGGCCTACTGCGTTCACGTCTCGCATCCACCTACGAACGGGCCATCTGGATGGATGCTGATGTCGTGGTATTTCGCCCAGGCCAGCTCACCATTCCAAGCGATTGCGGCGCCATGCTGTGCCACGAAATATGGTCAAGCTTTGATGCACAAGGCCAGATGACGCACCGACGCGGCATCAACAACGCCGTAATGATTTTCGATCGTGGCCATCCGCTACTGGATTTTCTCTACTACGCCGCTGCCGAGTTGTATGCGCATTACGACATGGGAACGATATCGCCCACAGCGTTAGGCACCACCTTTCTCAGCAAGCTTGGGAAGTTGATCCCTATGCGGTTGCTGCCCCAGGTAGCCTGCCTTAGCCCAGTCCTCACCCGAGCACTGTTCGATGGTAATCGCCCAGATCTACTGCGTGCTCATGCAGAGCACTACGGTCATGCCTTTCATGCAGCCAATTTGTGTCGTTCGATGCTGGCTGATGGGGCATCAGGCTCGTATCTCAGCGAAGAACTGAGCGATGCACAGCTGCTGCAGATGGTCGAGATGTTGATTGCAACGGAGGGGCATCCGCTGTGCTCGCTGGATGCCGAGCCTACTGATGCTAGGGAAGAAGCGTCGGCTTGAGAGAAAGCTTCGGCCTGAAGAGTCACCAACGCACAATTCAAGCTGGCATCGCTTTTGGGTATCCGTCAAACCTGGACCAGCTTACTCTGACCTTTTTGTTCCTTATTCTATAACAGGCACAATTACTACCCAGTCACCATGATTAATCGCAGCCGATAGTATAGATGCAACCATAAATCTTCCGGCACCAGGAAAATTAATTTCGCGACCTACAAATGTCTTAGTAAAATTCGTAGACTTAACGACCCCACATATACCCTTACCTCTCGAATCATACCCAAGCTTTTGCCACTTAATAGTTGCGACATATCCATTAATGGGGTCACCTTTAACGCCAATTAACGTAACACCAACATTACACTCACCAAAATAAAGAGTATTAAGATGCGAATTCGTTAGAACAATAGACTCAGCACCTGCACCTGAAATTAATTCACCGGTTTTAGTCACATTGACGAAATCGTCACAGTGAGAATTGCAAATACCAACCGCACTCAATTTCGGCCCTTTTGTCGAATGACTCGCTTGATCAGAAGCAGCTAATGATGCATCCGATTCATTTGCATATTTAATAGATGAAACTCTATAAACAATGCCATGAACTGATATTTCATCCCCTAAATTAAGATGACGAAAAGTGTAAGTCCATCGAATATGCTGGCTTGAATCATATTCGGTAACCGTCACCAAAAATGTAGACCGCTCACCCTGATGCGATAAAATATCAACACCGGCCGTAAGAGTTGTAGTTAAACCAACACTTGAAGGCCCCCCCACAAGGCTTAATGGCAACGTATATGTTGGCAACTCACCCTTACATAGCGACTCTTGAGAAAACATAACAAGCGCCCCTACCAGGGTGAGTTGAAAAATTCGTCTTAACATGAAAAATCCAAGAATATTCTATACATACCATACCAACTCAATGCTTTGAAACAGTGATGGAGCTCATATATTTTCCAATTTGAGCCGGAGTAAGTGTAACAGTTGGCTGAATAATAATTTGAGAATTCGTCGAATTCCCAGCTTGCCCAGGCTGTAAAGTCACGACTCGCCCCCATGGGTTGGCCAGATCAATGCCAGTCACGTTACCATTATTGTCGGTCTCAAAACCAGTCACTGCATACGCATGACCACTAACGAGATTACTATCCAGAACAGACTCAACGGTAGCGCCAGGTGTAGGTATCGTAGCAAACACCTCTTCCGCGCCTGAATTTAAAGAGGACGCCAAGCTAGAGAGATTGTAACCGGCATTAAGCGACTGCCCACTAGGGCCAGTTCGCGGATCTGCCGGCTGATAGGAAGGGCTTAGTGGTCCCCACTGGTAGTTCGACGTGCCCGATATAGTCACTGTATTAATTTGTCCCGTTAGTGCATATAGCGCATTCTCCGGCAGACCACTATTGATACCACTCCACCCTCCATAAGCCTGGGCCCAAGCGTTCTCAAGCACCGTTACATAGGCGTTACTACCATCATTTTGTACACCGTATTGCGTCGTGCTCGTTGTCGCTCCGCTGGAGTCCGTAACGGACTTAACATTCTGGAGGGGAGTGCTACCCACGTTCTCCACTTGCCCGGTCCCCGGGAATGTCACATCAAATGTTCCATCCCATGTGCCATCCGCCCCCATATGAGGCGCAATATCATTTTGTATGACCTGCGGCTGATCTAACGCAACAGAATAAATTGATGACATAAGATAACAATCACCATTCTGCCCTTGAACAACCGCGCTTGGTGCCGGCATTCCTCCGGGACCGTACAATGTGTATAGCGCAGCAGAAGTTCCATTAAATTCATCAGTTTCAGTTTTTTGCTGGGCATACGCATAAGCACTTTCAATCAAAGGGTCATTTGAAGATGAGTTAGCACTATTTGTGCCTGACCCAAAAATACCAAGACTTGATCCTGAGTAGCCTTGCGGCGCACCACTCATCAAACCAGTTAGATTAAATCCACCAAGGGACAAGCCCCCCAATCCTGTTCCAAATTGTGAGCTACCGCCAATTCCACTCAACGGATATTGTGGAACAAAACTTCCACTTGAATTACTTGCGCCAGAACTCTCTTGCGTCCCTGATGATGCTGAGTCTATTGAATCACCCGTACTTGATCCGTCACCCACAACTACACCATCCGCAAATGGTGCCCCAGACGAAACCTGATTAAGTTGCGCCGAATTATCTTGCAATGGCGTCACTGTATCCAAAATGAGGCTTTGCTCCGACTGGTCATTGTTATTTAGTGTAGCGCCACTCAGCTGCTGACCCGCATCAAATAAATTCAGATCCTCATTTAGATTAGGGTCCAAGGAAAGGTAATTAGCATATCCGGCTGCACTATATTGACTTGGCAAGTTGCCCTGACCACTAGAACCTTCGCCCTGAGACTCATTTAACAAAGTACTTGCAGGCGCCGACTGCGGAGCAAATTGAAAATCTTCTAACGGGGTCAAAGGAACATTACCTGTCGCACTATAAGACGCCGTGCTTCCATCATTGGGGGAGCTTTCACCAAACGAGCCCTGCGCCCCCGTTCCCGTGCTCCCCACCAAGCTATAAGTTCCCGTGCCAGTACCGTCATACAGATTGCTGTAAGCACTGAGCGCTTGTGGGTTATACGGATCATTGATGATCGATGCAGCAGCCTGACTTGCAGCTTGTTGCTGCTTATACGCATCAATCGCGGATTTCGCAGAACCGGCCAAGGCATTGCCGATGGGCTGCGCGATCGCATACCCCGCCACATCCTCACCGACCTGCGCCCAGCTCTGCACGTGCTGATCCCCCAAGGCAAGACTCGCCTCACGGTCGACGATGTCACCCACGGCGCGTGCGCCTAGATCGTCAAAATAATTACCTGTGGTCTGACCCATCTGGCTTTCGTCGCTGGTGGGACCCAACTCTCCACTCGCAACGCTGCTCAAGCTACTGGCCACAAATCCTGCCCAACTGAAATGGGCTGGCTGATCCGTGATTTGCGCGGCCAGATCGTTACCTGCGTAAGTTGCTCCACCCTGTATCGCATCACCCAGCCAATTGAGGCCGTTAGCAGACGTATCGCTAGCTAGCAGGCTTGTGCCTGTATCTGTCGTTGACGCCAGCGACGACAGTTCACTTGATACGCCACCACCAATGGCGCCACCGATCGCTCCTTCGAGCACCTGCCCCCAATTGAAGCCTTGCTGGATACCCGTCGCTTCGCCCGTCAACTGTCCGGCAATGCTTCCAGCCGCACCCGCAACGGCACCCGCTGCGACAGCCGTGCCAAAGGTTCCCAATTCGCCAGCCAGTAGATCGGTCGTTGCTCCATACGTGACGATAGTCACTACAACCGTCACCACAATAACCAGAATCTCAGCAACTGAGCAGCCACCACTCCCCTGCGGCGGCGGCGGCGGCGCAATCGTCGGTAGATTCGGCGTGGTGCTCCCGGTGATATTGCTCGGGTCATACGGCTTGAACGTGGTGGCCGAGTTGCTGTTGGTGGTGACGGTGGGAATCTCCAACCGTTGCCCCAGCACCAGATCGGTATCGCTGCTCAATCCGTTCGCTTGTGCCAACACGTACCACAGGTTGGCATCACCGTATTCGGATTGGGCGATGCTCTCCAGCGTGTCGCCGGCCTGCACGACATAGCTGTTCGGGCTGTCGTTGTTGCTGCTGAAGGCGGTGACTTCGTCGAGCACGTCGAGTGTGCCGGCGTTGTCGAAGTGCGCGAGCTGCTGACCGTTGACGTAGGTGTAGTTCTGCACCTGCGTGGCCGGATCACTGCCCTGGTTCAGGGTGGTGCCGCCGGTGGCGGTGCCAGTGCCGTCCTGCCGCTCGATGATTTCGCCATCGCCGTTGTAAGCAAACACATGGATGGTGTCGGCCAAAGCGCCGTACGGATCTTCCGTGTGCTGCTCGAGCGCAACTTCGTTGCCACGTGTGTCGTAGATAGTTTGATCGGTGGCGGGCTGCACGTTGGGCGTATCAGAAACGTTAATACCGCTGGTGACCGATTGCAGGTAGGTGTCTTTCCGCAGGTAGGTCACGGTGTACTGATCGATGCGCCCCGTGTTGTCGCGATATTGGTAGGCCACCACGTCCCCGTCGGCATCGTAGCCGCTGGTGCCATTGGGGCCCTGGTACACCACCTCACTCTGCATGGTGAGGTTGCCGTAGGTGGTGCTATTGGGTGTGGGTGGCGTGGCGGGTGGGGTATCCGGGGCGCCATTCCAATTGGTCGGATTGCCGAAGGTTTGCTCTTCAGCCAAACGGCCCACGGCATCGTAGAAATCGATCGTCGCGTTGTCGAGTTCGCCACCTACGTCGACGCCGGTGTCACCCTCGTCATCTTCCGAGTCGTCGGGGTTGACCTTGCCTGGCGGCAGCCCACCTAGCGTGGTGCCCAATGCGTAGTACTGATCGGTGATCAGCGCGTGGCCGTCGGCGTCATAGCTGATGGTTTCCTGCACGCCTCGCGAGGCACCACCGGTAGTGGTGTCTACGGCATAGTTGGCTTCAATCAGCTCGTTGTTCTGGTTGTAGACGTTGTGTTGCACCAGCGTGTCGCTGGCAGCGCTTACCGTCACCTGGTTAACGACATTGCCATTGGCGTCGTAGAGCTGCTCATACGAGTTGGCAGCATCGGTGACGACGATTTGGCCGTTGACCAGCGAGCCGTCGGAAACCTGTACACGGTTATCGCCATCGTAGGTATACCAAGCATTCTGCGTCGTGCCGTCGCTGGTGGCGCTCACCTCGCGGCGATTACCGGCAGCGTCGTAGCTGAAGCTCTCGTTGAGCATGACCACACCGGTCACCTCATTGGTTTCCACCACACTACTGATGCGGTTATGGCTGTCGTAACTGGTTTGGGTAACGGTGTGAACGAGGTTGTTATTACCGTCGCGAGTAATGTCTTCTTCACGTGTGAGGTTGCCGTTGGCGTCGTAGCTGTAGCTATAGCTCGAGCCGTCAGAGAAGCTTTCAGTGGCGATTTGGCCATCGGCCTCGTAGGTCAGCGCTTCACTATTGGGGGTGCTGATGGGGCCAGTGACGTAACCAGGTGCAGTCTGCCCTTGCGCCGTAGGTGACCAGTCATCGCTCTCGTTGGTTTCCAAGCCGGTGTTGGGATCGTAGGTGTAGTTGTAGGTGGCGCCACTCAGATCGGTGTGCGTGATGGCCTGCCCATACTGGTTGTACTGCCAGCTTTCGGTATCACCGTCGGCGGTAGATTCGCTGATCAGGTCACCATCCGCGTTGTACACGTAGGTGTCTTGCACCACACCGGTGGGTACCTGCGGTGTGTACTGATAATTCCAGTGCGCCCCATCCACACCAACGCCACCAATACCATTCGTGTTACCCGCAACGGCCAGTGCAGCGAAGGCCGCCCCGGGAGGCGCAATCGCGGTCAAGCTGGAAGGTTTCCACGCGCCTTTATGGTCGGAGTACACCACGCTACCAACGCTGGTGCTGATCAGATTGCCGCTGGCGTCGAACCACTGGATGGCAACGGCACCCGAGGCCTGCGCGCCATCGGGAGCCAGGTAGAGCGAGACCATGACGCCCGCGCTGATGCTCTGCCCGGGCACCACCGGCACGCGGTCTTGATTGACCATGACGCCTGGACCAACGCCGTTGTAACTGCCGGTCCAGGACGTATCCATGGAATTGGTGCTCTTGGCAATGCTCCAGCCCGCACCTTTATCCCAACCGGTGTCGCCCGCTTCAAAGTCGCCATTGGTCGGCTGTACGGTAAAGCTGCCGCTGGGCAGTATGACAACCGCACCTCCGTTACCGGTACCCACGCTGGTGATATCAGCCGGTGGCACATAGTCCCAACTGATACCTGACGCGTAGACCGTCGCACTACCAATGTTGTAATTGATTGCGCCTACACCGAGCGCCGCAAAAACGGCCCCTGGCGGAGCGCTGCCGGTCACCGACGAATAGCCCGCGCCACGGTGAGCGGACACCGTATCGCCCGAGTCAGATGAGATGCTTATCAAATTGCCGTTAGCGTCATACCAGGCAATCTGCGCATTACCACCGCCATGCACTCCGTTGGCAATGAAGTAGCCGGAGGCGGTAATGGTTTGTCCAGGTGAGACCGGCACCAAATCCTTACTGAATATGCTGCTGCTGCCCGTGGGGGTATACCCGCCGAAGGATAGCGACCAATCACCGTAAGGGCCGTTGTTTCCTCCAAAGTCGCCGAACGTCCAGCCGGGACCGACATTCCAGCCCTCAGCACCTTGTTGAAAATTGGCATTGGGCGGTGTTTGCGTCCAGCTACCGCTACCGTAGTTACCCAGGCCGTGAATATCCGACGTGCTGGCCGCACGCTGTGCTGCGTCCTGACTCCAGAGAACATGGCCCTGACTGTCGTAACCGTCGTAAGAGGCATGTAGTGCGGCATCGGTGGTATCACCGGTTTGCAGGTACGCACTGCCAATGCCGTCGTAACTGATCAGGCGGTTGCCGTTCTGATCGAGCACGTAGGCCTGCTGCCACACCAGCTGACGCGATGCGCCGCCCGTGGCCAATACGAATTCACCGGCCTGCACGGTGCGACCGAGCGCATCGACGTTGGTGAAGGTGATATTGCCGTTGCCGTCTTGAGCGGCCACCTTGTTGCCAAGAGCGTCATAGCCTACATAGCTAATGGCACCGGTGCCGTCGATCGTTTCAACCGCTGCACCCAGTGCATTGAATACGGTTTTAGTGGTATTGCCATCTTCGTCGGTGCTGG
>JBARCX010000279.1:0-1947 GCA_049794535.1 Rhodanobacter sp.
GATGAAAAACTTATTCTCGAAGGTTGGCTTCAAGTGAAGTCTGGATTAACGCAGTCCGGGGACAAATACTGGTCTTACGAAAGTATGGCATGGCTTCCTATTACGGTAGGTAGTCAATTAAGTCAAAGACCTGTTAGTGAGTTCGCTGCGGTGATACGAAGATGAAATGAGAAAAAAGGAGGAAAGAGAAATTTTTTATCCCCTGCTCCCGTACAGGGCGTCTCGAAAAGATCACAATAGCCATGCTAAGAACGGGAGTCTCGGCACTGTTGATGCGGAAGTAGATTATATGCAACAGCTTCTAGGCCCTATTGAGTGTGCAAGACTGATCGAAATGGCATGGGAAGACATTAGAAAAGGAAGAGCAAAAAATGACCAGACAGGAATTGAAGGAACAGGTTCTATTCGAGATTGTTAAGGAAGTATCGAGACTAGGGACCTGTAATCGCTCTAAAGTCGGAGCGATCATTGTACGTGATGGACGTATCATTTCTACCGGCTATAATGGCTCTCCCCCAGGTGAACCACACTGTCTGGATGCAGGATGTGATCTGGTGCAAGAGCACTGCGTAAGAACCACCCACGCGGAGAGCAATGCAATTGCCTTCGCTGCTCGTAATGGCATTTCTACGCTAGATGGAGTTATGTACGTTACGGGATGGGTTACTGGAGGCGATCTAGGGATATGCCCTACTTGTGAGAAATTAGCGAAGTCGGCTGGGATTGTAAAAACTGTCATCGTGAAATGAACCATCACCCACAATCCGATCTTAAAATCTGGCAGCCTCTGCGAGTCCCCGACTGCGTACAGTGTGGATTGCATGAGAGTGCCAAGACTGTGTGTTTGCTAGGTGACGGCCCAACCCCCTGTGAAGCCGCAGTGATCGGAGAAGCTCCAGGCGGTCGAGAGGATGAAGAGCACGTCCCATTCTGCGGCAAGAGCGGTTTGTTTCTACGTCGAATGCTCAAAGAGATCGGGATTGACCCTCGCACCCTATACTTTACTAATGTGGCAAAGTGTCGACCACCAGCGAACAGAACTCCTACACGAAAAGAGGCCAAGACCTGTTCCTCGCTCTATCTGCAAAGAGAACTGGACATAGTTAAGCCAAAAGTTATTCTACTTCTTGGCGGGACGGCTCTTTCATGGGCACTCGGTAAAAAGTCTGCGATTACAAAGGCTGAGGGGTCTACATTCTCACTGAACGGTTTTACTTATGTTCCTTCGAGACACCCATCCGCCGTGGTGAGAATGGGAGATGACCCCAACTTTCGTAAGGACTATCTCTTCGCACAGCAGAAATTTCGGGAGAATCTCCTGCTATTCAAGAGAACTCTGAATCCACCCGAGGATACATTCGTATACGAGAAAAACCTGCGTATTATTAAAGACACACCCGCTGGGGAACCTTTATATGTAGATATAGAAACCAACGGGCTTAATTTCGCTAAATCTGATGCGACCATACACTGCATCTCTGCGTGTAGGATACCAAGTAGAGTGGCCGCAGTTCGGATGCGAGATGAAAATATTCTTACCACAAAAGAGATGCTTCTTAAACATCCTATAATGGTACAGCGTGGGACATTTGAAGGAACTTGGTTCTTATGGCATTTTGGAATACTCCCGAGAATTTACCACGATACAAAGCTTGGAGCATTCGTTCAGGACGAGACAGATAACACCGGTCTGAAGTATCAGGCTATCAAACATCTGGGAGTTGAACCATGGAGTGAGGAACAAAACTGGGAGTATCCAGATTATGAGAAGTTACTTCCCTACAATGCCCGAGATTCTCAGTATGGACTTAGATTGTATCGAGAGCGTGACCTCCCTTTTCTTAAACGAAATCCGAAGGTTGCACGGTTACTGCGCTACATCCTTCTACCGGCAGAAGAAGTATTCACAAAAGTAATCTGCCGGGGTGCCCATATCAACATGAAAGA
>JBARCX010000280.1:0-25366 GCA_049794535.1 Rhodanobacter sp.
GTTATGCCACCTGCTGTCACGCCTATCCGAGCTGAAAGAGGATTTCGACCGAGCCGTGCTATCCGGCTCCGAGCATCGCATCCGCCGCGCTGCTGAGCGGTTGGAGTCGGTGTGGAATTGGGTGGAAAAGGGCACCGAGGTGGTCAGCTCGATTGCCGACAGTGCCGAGCTCGATCCGGCCACGCACCGACTGGCACAAGCCGTCGGCCGTGCGCAGAGTGCCTTGCTACGGCAAGCCGGTGTGTTCCAGCGCGAGCTCAACAAGATTGATCAGCACCGCGTACACCTGGGTCGCTCCGGCTTATCCTCGTCCGACTTGGTGACATGGCTGCGTTCGCTGGATTTGGAAGCCCTCGCACAGCACGCCGATGAGCAGTTGCTGATGCCACTGCAACCACCGTTCCTGCAAGATCAAATCGCACTCGACGTTGCTGAGTTCGAACTACTCGAGCGTGAGCGTGCCGCTGCCGAGAGTAACGAACTGCCTGCCGCCGAGAGTGCGCCCACTACCTCCGAGCTACCAGCTACCGAAGAAGACCTATCCCAGTTGCAGGCCTGGCACGACGAACTTGCCACGCTGACCTCGCCGCTTGAATTGAGCGACGCCTTGCGCGGCGACAACTATGCACTGAGCGCCTATCGACTCTCACTGCTCGGCCTACTCGGCGACCCGGAATCGTCGGCCCTACAGGGTGCCACGGCCGAACTGGCGCGGCTACCACTGGCGCTGGAGATCGAGCCACGCCTGATCGATGTAGCACTCAGTGACATCGCCCAGGTCAGCGCGGGTCGACTGCATCCGCGCGACAACGACAAAACCAAGAACACACCGCATGCATGACGAAACCGCCACTCTGGTCTCCCGCCTGCTAGCTCAACGCTGGCTGCCACGCGATGACGCTCAGGCACGTAAAGCGCTGCTGGACGAAGGCTTCCGCGAGGAACTCGATCGCCGACTGGCTGCTGTTGGACTGGAACTGCGCGAGCACCCTTATTCCGCGTATATCGGCCTGGCTGTGGCACGCAGCGCGGAACGCACCGTATTCGGCGGCAGCGAAAGCTGGATCTCCAACACCTTGCAGCTGGATCGCGATGCCGTCGCGCTATTGGTCGTGCTATGGGCATTGATCGTGCTGCCCAAGCGCCAACGCCAGATCGAACGCCAGCAGGCCGAAGCCGACGCCTCGCAAACCCAGATGTTCGCCGAAGGCAAACCCATTTCACGTGATCCGGCATTAGCTCCGGTACTCGCCGAGCGCACCTTGCTCGCCGACTTTGGCGAAAAACTCGGTGGCAAGATGCGCGTCAACATGAACCTCGGTCAGCTCGCCCGACATGGCTTCATCGTGCGGCGCAAGGGCGAACTGGCGGAAGGGCCACTGCTCGATCTGGCGTTCGACTACGAGCGTACGGCGCGGCGCATTCTCGATGGCGCGTTGGGTGATTTGCTGGCTGACGTCGCCACGCGACGCAGCACAGCGACTGATGCGGATGACGGCAGCATCGATGACAGCAGCGACGATCTAACGCCTTATGACGAGAATGCGCTAGACGAAAGCAACGAAGACGGCACCACCGAACTGTTGGATAACGAGGCTACTCACGATGTTTGATTTCCGCAGCCTCGAAGTCGTCCATTGGGATTACTGGCAACGCTTCAGCTTGCCGCTGGATACCAACATCGTCACCGTCGTCGGTCCCAACGGTTCCGGCAAAACCACCTTGCTCGATGCCCTGCGCACCCTGCTGACCATCGACTGCGCCGGCAACCGTGACTACAAGAGTTACCTGCGCCATAACGGCAAGCCATTCGCATGGCTGCGCGCACGCGTCGGCAATATCCCCGGACCGCGTGGCGAGCGCCCGTTCTTCCCGCTGATGGACAACGAGGTCACCCTCGCCTGCCGCATCCAGAAAAAGGGCGGCGAATGGCAGCGCCAATACGCCGTGCTCGGCGGCGATGTCAGCGTAGAGGACATCGAAGCGCGCGGTGACTGGCTAGGCCTGCGCGAATACCGCGTACGGCTTGAAGGCGCCGGTTTGTCGCAAGCGATCCGTCGCGTGCTCACCCTCGAACAGGGCGCGACCGACAAGCTGTGTCAGCTGCCACCGAAAGCCTTGCTTGATCTGGTCTTCGATGTCTTCGGCGACAAAGCCGTGCTGGAGGACTACCAGCGCGCGCGCAACGAACAAACCGAGGCAGACCGCGAGCAGCACGGACTCGAGCATCAGCTGTCGCTGATCGGCGTGAGTCTGCAAGAAACCGAAGGCCGCGTACGCTCCTGGCAAGAATGGGATGCGCTGGGGCGCGAACGCACCGAGCTGGTTGCCGAGACCCTGCCGCGTACCGAGCTGGCCGAACTGCATGCGGGTATCCGCGGCGCGCGACCACAGCTGCTTGGCCTCAAGCGCAAATGCCGCGAGCTCGAACAACGCGACACCGAACTCGGCCAACGCCTCAGCGAGCTTGATTCTAAGGAGGAGCGTCTACGCGGCGAACAGCACACCACCGAGAACGCGCGCCAACAAGCCCGGCAGCAGTTGGACAATGCACGCAACGCATGCACCGAGAACGACGTGCTGCTGAAACAGGAAGTGCAGCTACGCGAGCGAGTCGCTGCACAAGGCGGCGCCAACCACGACGAGCAAGGCCGCCTGATGCTCGAAGCGCGCAGCCAACTCGGCCGTCTGCAAGGCAACGAAACACGGCTACGCGAAGAACTAAGCACGCTTACCGCACAACTCGGCGCCTGGCGCCGTGGCCATCGCTATACACCCGAGTTCGAGCAATCGTTCCGCCGTGCGCTGGATGACGCTGGCGTTGGTCACAGCATGCTGAGCGAGATCGTCGAAATCGTCGAACCACGCTGGCAAGCCGCGGTGGAAGCCGTGCTGGCCGGCTACCGCCACGTGGTGCTGCTCGACCACCCACGCGATCGCGAAACGGCATGGCGACTGGGCGAGCAGCATCGCTACAAGCACTTCGTTGTCGCTGATCGCGCACCGGCTTCTGCGCCGACGCGTGGCTCGCTGCTCGAAGTGGTCGACTTCAACGCCACCGCACCGGAATGGCTGCTGCGCCAGCTCGACCGTATCCGCCGCGTCGACGACGTTGCCGAAGGCGCCAAGTTGGGTAAGGAACAAGACTGGATCACGCCGCAGGGATATTTCCGCGAGCGACGCGGCGGCCGCCATCTCGGTGTCGACGATGTCTATTTCGGCAGTGCCGCACGCGAACGGCAATTACGCGAAGGCGAAGCTCGCCTGCAGGACATCGAGCAGCAATTGCGCACGCTGGTCGACCAACGCAAGCAATGGCAGCAGCAAGCCAACGATGCGGAAAGCGTGCTACGTGGAGCCAATGCTAGCGGCCAGCTCGCCGACCGTGCCGACGAGTTCGCCATGGCACATGCTCAGCAAGCGACATTGCAAAGCGATGTACAGCGGTGCGCCGATAGTTATGCTGCCGCGGAGACACAATACGAAGCCGTGCGTGAAAAGCGCCAGCAAAACTCGCGCACCCGAGACAACGACGCACGCGAACACAAACAAGCACAACAACAACTCAGCGAGAACGTGCGCGATTACACCAAGTTCCGCGCCGATCAGGTCGAACGCCTGAAGTCGTTCCGCCACAAACGCAATCACGTGCGGCCACAACATCGCAGCCGTCGGGCCATGGCCGAACTGCGCGAGCGTTACGAATCGCCCGCAGCAGCCAGGCGCGAGATCGAGCGCATCGAGCGCCGTGTCGCTGAAGGCCACTGGGAAACCGACGCCGGCTGCATACCGCTGCGCGACAAGCTGTCCGACGACCACGAGGGACTGAAGCAGGATCTGCAACGCCGACGCCTGCATCTGGAACGCGCCGGCCGCATCACCAGCGAAGCACGTGGCGCTTACCTCAATGTGCTGCGCAACACCGTGCGTCGATACGCCAAGAACCTGAAGCTTCTGGCCGAGCTGGCCGGTATCGGTGTGGAAGTCGAATTGCCGGAACTCTCCAACGAAGATCTGGCACTGGCACAGGCCGGTCTCACCGTGCGCTTCGAGTTCGACAAGAAAGGCTGGATCGGCATGGACGATGGCGAAGCCTCCGGCGGCCAGCAGGTGATGAAATCACTACTGCTGCTCGTCGCGCTGATGCGTGATGAGGATCATCCGGGCGGCTTCGTGTTCATCGACGAACCCTTCGCCCACTTGGATATCTTCAACATCGACAAGGTCGGCGCGTTCCTGAAATCCACCCGGGCGCAGTACATTCTCACCACCCCGGCCACGCACAACATCAACGTGTTCCAGCCCAGCGACCTGACCCTCGTCACCAGCAAGCGTCGCCCCGGAGCAACCTGGGCGCAGCCACTGGCGGTATTGCGTCGACGTACTGAGGCTGCATGACAGGACATGAGGCACGGCACAGTATCAAGCCGGTGGACGACTATGATCGGGACCGCGTTGTAACGCGGTCCTTACCCCCTTGATCACTGCCTCGCCCATTGCGAAAACCCCGCCATGACTGCAGTCCGTTCACACATCGCACTCCTGCTACTTAGCCTGCTGCTTCCTCTAGCAGCGCTCGCGCAAAGTACGCCCGACGAATACCTCAAGCAGTTCGACACCAACGGCGATGGCAAAGTGAGTGAAGCCGAGTATGTGGCTTATATGAGCCAAGGCTTCTATCGCATGGACATCAATCACGATGGCGTCCTGGAGCCCGAGGAACTACCGGGTGGTCACGGCAAGCCGATCACGTTGAAGCAGTATCAGGACAATCTGCGCCGTCAGTTTCACAAACTCGATATCCATCACCACGGCTATCTCAATGCGCAGGAACTGACGGCGCCGCCGCGTTGACGGCCTGACGCAGCCGTCATTGTTGGAACCC
The DNA here is from genome assembly GCA_049794535.1 of Rhodanobacter sp. Taxonomy (GTDB): domain Bacteria; phylum Pseudomonadota; class Gammaproteobacteria; order Xanthomonadales; family Rhodanobacteraceae; genus JBARCX01. The sequence goes on from JBARCX010000280.1 coordinate 4,886, forward strand.
TACCCCCTCGGCGACCGAAGGCAGTCCAGGGGGAGGAGCTATGCCTCGGTCGACGCGCGGGCGATCCTGCGTCTTTTTGCCGCTCATGGAATCGCGCCACGCGGGCTATGAGGGCAAGCTCTGGGTACCGCACACGCCGGAGCAGCGCCGATGCGCTATCGTGCGCGTCTGCCATTAACCAGCATGCTCATGGGCGCCACACCCTCAACTCCTACATCTCATTCGCCTGCGCGCCGCGCCGCACTCTCCTTCATCTTCATCACCGTGATGTTGGACATGTTCGCGTTCGGCATCATCATCCCGGTGCTGCCGCACCTCATCGTGGACCTGATTGGCGGCAGCATCGCCAAGGCCGCGGTGTGGTCCGGCGCATTTGCGGCGCTGTTCATGCTGATGCAGTTCGTGTTCTCACCGGTGCAGGGTGCACTGTCGGATCGCTTCGGCCGACGCACGGTCATCCTGATCTCCAGCTTTGGCCTTGGCATCGACTTCATCGTGATGGCACTGGCGCCGACGCTGTGGCTGCTTTGCATCGGCCGTATCGTGGCCGGCATCTGCGCAGCCAGCTTCTCCACCGCGAATGCCTATATCGCCGACGTGGTGCCTAAAGAGAAGCGCGCGGCGGCGTTTGGCACACTGGGCGCGGCCTTTGGCATCGGCTTTATCGTGGGACCCGCGCTGGGCGGCTTTCTTGGAGACATGCATATCCGCCTGCCGTTCTGGGTGGCGGCGGCCTTGTCGCTAACCAATTTCTGCTACGGCTTCTTTGTGTTGCCTGAGTCGCTGCCGAAGGAGCGCCGCAGCGCACGCTTTGATTGGCGCCATGCCAACCCGTTTGGCGCAGTGGTGCTGCTGCGCCGCTATCCGCAGGTATTCGGGCTAGCCTCGGTGTTTTTCCTGATCAACTTGGCGCAGTTCTCACTGAACTCCACCTACGTGTTGTACACCGACTATCGCTACGGCTGGGGGCCACAAACGGTTGGCTATACGCTGGGCCTGGTCGGCTTGTGCAGCGCGTTGGTGCAAGCGGTACTGGTGCGTCGACTGATGCCGAAGCTGGGCGAACGGCGCCTGATCCTGGTCGGCCTGTCGCTCTGCGTCGTTGGCTATGCGTTCTTCGGGTTCGCACCCGCCACGTGGTTGTTCGTGCTGGGCATCCCGTTCTTGTGCATGGGGGGGCTCTCAGGGCCACCAGCGCAGTCGATGATGACTCACCAGGTCGATCCGCACGAACAGGGTCGACTGCAGGGCGCACTGACCAGTCTGGCCAGCCTCGCCGGCATCTTCGGCCCGGCCATGTTCGCCAACATCTTCGCGCTGTTCATCAGTGACCATGCACCGGTAAGTCACTTGACGGGTGCCGCTTTCCTATTGGCGGGGTTGCTTTTGCTGGTTGCGATCGCCATTGCCATACGCGTGACACAGCGCGCGCCGACCACCGTTGCATGGGCTGAAGAGGCAAGCGCCTCTGCTGCACTGCCGGGTGAACTGTCGCCGCTCGCTACCACGCATTCCACCGATTTGCTTTCCCACGAACCACCGGAGCATTCCCCATGAGCCTATCCATGTACCAGGCTGCCGTTCCTGTTTTCGTCCGTGCGCTTGCCAACTTGCAGCACGTGCTGAAGAAGGGCGAGGCGCACGCCAAAGAAAAGAACGTTACCGACGAAGTATTGCTGCAGACGCGCCTGATCCCCGACATGCTGCCGCTGGTCAAACAGGTGCAGATCGCCGCCGATATGGCCTGTCGCGGCACCGCTCGTCTGGCCGGCGTGGAGCCGCAGTCGTTCGAAGACAACGAGACCACCTTGGCTCAGCTGCACGACCGCATCGAGCGCGCAACTGCCTACATCAAGAGCTTCAAGCCCGAGCAGATCGACGGCAGCGAGACCCGCCAGATTCATCTGAAGATGCGCAGCGGCGAATTGAATTTCGAAGGCGAGGCCTATCTGCTGCACTACATCCTGCCGAACCTGTTTTTCCATTGCACCACCGCGTACAACATTCTGCGCGAAGCGGGCGCCGAAATCGGCAAGAACGATTTCATCGGCAAGCCCTGAGTTGCACTTTTCGTGAGGTGACGATTCGCTCACCTCGCGAATACATCTGCATAAAGCTGAAGCATGAAGGCAGGTATCAACCTGCTTTCATGCGTCTGCGATCGCAGCATCGGTTATGTATGCCATCCATGCATGATGCTTCGATAGCGCAATCCAGCATCCTTCCTATCTCCTCATAACAACACGTCAGCGGCGTGCTGCAACGCCGTGCGTCTGTGTCGCGTACTGCGCGTACTTTCTGGTTTGTACAAGCCACTTTCGGATCACTTTGATTGTTCCGAGCCCCCTCCCCCGTTAACAAGGTAAGGGCGGTTCGGGAGCATCTCTTTAGGGGCCTCGCAACCGTAGTGGGAATCCGCGATGCGCGCGCGTAACAGACAGTCGTCGATCGGCTGCATCGCATTGCAGTATTCCCGTTCATGGATGGACCGTTGCAACGCCGGTCCTATAGGGGAAACAACAAGGAGAGTTACGTTGAAAGCAAACACGTACCGTGCACAGATCTCACAGGGAACGGCGGGATCAAGGAATTTCGCGACTAGCGGGCGCAAGAGCCCCCTCACGATGGCCATCATGGCGGCGATGATGGCGTGTTCTTATACCGCGGCCGCACAAAGCACCGCCCCAGCGGATGCTGAAAACCCCAAAAAAGCATCCACACTGAAAGCAGTGACGGTTACCGGCTCCCTGATACCTCAGACACAAGTTGAAACCGCTACACCGACGACAACCATTACTGCGGAAGACATCAAGGCAAAGGGTTTCGCCACCGTTGCTGACGCGTTGCAATCCGCATCATTTGCGACTGGTAGTGTGCAGGGCGCACAGTCTACGAACAGCTTCTCACCGGGCGCACAAACGCTCAGCATGTTCGGTCTGCCGGTCGGTTTCGTGAAGTACCTGATCGACGGTCGCCCGATGGGCAATTTTCCGGGGCTCTACAACGGCAGCGATACCTTCAACAATCTGAGCGGCATCCCGACCGAGATGGTCGACCACATCGACATCTTGCCTGGCGGCCAATCTTCGCTATATGGCTCGGATGCCATCGCCGGTGTCGTCAACATCGTGCTTAAGAAAAAGCTTGATGCGCCCGTTCTCGATGTTCGCTATGGCTGGACGCAAGATGGTGGCGGAGCAGATCGCCGCATCAGCTTTGCCGATAGTTTCAGCAAAGGCGGATTCAACATGATTGCTGGCGTGCAGTACGAGAGCACGCAACCCATCTGGGGTTTCGATCGTGATCTCACAGCTCGAGTAAATCAGCATGGCACGACTCCACCCGTTGCGAGTCGTGACTATCTTGTATACAGCGCTACTTCAGTGAGCAATGGCTATTACATGCAGGACCCGAACCGTTGCTCGCTAGTCAACGGTCAATACAAAGGCACTGAGGAGCTTCAGCATCGCGCGAACAATGGCGACTATTGCGGCTCGTTCTTTACGCCAGGCTATAGCACGCTAGCGAACAACAGCAAAAGCGCGCAGGCCTACACCCATGCCAGTTTCGATGTAAATGAAAACGTCCAGCTCTACGGTGACCTGCTTTATAGCTATCAGCAACAAAAATTCACATCCGGACCATCGACCACGTGGTGGGGCACTTCGGTGGGCTACGGTGCCTTCTACGACCCTAATCTAGACGATTACGTCAATCTGCAGCGTGCCTTCTCACCCGAGGAAGTCGGGGGCTACAAGTCAATCATGAACAAGACGGTCGAAAACTCCTACATGCTCACGCTCGGAGCAAAGGGTGGGCTTGGCTCTTCAAACTGGGACTACGACTTTAGCTTTACCCATTCGGATGACAAGCTCATCGAGCGAAAATTCACTCGCTTCGCAGGAGCCATGGAGCAGTACTTTGCCGACCACATACTCGGCCCAAACCTTGGCACAGACCCCGATGGCTACAACAGCTACGCGCCGGATTACGCTGCGTTCTACTCGCCAATATCGAATGCTGACTTCCGAAGCTTCACCGGCTACCTCGACACGCGTAGCAAGACCTGGGACAACATGCTCCGCGCTCAGCTCACCAATGCCTCGCTGGTGAAGATGCCTGGAGGTGATGCAGGCATCGCTGTTGTCGTCGAAGGCGGCAACCAGGGATGGAACTATGCTCCCGCTGCCCAACTGCTAGCGGGCGATGCATGGGGGACGTCCGCAGTGCAAGGTGCCGGTCATCGTTCCCGTTACGCCGTAACTACAGAGCTGCGCTTGCCGCTGCTGGAACAATTGACGATGGATGCATCTGTTCGCTACGACGCATTCAACGTTGCGAATTCCACCGTGAGTAAGCCGACGTATAACGTAGGCCTTGAATACCGTCCATTCGATACCTTATTGCTTCGTGCCAAGTATGGCTCGGCCTTCAAGGCACCGACACTCTCCGACGAATTTCAAGGTGAGAGTGGCTATTACGCATCCGTCCCTGATTACTACAACTGCGCCAAGCTCGGCTATGGCCCGGGTGATATTGCAAACTGCCCGTCGGGATATAGCGCAGTGCAATTCAAAGGCACTCAAGCTGGGAATACTAACCTACAGCCAATATCGGCCAAGGTGTGGAGCTACGGCATGGTATGGGCTCCCGTGTCGCGGATGTCCATCACGCTCGACTACCTGCACTGGAGCATCAAGAACGAGGTAGAACAGCAGGACTTCGACAAGCTCGCGCAACAAGAAGCACTGTGTCGGCTTGGGCAACTCGACATACAGTCACCCAGCTGTGTCGCCGCACTCAGCCAGGTCACACGCAATGCGCTTGGCAACATCACGAAGATCTATACACCCAAGGTCAACGTGGCCAATGAGCTGGTCAATGCAGTAGTTCTCGGCTTCAACTACGGGTTTGATATTGGCAGTTACGGCAACATCGCACTCAATGCTTCATACAGCGACATTCTGAAGCACACGCTGCAGCAATACCCAGGCGATCCAACCATCGACCTACTGCGCTCGCCGTACTACAGCACCGACTTCAAAACTAAGGCAAACGCCTCCGCAACCTGGAGCCGCGATGCATGGAGTGCAACGTTGTATGCCAATCGCTTTGGTAGCACTCCAAACTACCTTGCAACAGCTACCAACGGATACAGCACACCAGGCACTGGCAAGCTAGCGCCCTGGATGCTGTACAACGCTAGCGTTTCTTACAACCCAATGTCGAGCCTGACACTGTCGCTCCTAGCCAATAACCTCTTCAACAAAATGCCACCGAAAGACAACAGCTACCCAGGCACGGTGACCGGTCCTTACGACGCCACTAATTACAACGTGTACGGTCGCACTTATTACCTTGAGGCCACCTACAAGTTCGGAAAGTAAGCGGGCAGCACCACAACACTCGGCCCCGCATCATCGATGCGGGGCCTTTTATTTTGCATCAGGCTGCGAAACCTCTGGTATTCGCAGATGCGCCATCCGCCATTGATTCCACTTCATCGAATCCCCATTCATCGGACATCGCGGTTGCCCCGTCTGGGCATCGCATGTCCTGGAAGATACGACAATGGCTACTCCCACCCGTCTCAAAATCGACTTCGTCTCCGACGTCGTCTGCCCCTGGTGCGCTGTCGGCCTGAAATCGCTTGAACAGGCGCTAAAACAGCTGGACGGCGAGGTTACCGCCGAGCTCCACTTCCAGCCCTTCGAACTCAATCCGCAAATGGCCCCGGAGGGCGAAGACATCGGCGAGCATCTGCATCGCAAGTACGGCAGCACGCCGGAGCAGATGGCACAGAATCGCGAGGCGATCCGGCAGCGCGGTGCTGAACTTGGCTTTACGTTCAACATGGACAAGCGCGGCCGCACTTACAACACGTTCGATGCCCATCGTCTGCTGCATTGGGCCGATGTTGAGGGTAAGCAGGCTGAGTTGAAGCTGGCCTTGCTGGAAGCGTATTTCACTAACGGCGAGGACGTAAGTTCGCATGACGTGCTTGCCCGCGCTGCGGGCGAGGCCGGGCTGGACTCAACCGAAGCGCGCGCGGTTCTCACTGAGCATCGCTATGCCGATGAAGTGCGCGCGCAGGAGCAGTTCTACCAAAGCCAAGGCATCCACTCGGTGCCCTCGATCATCATCAACGATCGCTACCTGATCCAGGGTGGCCAACCACCGGAAGTGTTTGAGCAAACCATGCGCCGGATCCTTGCAGAGGGCTGATTCCCGCCCCGCATCGAAGCCACAAGGCCAAAAGGTGGCCCTGGCCTCGTGCCCGGGCCACCCCTTCGCAGCACGATGACCGGGTGACGTGCGAAAATTGCACGTCCTCCACGTTCAGATCGACCCCACATGCTGCGATTGACCGATATCAAGCTGCCGTTGGATCACGCCGAAGGCGCCATCGTGGCGGCCATCTGCGCCAAGCTCGGCATCAAGCCGACCGCACTGCGCAGCCATACGGTGTTCCGCCGCAGCTATGACGCGCGCAAGCGTGGGGCTATCGCGTTGATCTACACGCTGGATGTGGACGTGGCCGATGAGGCTGCCCTGCTCGCGCGTTACGCAGACGATAAGCACGTACAGCCGACGCCGGACACCGACTACCACTACGTGGCTCAGGCGCCGAAGTCGCTGGAACATCGCCCCATCGTCATCGGCACCGGCCCTTGCGGCCTGTTTGCCGGGCTGATCCTGGCGCAGATGGGCTTTCGCCCGTTGATCCTGGATCGCGGCAAGGCCGTGCGCGAGCGCACCGTGGATACTTGGGACCTGTGGCGCAAGCGCAACCTGCATCCGGAGTCGAATGTGCAGTTCGGCGAAGGCGGTGCCGGCACATTCTCCGATGGCAAGCTGCATAGCCAGATTTCCGATCCGCACCATCACGGTCGCAAGGTGCTTATCGAGTTTGTGAAAGCGGGTGCGCCGGAAGAAATTCTCTACGTCAGCAAGCCGCACATCGGCACGTTCCGATTGGTGACGATGGTTGAAAACATGCGCGCCACGATCGAATCGCTCGGCGGGGAGATCCGCTTCAGCCAGCGCGTGGATGATCTGTTGGTGGAAACCGATGCCGCAGGCAAGCGCCATGTTCGCGGCGTCATGCTAGCGGGTGGCGAACAGATTCGCGCCGACCACGTCGTGCTCGCCATCGGCCACAGCGCCCGCGATACCTTTGAGATGCTGCACCAGCGCGGTGTGTATCTGGAGGCCAAACCGTTCTCGATTGGCTTCCGTATCGAGCACCCGCAATCGTTGATTGACTCCTCACGTTTTGGCCCACAAGCCGGCCATCCGATTCTCGGTGCCGCCGACTACAAGCTGGTACATCACGGCAAAGGGGCTGATGGAAAAACCGATCGCTCGGTATACAGCTTCTGCATGTGCCCTGGTGGAACGGTAGTGGCGGCAACCAGTGAACCGGGACGCGTGGTGACCAACGGCATGAGCCAATACTCACGCAACGAGCGCAACGCAAACGCTGCGGTGGTATGCAGTATCGCGCCGGAGGATTACGCGCCGTACGGTGAGGATCCGCTCGCCGGCATCGCACTGCAGCGACATTGGGAGTCGAACGCGTACCAACTGGGTGGCGGTAACTACGAAGCCCCCGGCCAGCTAGTAGGTGATTTTCTTGCGGGCAGGCCCTCGCGTGAATTTGGTTCGGTGCAACCTTCGTATAAGCCGGGCGTGCATCTCACCGACCTGGCTAGCGCCCTGCCCGACTATGCGATTACCGCCATCCGCGCCGCGCTGCCCGCGTTCGATCGACAGATCAGAGGTTATGCCATGCATGACGCCGTGCTCACTGGCGTCGAGACGCGCACGTCGTCACCCGTGCGTATCAAGCGTAATGACGGTGACTACCAAAGCTTGAATACTCGCGGCCTCTATCCGGCGGGCGAAGGTGCGGGTTATGCCGGTGGCATTCTCTCTGCGGCCGTTGATGGCATTCGTGTGGCTGAAGCGGTGGCTTTGAGCATAACGGGGCGTTGACGCCGCAGCCGTAGATTGGTGAGCTTGCGAACCCCAACGTCGAAGTGCGCCCGCGTTGGGTGTCGGATCATTCCATTCAGCCTCACGTTTAATTTTAGCTCGTCATCCCAGCGCAGGCTGGGATCCAGTGGCCTCAAGGCACGGTCTGACAGAATCACTGCCGAGCTCACTCGCACGACTTCAACAGACTGAAGTACACAGCGGATGAGCAATATCGCCATTTTGTGCACTGAGGCCACTGGATCCCAGCCTGCGCTGGGATGACGAGCTAAAGCGGTATCTCTCGGCTCGATTCGGCGCACGCGACGCGCTTCACTCAATCAGACCTCGCCTCCAACCAATGCGAGATGGGGGCCGGTCGGCCCATCAGATACCCCTGGCCATATTCGCAGCCCATCGTCAGTAAAGCCTGTCGCTGCGCCTCGGTTTCAATACCTTCGGCAATCACGCCAATATTAAGCGCATGAGCCAACGCAAGAATCGCGGCCACCACGGTGGCGCTGTCATGCGTCCCTTGTTCAAGGGCCTGCACGAAAACACGATCGATCTTCAGCTTATTCAACGGCAGCGAATGCAAGTGGCTGAGCGACGAATAGCCGGTGCCGAAATCGTCCAATGCCGCGTGCACCCCTGCATCCCGCAGCCGCTCCAGGATCTCTTGTGCACGCTCGGGGTCATCCAGCAACGCACCTTCGGTGATCTCGATGATCAATTGCGATGGCGGCAATTGGGTGCGCTCGAGAAGCTGCAACAACCGATGATCGAAATCCGCATGACGCAGGTGTAGTGGCGAGACATTGAACGTCATGAACATATCCGGCCGATTCATCAATACGAAGCATCGGCAGGCATGCGCAAACAACCGCCAATCAATCGCTTCGATATGGCCGCTATCTTGCGCGATCCGCAAAAAATCCGCAGGACAAAGCACACCGCGATGGGGATGGTTCCAACGCAAGAGTGCTTCGTAGCCAACCACCTCACCGCTATCAAGCCGGATGATCGGCTGGAAGTACGGCTCGAATTCGTCGTGCTGCATGGCATGACGTAATTCGACTTCGAGCATGAGCACATCGACAGCATTCTTCGCCAATGTCTCATCGAACAATGCATAACGCTTACGGCCAAGTGCCTTGGCACGATAGAGCGCAATGTCCGCATCCCTTAGCAGTGCATCGGCGTGGTCGTAATTTGCATTGCCAATGGCAATGCCCATGCTGGCCGAAGGCTCCAACTCTCTACCGGCAACCAACAACGGTTCACCCAATATCCGTAACACATGCTGCGCCACCTGCTCGGCCGTGGCAGGTGCGTCGATGTCTTCCAGCAGAATGGCGAATTCATCACCGGATAGTCGTGCCACCACATCCGGCTCGTGCACGCAGTGCATCAGCCGTAACGCCACGGCTTTCAAGAAAGCGTCGCCCGCCAGATGACCCAGGCTATCGTTGATCACCTTGAAGCGATCGACATCCAGATACAGCAAAGCACAGCGTCGCCCCGGTTCTGCATGAAGACGAACCAATACGCGATCCATCCGCTCGCGCAGAAAGTCGCGATTGGGTAATCCGGTAAGCGGATCGTGCACGACCTGATGCTTGAGCTGCTGCTGCACGTGTTCGCGCCGGGCGATCTGCTCACGCAATTCACGCGTGCGCTCCTCCACCCGCTGCTCTAGCCATTGATTGGCCTGTTGTAGCGAAGCGGCCGAACGTCGGCGGTAGATACTGTTGGCGATCTGTAACGCGGCGAAACTTAGCAATTCCTGATCGGCGATGTTGTAGCGAACCTCGCTGACGTAACTCTGCACCGCGACCAATCCAATCGCCTCTTCTCCGACCCATAGCGGCACGCCCAACCAACACGTGGCGGGTTCACCGATCTGGTGTGGCACCACTTCGCCGGAACGTTGCAGCGCCGAGATATCCTGGCTGCCACCTAACCATGGCTGCCCCTGTCGCAGCACATATTCGCTTAGGCCACGCCCCAACGGACGCGTGAGCGTGTGTCGTACACCGGCATCGACGTAGTAGGGAAAATCCAACCGACGTCGATCTTCGGTAAGCAAGGCAATGAAGAAATTCTCGGCATCCAGCAAACGCCCCACCACTGCATGCACGCGTTGATAGAACGCGCTCTCGTCAATATCGGCCGTGGCTAGCTGAGCCAGTTGAAACAGTGCCTCTTGCAGATGTTCCGCGCGCTGACGCTCCAGCACCTCCTGCTGCAAACCGCGGTTGGCTTCGTCCAACTCCTGCGTGCGCAAACGCACGTGTTGCTCCAACTCATCCTTGGTCTGCTTACGCTCCAGCGCGGTGAGAATGTGGCTACCAACAAACGCGAGCAGTGCGCTGTCTTCATCGGAAAATCCAATGCCCTGCTGATAGCTCTGCACCACCAACGCGCCGTGCACCTGACCATCGCGCAACATGGGTACGCCAAGCCAGTCGAAACTATCCGGCCCCAGTGTGATCAACAGCCCCTCGACCTGTTCGCGCAGCTCCTCGGCGCTGCCCATCAGCGACCGACCCTTCGTCAACAAGTGCCAGGTCAGCGTGCCTTGCCAGCCTTCCAGCGATTCTTCACGGGTGGTATCTGGCCCCTGCAAGTCCACCGTGTCGGCGTAATACAGGAAACGCAGCGCGCTGCGCTCCGGGTCATGCCGCACGATGTAGAAGTTTTCGGCGTACATCAGTGTACTGACGATGCCGTGGATGCCACGCAACAACTCGGGCATATCCAGGTCGGAGCCGGCCAGATCGGAAATCGCAAACAGGGCGCGTTGCAGGTGCTCCGAGCGCTCCAGTTGGTAATGTGAGTCGTGCAACTCAGTCATCGCCAGCGCATGCTGCATGTGTCGGCCCGCCAGTTGCAGGCACGGCGCAAGTACATCGCACAGGTGTGAACCCGCCGACGTGTCCCGCACGGACATCAACAGTACGGCCAGCACGCCTGGAGCAAGGCGCATGGCCAGTTGACAGCCATCGGCAGAGGCGTGCGCCTCGTGCTCACTGCCAAGCGCCAGCTGCATTTGTTCGATCTGATCCGGATTCGGCGACTCTGCCGCCGTACTACGACACGTGCCCGACGCCACATCCATCCAGAGTAGCGTCGCCGCCTTGCAGCCAGGCTGGGACTCCGCCAAGGCCACTACTGCGGCACCCACGGCCTGTGGCGTAATCGCACCGATCAGACGCCCCAGCCACGCGAGCTGCGCCGTTTCGCTCAAGGCCTCGCTGCGCAGGACACGCTGTTGGCTCATGGCTCGATGTTCCCCCCTGTGGGACACCCGATCTCTGGAACGAAGCATGACGCCCGCGCCCATCCCCGTCCGCATGTTATCGCGCAGCCGACTGTTTTTCCTACAGATGCCTGGGAGGCGAGCAAGCCACCCAAAACCGTCCCGACAACGGACCCACGCTCGCCCGCCCAGCCCGCTAAAATCACTGACCCACTGAGAGCCTGTTGGTAGTCTCCCCGCAGCCCTACGGGCCGGGTCTGTTTGCACACAGGACCTCGTCATCACTCGATCATGTACTGACGTACATTCACTCCTTCTTCCTTGCCCTGCGCGCAAACAGTTCCCGGCGCGGGCTACGGGGAGACTACCAACAGGCTCTACGGCTAAACCATGCTCACCGACACCATCAAGGACGCCATCCGCGCCTCGTACACCCGCTTGAAAGACGGCCTGCCGGGCTTTCGCGCGCGTGCATCGCAGGGAAAGATGATCGCCGAGGTGGCCAAAGCGCTGGCGCAAGTCGGCGGCGCAGCGGTGATCGAAGCGCCCACCGGCACCGGCAAATCCATGGCCTATCTGATCGCAGGCATGGAAGTGGCGCGTGCGCAGAAGAAAAAGCTGCTGATCGCCACCGCCACCGTGGCGTTGCAAGAACAGTTGGTGGAACGTGATATCCCGCTCTATCTCAAGCTCAACGGTACCGAGGCCAAGGTGGCATTGGCCAAGGGCATGGGCCGTTACCTGTGCCTGCGCAATCTGCGCATCGCCAGCAACAGCCTGGCCGATTCCGCTCAGATGGGGCTGACCGGCGTCGACGCGGACCTGGCGCTGTGGTCGAAGCCCCCGCAAGAGCGCGACAAAAAAGCGCTGTCGAAACTCGCCAGCGCCTTCGACAAACAGGAATGGAACGGCGATATCGATAGCGCGCCGGAACCGGTCAGCGACCTGCTGCGCCCGATGATCACCACCACCTCCGGTGGCTGCACGGGTCGGCGTTGCGCCTACTTCATGCCCTGCCCGCTGTTTGCCGCACGTCGCGCCATTGGGGACGCCGACATCATCGTGGCCAATCAGGACCTGGTACTGGCCGACCTCACCATGTCCAGCGGGCAGGACAGCTACGGTGGCGTGATCCTGCCCAAGCCCGACGAGACGCTGTATATCTTCGATGAAGGGCACCATGTGCCCAGCAAGGCGATCGACCGTGGCGCGTCCGAGGTCTACATGACGGCCACGGTGCGCCAGCTCAGCCGTCTCGGCCGACAGGTGCACGCGGCCTACTCGCTCACCGATAAGGAAACGCTGGGCAAGCTCACGCTCGACGTTGGCGACGCGAAACTGCAGGAACTGAGCGACGCCGTCGAAGAGCTGGAAAAAGAAATCCGCCTCGGTTGGCTGCCCGATCCAGCCGAGACCGAACCGATGTACCGCGGCTCGCTGGGCCAGTTGCCAGAGGCATGGGTACAGCACGCACACGTACTCTTTCTGCTTACGGCCGAAGTGCAGCGCTGGCTGGGCGCCGTGCGCCGCGCCGTGGTGGAGATGAGCGAGGCTGGCCCCACCCAGGAAGCACTCTCGCGCGAACTGGGCATGGCGCTGGAACGCATCGACAAACAGGCCAGCACCTGGCGCGCATGGTCGACCAGCGACGCCGAGAACGCGCCGCCCCTGGCCCGCTGGGTCACCCTGGCCAACGATCAACAATTGGTGTGCCATGCCTCGTCGGTCTCTGCTGGCGGCTTGCTACGCAACGTGTTGTGGGGCAACGCCAGCGGCGTGGTGATGACCTCGGCCACCTTAAGCGCAGGCGGTAATTTCCGGGGCTTCGCCGATGCGGTGGGGCTACCGGATGATGCGGTAACGCTCAGCCTGCCCTCACCGTTCGACCTCGCAGCGCAGGCTCGGCTGGAAGTACCTGCGATGAGCTCCATGCCGGATGCACGCGAGGAGCACGCGCAAGAGATCAGCGATTGGCTTGCCGCGAATCTCGACTGGAACGCCGGCAACCTGGTGCTATTCACCTCGCGCGCCAAGCTCGATCGGGTGCTGCAAAAGCTGCCGATCGAACACGTGCGTAAGGTGCGTGCGCAAGGCTCGCTCGGCAAATCGCAATTGGTCGCCGAACACATCGTCGATATCGAAGCCGGCAAAGGCAGCACCTTGTTCGGCCTCGCCTCGTTCGGCGAAGGCTTGGACCTGCCCGGCAAACTTTGCGAAACCGTGGTCATCACGCAGCTGCCCTTTGCCGTACCGACCGACCCGGTGGGCGCCACCTATGCCGAGTGGCTGGAATCACGTGGGCGTAACCCCTTCATCGAAGTGAGCGTGCCCGAAGCCACGCGCCTGCTCACCCAGTATTGCGGCCGCCTGATCCGCAGCGAGAGCGATCGCGGCCGCATCGTGCTGCTCGATCGTCGCGTGGTCACCAAACGCTACGGCACCGGCATGCTCAAGGCGCTGCCGCCCTTTCAACGTGTCATCGAGCGCACCGCATGATCATTCGCCAGCAGGATTGCTTGCCGCAGCCGTGGAAGAACGGTCTTGGCAGTACTCGCGAAATAGCCGTCCATCCATCGGGTGCCAGCAGCGACCATTTTCTGTGGCGTGTCAGCGTGGCCGAAGTCGACAGTGCGGCTCCATTTTCCGCGTTCCCTGGTATCGACCGCACGATTGCACTACTCGCAGGCGCCGGCTTCACGATGACGCTGGACGATGGCCGCGTGCATGCACTGCATACCCCTTTCGAACCTTTCATGTTCCCGGGTGAAGCGCAGGTTGCCGTGGCCCTTGTCCATGGCCCCACCCGTGATTTCAACCTGATGGTGCGCCGTGCGCATGCGCGTGGCGAATTGCACGTGCAGCGAACGCCAGGCACCTGCCTGCTCGATCCGGCAACCGTGCTGGTCTATGCCGCACATGGCACCATCGACACGACGGATGGCACCCTGCATGCGGGTGATGCGTGGCGGCCTACAGCCGACCGATTTACGTTGCTCGATGGTGCGGTAGCTTTCGTCATCAAGATCGAACACATCGCCTGACACCGCAGACTGAGTCCCTCTCCCCCTGGCGACCCGAAGGTAGTCCCTGTGGGAGAGAGGGGTTGGGGTGAGGGTTCGGACTTGCGCCGTCGTCCGCCACTCCCCTCGACCGAACCCTCATTCGCCTACTGGCACCTTCTCCCAAAGGGAGAAGGGTTCCAATCGAGCGGCCGGTTGCATCATTCGGCCGAATGAAAAGCCGCCTATACTCCGGGCACCGCTACCCCAAAGGTAACCGTCATGCCCGTGCTTATCCTCGGTCTGGTGATCTTTCTCGGTTTGCATTCGCTGCGCATCTTCGCGGATGGCTGGCGCACCCGGCAGATCGCCCGGCTCGGGCTGAAGCGCTGGAAGGGGGTGTACGCGCTGGTGGCCATTATCGGCTTCGTGCTGATCTGCTGGGGCTTTGGCATGGCACGGCATCAACCCGTGCTGCTGTACACGCCACCGCTGTGGCTACGCCACCTCAATGCGCTGTTCATGTTGATCGCATTCGTCCTGTTGGCTGCGGCGCGCGTGCCGCGCAATCACATCAAGGCGAGACTCCATCACCCGCAGGTAGTGGCCGTGAAGACATGGGCATTCGGCCATCTGCTCGCCACCGGCATGTTGCATGACGTGGTGCTGTTCGGTGCATTCCTGGTGTGGGCGACTGTACTGTTTGCCGCCTCGCGCCGACGCGACCGGCTGGCCGGCACTACCTACCCGGCCGGTACGCTCAAGGGAGACGTATTCACCGTACTGGCTGGCGTCATCGCCTGGGTGGTGTTCGCGCTCTGGCTGCACCTGTGGCTGATCGGCGTTAATCCGATGAGCTGAATACCGTGGCGGGAGTCATCTACGCGCACGCCACAACGTGCGCTAGAGTCACCGCCATACTTCAACATGCCGAGGACAACCCATGGCTGGCTTCCTGCTTTGGCTGCTATTACTGGTGTTCTGCTGGCCGCTCGCGCTGCTGGCGCTGGTGCTTTACCCGATCATCTGGTTGATCTGCCTGCCGCTGCGATTGGTCGGCATCACCGTGGGTGCTGTGTTCGCGTTCCTCGGTGCGATTCTGATGCTGCCCGCTCGCGTGCTGCGCGGCCGTCCGGTCTGATCGTCGCTGCACTCTGAGGTCCGGATGGATAAACCCTTCGCGCCCGCCTGCGAACGCAACCGCGAGCCGATTCTGGCCGTGTTGCGCAAGTATTTCGTCGGCCGCAGCCAAGCCTTGGAGATCGGCAGTGGTACCGGCCAGCACGCCGTGCATTTTGCCGCCGCGCTACCGCAACTGAGTTGGCAATGCGCAGACCGCGCCGAGCAACTGCCCGGCATTCGCGCCTGGCTGGATGAGGCCGCCCTGCTCAATACTCCGCCGCCCATCGAGCTGGATGTTATGGGTACGTGGCCATTGCAGACCTACGACGCGGTATTCAGCGCAAACACGCTGCACATCATGGCGTGGCATGAGGTCATTCAGTTGTTCGCGACCTTACCTTCGGTCACGACAGCTAACGCCGTGCTCGTGATCTACGGCCCGTTCAACCATGACGGTCGCTACACCAGCGAGAGCAATGCCGACTTCGACCAGTGGCTGAAAGCGCGCGGCGCGCACATGGGCATCCGCGATGCCGAAGCCGTGGATGCGTTGGCTACCGCCGCAGGCTTCACCTTGATCGACGATGTCGTAATGCCGGCAAACAACCGCTGCCGCATCTGGCAACGTGGCGCAATGCATGCGGAACGCGCTACAACGTCGCCATGAGATCCATCGACACGCTCACTCCCTGCCCCTGCGGCAACCACGCCGGCTATGCACACTGCTGCGGCCTGCTGCATGACGGCGCGATAGCCACCAGCGCCGAAGCGCTGATGCGTTCACGTTACAGCGCGTATGTGCTCAAACGTGAGGACTACTTGCTTGCCACCTGGCACGCCAGCACACGTCCATCCAGCCTAAACCTTGGCGCGCAGCAGCCTGCACCGAATTGGCTCGGCCTCGATGTAAAACGACACGAGACCGATGGCGACCACGCTACCGTCGAGTTCATCGCCCGACTGCGCCATGGCGGTGGCAAGGCGCAGCGCATGCACGAGATCAGCCGCTTCGTACGCGAAGACGGTCGCTGGTATTACCTCGACGGTAGTTTTCCGGAAGATTGAGCCGAAAACGCCAGCTCGCTCTGGCCGTCGAATCGACCCAGCGGGCCAAAACGACGTTCGACGATGCGCCCGGCACCATCATGCCCCATCGCTACGATCGTGCTTGCACGCGTGCCGTATAGCTCACCCCGGATAAACGCCGAAGATAGCCAGCGCTCCCGCTCCAGCCCCACCCCAGTGTCGGGCAGCAGCTCATCCGGTGCCTGCCGCTCATCGGCAAGCGCATCGAATAGCGGCTCGAAATTGTCTTCGTCGCCGGTGTC
This sequence comes from Rhodanobacter sp., assembly GCA_049794535.1. Classification (GTDB taxonomy): domain Bacteria; phylum Pseudomonadota; class Gammaproteobacteria; order Xanthomonadales; family Rhodanobacteraceae; genus JBARCX01. Next base: position 21,574 of record JBARCX010000280.1, read on the forward strand.
CAACCAAGCCTGCAAACGCTCCATCAACGCACGCGTCTTGGGCCAGGGCGTATTGAAGTCAGCGTTCGATAGGCCATGCACGCCGGGCGTAACGGCCTCGGCCCGTGGCGCAGGGCGATTACCCAAGTAGAACGCATGCATGGCATCGAAGGTGAGCAAATTGAAGGGTCGGTAGTCTGCCGCGGTTTCGAGCAGGGCATGTGCATGTGTGGATGCATCCATCGCGCCGGCGAGGTAATCGGTCGCCAACAGCCCGCGCGATGTGCCGTGCTGCGGATCACGTGGATCGCGCACATTGGTGACGACGCAGCATCGCCCTGTGTCCGTGACGCCGAGCCAAGTGCCGCTCGCCTCCAGGTCCCGGCCGCCTAGAATCGGCAGATCATGCCAGCGCGCGAGCGGCGCACTGGGTCGCGCGTGGAATTCGTCGCGATTACCCGCCAACAACAAGCGCCAGCGCGGGTGTTTTTGCCAAGCGAATGCAATCAGGCACATGTGTTGTCTTCTAGCATGCGCGCTGCGTCGCGCGCCATCGCGCGGCGAATGCCCAGCGCGAAGCCATCCGTGGCGTATTCATACAAATGGCTTCGTCAGTCACCGTGGTGACGGCCCGCTCGAGTAGCTGGATATCCGCCTCGTGCTGGCGTGCCACATGCGGATCCTCAAAGAAGACCACGCGTTGGCAGCGCCGCTCCAGCACGAGATCGGCGATCTGTGCGTCGCCGCCCATCGGACCACTCTGATAACGCTGTACCCATGCTCGATCAGCGGGCCAGCCACGACTCCAGGCCAACTCGTTCAATTGTTTTCCCGTAGTGCCGGTTGCGACGCGGTGCATGAAACGTGACAACAGATCGAAATGCTCCGCCGCATACGCCAACATTTTCGGCTTCATCGCATCATGCGCAATCAAGGCTAATGTCTGTGTCTCCAAAGCATGGAAGCCATCGGCATTCGCATCAGGCACCAAGCCCGCATGTATGCGCTCTACTTCCACCCAATCGCGAGCCGCAGCGACGGTGGAAATGAATGGCTTGTGGTGAATCACGCATTGCCGCTTGAGCGCCAGCGCCTCGGGAAATATCGAGGAAGGATTGACCGGATGGATCAGATAGATGGCCCCATCGAGCACGCGGCCTGAATCCTGCAAGCCCACCACCTCCGCCACGAGTTTCATCAACCCGCCTTCGCGACCATAGGGATAGCGCACCAAGCCGGGATACTCAGCCAGCAGACCGACGCGGTTGATGGCGTCATACGTACGCCCCACCGCATGCAGCCCCATATTCAGCTCACGGATACCCGTTTCGCACGTACGCAACCAACGAAACAATGCCGCCTCGTCATGATTGTGATGAAGAAAGTTGGCGGCCAAACCCATGCGCATATCGTTTTCCCCTTAGAAAACCTGTAGATCGAAAACACATCACCGCCCAGCGCGCGAGAAGCCTGCGTGAATACGCTCCAGCCCAATCCAGATGTAGACCGAAAGATATAGGCGCATGCTACTGGCTGTGATGAATAGCTTCGGGTAAATCAACCGAAAAACCAGTAACACACAGCCATCGAAGCCAGCACACCGGCCAGGTCGGCCAACAACGCACAGCCCACCGTGTGGCGCACATACTTGATGCCCACCGCGCCGAAATAGACGGCCACAACGTAGAACGTGCACTCACTGCTTCCCTGGAAGGTGGCAGCCAGCAATGAAGGGAAACTATCGACACCGGAGTGGTGCATGGTCTCGATCAGCATCGCACGCGCCGCGCTACTCGAGAATGGCTTGACCAAAGCGGTCGGCAAAGCGTCAACGAAACGGGTATCGAGCCCTGCATGCTGAGCTAACCAACGCACGCCATCGAGTGCGAAATCCAGGGCACCGGACGCGCGCAATACGCCAACCGCACACAACATCGCGATCAGGTAAGGCAGCAAATCCTTGGCCACATCGAAGCCCTGCTTGGCACCGTCGATAAAACTCTCGAACAACGGCACACGTTTCCACGCGCCTGCACACAGAAACAGGATGATGGTACCGAACAACATCAGGTTGCCAAGTAGCGCAGAAATCGAGGCTAAGGCTACTGCCGTCAATGAGGCTAGCAACGCGATAAAGCCTCCGAGAAATAACGCGCCACCACCCAGCCATGCCATCACCACCGGGTCCCACAACTTCAGTCGCTGCATGTACGCCACCGACAATAAACCGGCAAGGTTGGCGGCGAAGTGTGCCAACAGAATGGGGAGGAATACCAACGTGGGGTCATGTGCCCCTGCCTGTGCGCGGTATACGAACACGGTCACTGGCAAGATCGTCAGCGACGACGCGTTGAGTACCAGAAACAGGATTTGCGCGTTGCTCGCGGTATCCGTGGAGGGGTTGAGTGTCTGCAACTCGCGCATCGCACGCAAGCCAATCGGTGTAGCCGCGTTATCCAGCCCCAAGGCATTGGCCGCGAAATTCATCGTGATCAGGCCAATCGCCGGATGCCCACGCGGCACGCCAGGCATCAACCGCGCAAACAACGGCCCCAACGCACGTGCCAGCCAACCGACCAGCCCGGCACGCTCGGCGATACCAAGAAAGCCCAGCCATAGCGTGAGCGTGCCGAACAGCAGCAGCATCACTTTCACCGATAAGTCGGCCATGTCGAACAGCGAGACAACGATGGCCGCGAACACCCCCTCATCGCCGCCGAGCAACCAGCGCGCCAGCGCAGCGACTGCTGCTACCAGAAAGAAGCCGAACCATAGGCGGCTCAGCATACGCGTTCAGTCGTCGGAAATAAGACAGGCATGACCACATTGTTATCGACATCGCACGTAACGACTAGTCGGACCCACGATTCCTCCGCCACATAAAGCAGAACGGCACGCCGATGATCGACGCGCCGCTCCGATGTTGCACTAACTACTAGCGGTAACTTACAGCTTCACCTTGATGCCCAGGTTGTAGAACCGACCCACAATGCCGGCATACGCATAGGTCGGGTTGTAGTTGATAGCTGCATAGTTAGCTGGATCGAAAGGCGGTTCGCGATTGAACACATTCATGATCGAACCGGTGATGCTGATGTGGCTGTTGATCGCATAGCTGGCGGTCAGGTCGAAGTCTGTGAACGAACCGGTACGGCAGTTGGACGGGAAGAAAGCACCGCTTGCATTAAGCGCCTCGCACGAGCCCGGGTAGTAACCGAGATCCTCGCCAATCTCCGCCATGCTGCTGGTGTAGTACACCGTGCCGGTAACCGTCACTGGGCCGTACTCAATCGTGTTCGACCACGAGCCCTTGGTACGCGGGGTGCCGGCGCCTGAGGACAAGTTGTACGGACCCTGGGTACCTACGTAGGTTTGCTTCGTACCATTCGGTTCGACCAGATACCACTGGAAGATCTGGGTACCTTGCAGTTCGCTGATGTAATGCCAGCCATTGCCGAAGTCGAAGTGCGCTTGCAGGTCAAGATCGAGACCGTCGGTCTTCAGGTAGTTCGCGTTGGTGTATTCACCGACCAGTTCAATCACCCGCGGCAGTGCGTTTGGTGCTGCCGGATCCGGAATATCCTGAATCGCCGTCACACCCGGAATCGTAATCACACCGTTGTTGGCGTAGTACTGGTTAACCGCATCGCTGAAATCCGGACCAACGATAACGTTGCTCTTCTTGATGTTGTAGTAGTCCAGTGATGCATTCAACCAGCTGGTCGGCTGCACCACCACACCGAAGGTGAAATTGGTCGCTTTCTCCGGCTTGATGGCCGGGTTGGCCGTACTGTACTCAGCCAGTGCGTACGGA
>JBARCX010000281.1:0-1917 GCA_049794535.1 Rhodanobacter sp.
CTTCGCTACCGTTATGACGGCTAGTACGTCTAGTCCGGCTGCGCTCGTAACGCCACACGCACCATGCGCAACAGCTCGTGGGTGGCCACGGGCTTATCCAATCGAAACAGCTGTTCCGGCACGGGCAATTCGTCCAACTCCGACGTAGCACCAGGGCGATTCAGTAACACCACGTTTCGGCGATAGCCGTGCTCGACAAGCGCAGCAAGCGTTCGTGCTCCCGTAAACAAACTCATGTCGGCATCCATCACCACCAGGTCTGGCAAGCCACCCGCTTCAATCCATTGCAGCGCGGCCGTCCCGCTCTGGCTGGCGTGAACCTGATAGCCCCACGCATCCAGCACGTCGACCAGCAGCGACAACTGACCAGCCTCTTCCGCCACCACCAACAGATGCTCAGCCTCGCCGTGCAAATGCTCGTCATCGTAGACCTCGCCCTCCTCGCTCGTCGGCGCGGCCATGGGAAGGTAAAGGTGGAAACGCGTGCCTTTATCCGGCGCACTATCCACTCGCATCACGCCGTTGTGACTGGCCACAATACGTTGGCAGGACAATAAACCCAGCCCGGTGCCGCCCTCTTTAGTCGTGAAAAAAGGCTCGAACAAACGCTGCTGCACTTCCAACGACATGCCACTACCGGTATCGGCCACCGTTAATTTCAGATAATCGCCCGGCCGCGCCTCATCATCATTCTCGAAGAAATCCTGAGCGAGCGTGACACGTCCCGTCATGATGCGAAGCTCGCCACCGGCGGGCATCGCCTGGATCGCGTTGATACATAGATTGAGCAGACACTGCTGCAATTCGGTGTGATTGCCCTCGAAGTTCAACTCTTGGTCCACTACGTCGATATCCAACCGCACCGAACGTGGCACGCTGCCCTGTAGCAGCAGAGCCAATGCATCGAGCAGCGCGCCTAAACGGACTTGTTCCGCTCGCCGTGCACCGCGGGCAAAAGACAACATCGACTGCACCATCTCTAGCCCACGTCGACCACAATCGCGTACCAGCGTGCCAAGTCGTTCGAGTCGTGGGTCGGCTTGGTAGTCCTGCAGGCTGTCACCCGCCAGCAACAGTGGCTGCAACAGATTGCGCAAGTCATGGCTGAGTCCGCCGGCGAGCATCGCAAGACTTTCGAAGCGTTGGGCGCGGATCAACTCGGCCTCGGCGCGTCGCCGTGCACGCTGCGCATCCGCCTCACGTAAGGCGCGACGCACCGCACTGGCCAAGCGTGCCGGGTTTTGTTTGAGTATGTAGTCGGTAGCACCGTTGCGCAGTGCCTCAATCGCGGCCTCCTCACCCAAGGTCGCGGAAACGTAGATAAACGGCAATTCCTCATTGCGCTCACGCAGCAAGGCCAAGGCACGCTGTCCAGAGAATCCCGGCATGCTGAGGTCGGATAGCACGATATGCGGTTGAAACGCTTCCAACGCGGCAATGAACTCAGCCTCGCTATCAACGAGCGTGGATTCGTAAACGAGCGCATCCGCATCCAGTTCGGCAAGAATCAGCTCAGCATCAGGTGCGCTGTCTTCGACCTGCAGCACTCGTATCGGAAGCGGCAGACTGGCGTTATTCAACTTATCTGGCATGCGCGACGTATTCCACTATCAGATTCAATCCAGTGGGATCCATCCCGCTTACGTCCGTCCCCTCCGCATGGATGCGGTTTGAACCAGTTCGATCTGAACTGGTTCGGCTTGAACTAACTCAACTTAAGCTGGCTCAACTTGAATCGGCTCGACTTGAATCAGTCGTTCGGCTTAAGCCTATTCTGATCCTATCGGCCCTGATCTATTCAAATCCGATTGATTCAAACCCGGTCTAATCCATTCTGGCCAAACCCATGCTAGCCCGCCCCTTGCTCGGGCGGTTGATTCAGTACGGCCCAGAATTGCCCCAGAGTGCGTATGGCCG
>JBARCX010000282.1:0-17567 GCA_049794535.1 Rhodanobacter sp.
GGCGTAGGCCGGAATGACGAGCTTCAGACCCCGTTCGTGTTGGGCACATTGCCCCACCCCGCCCGCCGCAGTAGCCTGCGTGCTGGGAATCATGATGTTCCTGACAGGGGTGAATTCGCGATGCATACGACGCCGGGGCTTAGCTCAGGTTCGACGCTGGACGATCATCGACCTACCTCCGCGGCAGATGGCGCGGAATCAGCCGACCGCTTTGCGGTACCCGGCTTTGATTCGGTAGCGCGCCTCGCCGCACGCTCGCTCAACGTGCCACTGGTTGCATTGGTGCTGCACGACGGCAGCGCCTACTGGTACACCACCGATGCCGGAAACCCGGCACACACCTTCGAAACGCCAGCACCGGTCTACCTGCAGGCCGCCCGACGCAGCACGACCGAGGTGGTTCTCGACACCCAGGATGACGAGCGTTTTCGTCACGCCATGTTCGCAGCGGAATCGTCACCTTCCCCGATACGCTTCTTCGCCAGCGAACCGGTGTTCTCCTTGACCGATCAGCAGATCGGCGCGCTTTGCGTGATGGACCGCATCCCACGCACCGAGTTGGGCGAGCGCGAACGCTCGGCTCTGCGTGATGCGGCGTCATTGGCTGGCACCGGTATCGTGCTGCGCAGTTACCTCGGCCGCACCGATCCCGTCACCCAGCTACCGCATCGCAACGCGTTCTTCGAAGATCTACGTGCACACATGCATGGCGGTGCCGACAACGCATGGCTCACCGCCATCGAAGTCGCTCCGGTGGAACGCTTCAATGCCTTCGTACGCGCCATGGGTCACGCCTATGCCGATGAACTCATGCGCGCCGTCGCAGCCCGGGTACAGACCTGGTTAGCACCGAACATGCGCCTGTACCAAGTCGGCGTGACGCGGCTTGCGGTATTGCTGACCGATGCGCATGGCCATATCGATGCTGACCGTCTGGACGAGCTGGTGGCTTGTTTGCGCCGCCCCTTCGATTGCCTGGGCATCCCACTCACGTTGCAGCCAGGCGTAGGGCTGCTCAGGGTGGGGGCTAACGAGCTGCGAGGAGGCGATCCGCTACGGCTGGTCATGAGTGCCTCGCACGCCGCACAAGGCAGTGCTCGTGGCTGGGTGGTGTACGAACGCGAGCAGGATGAGCGTCATCGGCAAGAATTTTTCCTGGTCACGGAATTGGCCGCAGCGCTCACCGAGCGTGCCGAGTTGGATCTGTACTATCAGCCCCGCGTCGATCTCGATACCGGCCGCTGTGTGGCGCTAGAGGCGCTAACTCGCTGGCATCACCCCACACTCGGTCAGATCCTGCCGGGCGAGTTCATCACGCTAGCCGAGCGAGCCGGGCTGATGCGTGCACTCACGGAATGGGTACTCGACCACGGCGTCGCGCAATTAGCGGCTTGGCAGCGAAGTGGCCTGGATATCCGGCTCTCGCTCAATGTCTCCAGTGCGGATTTCGGTGCTGATCTCGTCACCCGATTGGAGTCCGCTACCGCGCGTCACGGAGTAGATCCACGCATGCTGGAACTGGAGTTCACCGAAAGCACGTTGATGCAACACAGTGATGCGACGCGTCGCTATCTGGCGGCGATTCGCGAGCTCGGTACCGGTATCGCCATCGATGACTTCGGCACGGGTTATAGCAATCTCGCCTCGCTGCGCCAGATGCCCGCCACCAGTCTGAAGATCGATCAGTCGTTCGTGCGCTCCATCGATGCCAGCCGTCACGACGCAGCGATTGTGCGCTCGGTGGCGGACCTCGCCCGCGACCTGGGTTTCCGCGTAGTAGTCGAAGGGGTGGAAACCGCGCGAATCTACGATGCCGTGCTGGATATGGCCTGCGACGAAGTGCAGGGCTTTCACGTTGCACGTCCATTGCCCGCAATCGCCGTGGCGGATTGGCTGCACACGCACGTCGGCATGCGCTCACGCCAGCATCCGAATGTGTAGGTTGGCGGTGAGCTTGCGAACCCCAACATTGCCGATCATTCCGGCGTTGGGGTTCGCAGGCTCACCACCAACCTACGACCTTGCGTGACGTACCGTTTTTGGTCTGCACTGCAATGAACTGCTACCGTGCGGATGCGAACCACTTTCGGAGCCACGCATGTCCGCTGTTCTCGCTCTCACCCTGCTGCTAGGTGCCACGCCTGCGGCTGTCGATAATTCATTCGGCGATCGCGTCATGCAGGGCAAGATGATTGAAGCCGGCCCCACCGGCCCGGCCTACCAGAAAGCGTTGTGGAGCAAGATCGGCGACCCGACCACGGACGCACTGAAAGGCTGCATTACCAGCAATGAGCCCGCGGACAGGTCACCGTTTACCCTGGTGGCCGACGTGCAGGCCAACGGCAAGCCGACGCGCATCGAAGTACTTCCGCCAACACCTGTCGCCACCTGCCTCGCCGGGCAGTTCGCCACCTGGGCCTTGCCGGCCCCACCGGCGAAACCGTCGCCTTATACGATCGAAATCGATTTCAGCATGCCGCAGCACGCGAAGTCGCAAAACGCGAAACATTGAGGTCTGGATAGCAGTCGTGGCTACCGTGCTGATCCCGCTACCACGCGCAGACTACGATCCCAGCGAAGTCGCCGTGCCGTGGCGTGTGCTCACGCAGGCAGGACATCACATACTGTTCGCCACACCGGATGGCCAGATAGCGGTCGCCGATCCGTTGATGCTGAGCGGCCAAGGCCTGGACCCATGGGGTTGGATTCCCGGCCTGCGCCGCCTGCCACTGTTCGGCCTGTTATTGCGCGCGCATAGCGATGCACGCGCTGACCACACGCAGATGTTGCAAGCCCCTGCGTTTCGCACGCCGTTGCGTTGGGATGCTGTCGATCCCTCCGCGTTCGATGGCTTACTGCTACCTGGCGGGCACTGCGCGCGCGGCATGCGCGAGTATCTGGAAAGCCCCGTGCTGCAGGCTTACGTGGCTGCGTTCTTTGCTGCCAACAAGCCGGTCGCCGCGATCTGCTATGGCGTGCTATTGGCCGCGCGCAGCAAAGGCGCCGATGGACGTTCGGCACTCTACGGACGTCGCACCACAGCACTCACCTGGGCACTGGAAAAGTCAGCGTGGTCACTGACGCGCATCACCCGCTTCTGGGATCCGAATTACTACCGGACGTACATGGAGCAACCTGGCCAGCCGGCCGGTTACATGTCGGTGCAACAAGAGGTCACGCGCGCACTCGCCAGTCCAGGCGATTTTCTCGATGTGCCGAAGGATGCCGCACATTACCGCCGCAAGACATCGGGCCTTGCCCGCGATAACGATGGCGATGACACCCCTGCGTTCATCGTGTGCGATGGCCATTACCTTTCCGCACGCTGGCCGGGTGACGTGCATCGGTTCGCGCATGAATTCACCACTATGGTTGCATCCATCAGCGTGGCAGGCACCCACGTCACCTCGGAAATGAATCCTCAATGATCAACGCTACGTCGCCACGCTCCCGCCGTGACAGCTTCAAGGCGATCATCCGCGTGGTCAGCGGCAATTTTCTGGAAATGTACGACTTCATGGTCTATGGGTATTACGCCCCGGCCATCGCTAGCACGTACTTCCCCAGTCACAACAAGTACAACTCGCTACTGCTCACCCTGCTCGCGTTTGCGGCCGGCTTTGTGATGCGGCCAGTCGGCGCGATTGTGCTTGGCGCCTATATCGATCATCACGGGCGTCGCCGCGGTCTGATTCTCACCTTGGGCCTGATGGCTATCGGCACACTGCTGGTAGCTGCGGTGCCGAGTTACGCCACGATCGGCGTGCTGGCCCCGCTGCTGGTGCTGGCGGGGCGTTTGTTGCAGGGCTTCTCGGCGGGCGTCGAGCTGGGCGGCGTATCGGTCTACCTGGCCGAGATCGCCACACCCGGTCATCGTGGTTTCTATTGCGCGTGGCAGTCGGCCAGCCAGCAGGTCGCGGTGGTGTTCGCGGCCCTGCTTGGCTTGCTGTTGCAATACTGGCTGCCACCGGCGGTGATGTCGGATTGGGGCTGGCGCGTGCCGTTCCTGATCGGTTGTCTGATCGTGCCGTTCCTGTTCCTGATCCGTCGCTCACTGGAAGAGACCGAGGCGTTTCTCGCACGCCACCGCCCCAGCGTCGACGAGATCTACCGTTCGATGCTGGCGAATGGGCGCATCGTGCTGCTCGGTGTAGCGCTGGTTATGATGACCACGGTGTCGTTCTACCTGATCACGGCATACACCCCGACGTTTGGCGTCGAGGTATTGCGACTGTCGCAGGTCGATGTGTTTGTGGTGACGCTGTGCGTGGGCGTATCGAATTTCGTGTGGCTGCCGTTGATGGGTGCGCTGTCCGATCGCATCGGTCGCCGCCCGCTGTTGCTCACCTGCACGCTGCTGGCACTCTTCAGCGCCTATCCGGTACTGCACTGGCTGGTGGCCGCGCCAGGCTTCGATCGATTGCTGGCCGTGGAATTGTGGTTGTCCTTCATCTACGCCAGCTACAACGGCGCGCTGGTGGTGACGCTCACCGAGATCATGCCAGTCGAGGTGCGTACCACTGGCTTCTCGCTGGCCTACAGCCTGGCGACCACACTCGGCGGCTCAAGCCTGGCCATCTCGCAATGGCTGATCCATCACACCGGCAACAAAGCCGCCCCCGGGTTGTGGTTGTCGTTTGCAGCACTTTGCGGCCTGATCGCCACTGTCGTGGCCTTTCGCAATCCACGTAACCGCCTGCAACATCTGCAATAGCAGGAATCGGCTCAGTACTTCCGCGTGCCCCATGTCGGGCATAGCGGCATCACTGCGCGCCCAGCTCCTCGATCATCGCCTCGCGCATGCGGTACTTCTGCACCTTGCCGGTTACCGTCATCGGAAACTCGCCCACAAAGCGCACGTAGTGCGGCACTTTGTAGTACGCAAGATGGTGCCGGCAATAATCCTGAATCTCCGCCTCGGTCGCGGTAACACCCTCGCGCAAGCGTATCCACGCGCACGCCTGTTCGCCGAACTTCTTATCCGGCACACCGAACACTTGCACGTCCTGCACCTTGGGATGGGAGTAGAGGAATTCCTCGATCTCGCGCGGATACACGTTCTCGCCGCCGCGGATGATCATGTCCTTCAGGCGACCCACGATGGTGCAATAGCCATCGTCATCGATCGTTGCAAGATCACCGGTATGCATCCAGCCGGCTTCGTCGATGGCTTCACGCGTGCGCACCTCGTCACCCCAGTAGCCAAGCATCACCGAGTAACCGCGCGTGCACAACTCACCGGTGCTGCCGCGCGGCACGGTTCTGCCCTGCTCGTCGACCAGCTTCACCTCGACATGCGGGTGGATGCGCCCCACCGTGGCGACACGCCTCTCCAGCGGATCATCCGGCACCGTCTGGAAACTCACCGGGCTGGTTTCGGTCATACCGTAGGCGATGGTCACCTCGGCCATATGCATTTCGCCGACCACGCGACGCATCACCTCGATCGGGCATGGAGAGCCGGCCATGATGCCGGTGCGCAAACTGCTCAGATCAAAGCGATGAAATTGCGGATGTTCCAGCTCGGCGATAAACATCGTCGGCACACCGTGCAAACCGGTGCAGCGCTCCTCCGCCACGGTCTCCAACGTTGCCAAAGCATCGAACCCCTCGCCCGGAATCACCATGCATGCACCATGCGTCACGCAGGCCAGATTGCCGAGCACCATGCCGAAGCAGTGATAGAACGGTACCGGGATACACAGGCGATCCTGCTCGGTAAGGCGCATCGCCTCGCCGATGAAATAGCCGTTGTTGATGATGTTGTGGTGGGTCAGCGTGGCGCCCTTCGGCTCGCCAGTGGTGCCGGAGGTGAACTGGATATTCACCGGATCATCAAAGCCAAGCGCGCGTTCTGCCACATGCAGTTGCTCGATTGCCGCCGCATGGCCCAATGCAGCCAGCTGTTGCCAGCTACGCGTGCCTGGCGCCGCGTCATCATCCAGCAAGATCACTTCGCGCAGATGCGGTAAACGTTCGCACTGCAAAACACCTGGCATCGCGTGCATCAATTCGGGCGCCAACTCCTGCAGCATGTCCAAATAGCGCGAGGTCTTGAAGCGACGCGGCAACACCAGCGTATGGCATTGCACTTTGTTGAGCGCGTACTCCAACTCATGCGCACGATAAGCCGGATTGATGTTCACCAGGATCAAACCCGCCTTGGGTGCCGCAAACTGCAGCAATACCCATTCGGCCCGATTCGGTGCCCAGATACCCACCCGGTCGCCACGCTGTAAGCCCAACGTAAGTAAGCCCGCCGCGATACGTTCGACTTCAGCGTGGAACTCGCGATAGTTCATGCGCGCATGCTGCGCACGTACGACCAAGGCGGGGCGGTCAGGGTATGCCATCGCGATGCGATCGAGCAGCGAACCCACGGTATCGCCCAACAAAGCCTTGGCACTGGCACCGTGAACGTAGCTTTCTGCAACAGGCATAGCGATCTCCGTGAAACGAGTTCAAGCATAGCGCTCGCATAAAGTGGAACAAGAGGCATGCATGCTCCACTTCACCCTCCCTATCGATTGCGCATATTGATCGCGATGCGCACCCCAGCTAACTTGCGGGACCAGGGATAAGGGGAGTCACATGGATTACTCGAATCGTGATCGCATCAATCCACGCGGTCGCATGGATCAGCCGAACCGGCGGAAGGCCGCGCTCGCTTTTGTCTTGGTCGCAGTTGCAGCGGTATTTCTGTTCCGGGCCTGGCTTGAGTGGCACAACGTGAACGACACCAAGCTGGCCACGACAGACTACGTCGCTTTCATGGCTGCAGCTCATCAAGCCGAGTCCATAGCGGATCCGCTGCAGCGCTGCCTGCACTACCCCAGCTTGCCGGGTACGCATTGGAATGACGACACTACCGTGGCGTATTGCCAACTGAGTAACTATCACACACTGGCGCTTTCCGAGATCGATGCCTTGCTACAACAAGGTAAAGCTGCTGAGGTTGATCGCACGTTCCAGAGTTACCTCGATACGCAATTACACGACCCCAAACAACCCGGCATGCTTGATAAGGCGTTTTATAACGCCGGCTTCGATAATGCCAACACGCACACACGAGCCGTCATCGATAGCTGGAAACAGCAATCACCCGATAGTGCCTTCGCGTTCGCAGCAAGCGGCATGCAGTATGTCGATGCCGCACAGCAAGCCCGAGGCACCGGGTGGGGACGTGATCTCAATGAAGACCAAACCAAAGGCATGAATCAACAGCTGATCCTGGCACGCCAGGATCTGGATCATGCGACGACGCTACAACCCGCGATGCCCCCGGTTTATACGTCGATGATCTCCGCTGGCGGCTTTGCAGGTGACGACGACTATATGAACCAAGCCGCAGCCAGGGGCTTAGCCGTCGATCCGGCAAATTTCGCGATGCGTATGCAGATGGTGGATAAAGCGCAGCCGAAATGGGGTAGTGAATTTGGCGGTGAAGGGGAACAACAGCGAGAAGCCAAGGCACAGGTCTCACGTAATCCACTGCTGCGCATGATCGTCGGACGAACGGCAGTCAATCGAGCGACTTGCGACTGCGAACGCACGTCCAACCTGATCGGACAACTCATGCAGGCTGCTGACGGAAACCTCAGTTATGGCAGCCTGAACGATCTCGCCCGCGAGGCCTATAACCACAATGATCCGCGCTTGGCAGTCGAACTGTATTCCGAAGCGCTGCGCTTCAATCCTGACGACGCGGAGATGCTGCAGTGGCGCGCACTACAGATAGCCAAGCTCGGCGATAGCAGTGGCGCCATCGAAAGCGTCGCACAGGCTGCGCGACGCTTTCCAGACGACAACGCCATCGGTACGCAATTTGCTCTTGCCTACGTACGCGCCGGCAAAGTCAAAGAAGCCGAAAGTACGTTTCTCGCAGTACTAAAGCGAGATCCCGACGACCAGATCGCGATGGCCAACCTTGGCGACCTGTACAACCACGCCGCCCACCAGCCCGACAAAGCCGAAGCGATTGCCGATACGCTGATCCGTCGGCACCCAGACTTCGCGGGGGGTTACATCGTGCGCGCCTGCAACCAGATGGACCACAACCTGCCCGGCCGCTACGACACCATCCACTACTTCATCGACCATTTCGGCGATCTGGATGAGTTCAAGTCGCAAGCGGCAGAGATGCGTGCGTATCTGATCAAGCATCCTGAGAAGCTGACCACCGGATAGGTCCCAGGCCTGCTACTGCCCCTGGGGGCTCATGCCGGGATCGAGCTGCACCGCCCCCTGACTCGGACGCCGGCCCTTCGCAGGCCAACCCGGCGACCGTGCTCGAAGCGCCCTCTGGTTGACAGCAGGACAGATAAACCGGCTCCGTGATCGCTTCATGCATTCAGCGCCTGGACCGACGACTACCGAAAATTCCTACAAGCTCGTGCAAGGCCATGTCCGGCTTGGCCCAGCGGGACTTATCCACGGGCTTATGCACAACCTCTTGGGTTGACCGCACCCGACTAGCCCGATATGTTGTGCCCGTCGGTGCCGCTCCCAAACTATATCTGGGGGTGGTTTGAGGGAATCCGGTGTAAATCCGGGACTGCCCCGCAGCGGTAAGCGGAAACGAACATCCTTACATGCACTGGCCTACGTGGCTGGGAAGCGAGGGTAAGTAGGCGGATCGCGAGATCCATATCCGTAAGTCCGAAGACCTGCCGACACGATATGGCCGGAGTGTCATATCGATGGGTGACGACCTCCGCGGGGAGGTGCGTTGGGTGACAAGGCTGTCCATGCCTTGTTGCACGACCGACCGCGGCAACCGCCACCTCAGCCCTGCGCGCGGGAGCAGGCGGTTGATAGATACCCAGGCCCGGAGCGTCCGACATGCAACCTCTCGACACCGTAACGCGCGAGCGCACTGCCGCCCGTGTGGAAGTGCCCGTTTTTTCCGCCGAAGCCGATATGGCCACGGCACCTACGACTGAAGCCTCAATGCCCGCCACTGCCGCTGCTACACCAGAAACACCCTTTGCCCTTACACCCCCACACAACCCCGGCCAGATGCGCGTCACCAAGCGCAACGGCGGACAAGAGATCGTCGACGTCAACAAGATCGTTCGCGCGGTAACCCGCAGCGGCGAGGGCCTGCACGCGGTCGATCCGCTGCGCGTGGCGTTGAAGACCATCGGCGGTCTGTACGACGGCGCCACGACGCAGGAGCTGGATCAGCTGTCGATCCGCACCGCCGCCGCACTCACCGCCGAAGAGCCCGAATACGGTCAGCTCGCTGCACGCCTGCTCGGTGCATACATCGACAAGGAAGTGAGCGGCCAGGAAATCCAGAGCTTCTCGCAGTCGATTGCCCGCGGCTCGGAGCTCGGCATCCTCAATGCACGCCTGCGCGACTTCGTCGCCATCAATGCGCGCAAGTTGAACGATGCCATCGATACGATCGCCACCCGCCGCTTCGAATACTTCGGCCTGCGCACGGTGTACGACCGCTACCTGCTGCGCCATCCGCAGAAGCGCTTCGTGATCGAAACACCGCAGTACTTCTTTATGCGTATCGCTTGTGCGCTTGGCGGTAATGAGATCGGCGAGACGCTGGAGCTGTATCGCCTGCTGTCTTCGCTGGAGTACATCGCCAGCTCACCGACGTTGTTCAACGCCGGTACCTCGCACGAGCAGCTGTCGTCGTGCTTCCTGCTCGACTCGCCGACCGACTCGCTGGAGTCGATCTACGACAAGTACGCCGATGTGGCGAAGTTGTCCAAGTTCGCTGGCGGCATCGGCCTGGCCTACTCGCGCGTGCGTTCGCGCGGTTCGCTGATCAAGGGCACCAACGGCCACTCCAACGGCTTGGTACCGTGGCTGAAGACGCTGGACGCCTCGGTCGCCGCCGTGAACCAGGGTGGCAAGCGCAAGGGCGCTGCCTGCGTATACCTGGAGCCGTGGCACGCCGACATCGAGGAGTTCCTCGAACTGCGTGACAACACCGGTGACGAAGCACGCCGCGCGCACAACCTCAATCTCGCTAACTGGATTCCCGACGAATTCATGCGTCGCGTCGAGATCGATGGCGACTGGTCACTGTTCGATCCCAAGCTCGTACCGCACTTCGTCGACAGCTGGGGCCCGACCTTCGAAGCGGCTTACCGCGAAGCCGAAGCGAATGGCCTCGCAGCCAAGACGGTGAAGGCACGTGATCTGTACGCACGTATGCTGCGCACGCTGGCGCAGACCGGCAACGGCTGGATGACGTTCAAGGATCGCAGCAACGCGACCAGCAATCAGACGGCCAAAGCCGAGAACGTGATCCACCTGTCGAATCTCTGCACCGAGATTCTGGAAGTCACCAATGCCGGCGAAACCGCCGTGTGCAATCTCGGCTCGATCAACCTGTCACGCCACGTGGTCGACGGCGTGTTCGATTTCGAGAAGCTCGCCGCCACGGCACGCACCGCGGTGCGTCAGCTCGATCGCGTGATCGATCTGAACTTCTACCCGATCGATACCGCTGCCACCGCCAATCGCAAGTGGCGCCCGGTGGGCCTGGGCGTGATGGGCCTGCAGGATGTGTTCTTCAAGCTGCGCCTGCCGTTCGACTCCGCTGAAGCACTGGCACTGTCCACACGCATCGCTGAAGAGATCTATTTCAACGCGCTGTCGATGTCGAACGAGATCGCCGAGCAAGTGGGTGCGCACCCAGGCTTTGATGAAAGCCGTGCTGCTAACGGTGAGCTGCAGTTCGACTATTGGACGAATGCCGCACCACATGACATCGCTCGCTGGGATGCGCTGCGCGAGAAGATCAAGGCACACGGCCTGCGCAACTCGCTGCTGATCGCGATTGCCCCCACCGCCACCATCGCCTCGATCGCCGGTTGCTACGAGTGCATCGAGCCGCAGGTGAGCAACCTGTTCAAGCGCGAGACCTTGTCGGGTGACTTCCTGGTGGTGAACCGCTACCTGGCCGACGAACTGAAGGCGCTCGGCCTGTGGACGCTGGAAGTACGCGATGCGATCAAGCTGGCTGAGGGTTCAATCCAGGGCATCGCTTCGATTCCGGAACGCTTGCGCGAGATCTACCGCACGGTGTGGGAGCTGCCGCAGAAGGCATTGATCGAACTGGCCGCCGCACGCGGCGCGTACATCGATCAGAGCCAGTCGCTGAACCTGTTCATGGAAAACCCGAACATCGGTCAGCTAAGTTCCATGTACATGTATGCGTGGAAGTCCGGCATCAAAACCACCTACTACCTGCGCTCGCGTCCCGCTACCAAGATCGCCAAGACCACAGTGTCGGCACCCGCTGCGGTTGTTGCAGCACCGGTTGTCGATGCGCAGGAAGCAGCTACCGCCGCGGTGTTCTGTTCGCTGGAAAACCCGGAGTATTGCGAGGCCTGCCAGTAACAGCTGCACCCCTCTCCCTTTGGGAGAGGGGCTGGGGTGAGGGTTCGGGTTCGCCCCAACGCTGCATCTAGACCGAACCCTCATCCGCCCCTAGGGGCACCTTCTCCCAAAGGGAGAAGGGTCCATGCCTACACCGTTGTCGTAAGGAACATCATGTCCACTGAACCCGCCCGCACCTCGCACATTCTCGATCCGGGTTTCGAACTCACCTTGCGCCCGATGCGCTATCCCGAGTTCTACGAGATGTATCGCAATGCGATCAAGAACACGTGGACCGTGGATGAGGTGGATTTCTCGCTGGATACCACCGATCTCAATTCGAAGATGTCAGCGGCGGATCGCCACCTGATCCAACGCCTCGTGGCGTTCTTCGCGACGGGCGACACCATCGTGTCGAACAACCTGGTGCTGAACCTGTATCAGCACATCAACTCGCCCGAAGCGCGCATGTATCTCTCGCGCCAGCTGTACGAGGAAGCGCTGCATGTGCAGTTCTACCTCACCTTGCTCGACACCTATATTCCCGACCCGACGGAGCGGAACAAGGCCTTCGATGCGATCGAGAACATTCCCTCGATCCGCGCCAAGGGTGAGTTCTGCTTCAAGTGGATCGACTCGATTCAGAACCTGCGCCGGCTCGAGACGCGCGAACATCGTCGTCAGTTCCTGCTCAACCTGATCTGCTTCGCCGCGTGCATCGAAGGCCTGTTCTTCTATGCCGCCTTTGCCTACGTCTACTTCCTACGCTCGCGCGGCCTGCTGCACGGCCTGGCCTCCGGCACCAACTGGGTGTTCCGTGACGAGAGCGGTCATATGGCGTTCGCCTTCGACGTGGTGCGTACCGTGCGTGCACAGGAACCGGATCTGTTCGACGACGAGATGCGTGTACAGGTCGAACAGATGATGGAAGACGCGATCGCCTGCGAAACCCTGTTCGCTGAAGACGTGCTCTCCGGTGGCGTGGTGGGTCTGTCGGTTATGGATATGCGCGAGTATCTCGAATACTGCGCCGATCAACGCCTCGTCCAGCTCGACCTGCCAAAGAAGTACGGCGCCAAGAACCCGTTCGACTTCATGGATCTACAGGACGTGCAGGAAGTGACCAACTTCTTCGAGCGTCGCGTGTCGGCCTATCAGGTCGGCGTGCAGGGTGAAGTGGCGTTCGATATGTCGTTCTGATTGGACACAAAGCCCTCTCCTATCTGGAGAGGGCTTTGAAGTATCGTGCGGCGAACGCTCGACTCTGGATCTGGAAATCATGGCGACACCGCATCTATTCGTTACCGATAAACCGGAAGCTGAAGCCCTAGCCCGCATCTCTGACGGGCTCGATCACTTCAATATCGAAGCCTCTGGCATCGCTGATCGCCGCCCTCTCGCCGTACTGGTTGAGGATCCGGATACACACGAAGTGCTTGGCGGTGTCACCGGCCGCACCTCGCTTGGCTTGCTGTTTCTCGATGTGTTCTTTTTGCCCGAAGCGCTGCGCGGATCAGGTCTGGGCAGTCGCATTCTTCAGATGGCCGAAGATGAAGGGCGGCGACGCGGTTGTCGCTCGGCCGTGCTCTATACGATCAGCTTCCAGGCGCCGGAGTTCTACAAGCGTCATGGCTGGCAAGTCTTCGGTGAGATTGCGTGTGATCCACCCGGAACCAAGCGGATTTTCTTGACCAAGGATCTGGTTCCCTCCACCTCGACAAGCTAAGAGCCTGTCGCTGCGAAACCGATCAGTCACAGGCCCCCTACTGAGCCCATGCTGATACTTACCTGGCTGACTTAAAAACTACTGATAGGCCACGCTTACAAGCTTGGCGTTACTTGGCGCATAGGTCGCGAAATAATCGAGCAGGTCGTTGGATAGTGCGGCCCTTGCATCACGAACAGACTGAATACTCTTATCTCCGGTGAGTCCAGCTTGGTTGCTTGAATAGATAGCGACTGACGCCGACGCGGGTGTGGTGACGCTTCCCTTAAATGTGATCGTTCCCGATGAAGTTTCAGCGCAAGCTCCGGTTGTTACCAACACGGACACAGCAGCCAGCGTTATCAATAAGCCACGGCGATACATGATTGTTCCCCTTGAACAATCCGGCTCGGCAACCGTCCATGTTTTGAGGTAAATCGGTTGAGCCTGACCGACCCGCGCATAGCCGCGCGGGGCACCGGATTGCTTACTGTGCTCCGCCGCCACTTTGTGAAAAGGCCCGCCCCACATGTGTGATGTAAATCACACTATCTTCGTGGCTTATAGGATTTATACAATTTACTTCCGAGATCGCACCGCTCAAGGGAGACGGGCTCTAGCGCTGGTAGCCACGACCGACGGCCTATTGACTACAGGTGTAGTCAAGGCGTAGCGTGACTACACCTGTAGTCACGAGTGCCTCACCCATGTCCACGCCAACCATCGGTGATCAGGAGCTAGCTCTCCTGCACTACCTGGCCGATCACGAAAACACCTCGGTGGGTGAAGTCGCTATCGGATTCGGTGAGCCGCGCGGCCTGGCCCGCTCCACCGTGCTCACGATGATGGAGCGCCTGCGCAGCAAGGGCTACCTCAAGCGCCGCCAACTCGAGGGCATGTATCGCTACAGCGCCGCCGCCGGCCCTGGCGAAGTGATGCGCAGCGCCGTCGGGCAGTTTGTCGAAAAGACACTCAGTGGGTCGGTGTCGCCCTTTGTGGCCTGGATGTCCGAGCGCGCGAAAGTCAGCGATACCGAGCTAGCCGAACTCGAAGCGTTGGTGGTGCAGTTGCAATCCAAGCGCAAGGAGCCGTGAGATGAATGCGATCGATACGTTTGCCGATACCTTGTTTGTCCGGCTCGCCTGGACCTCGGCACAAGCTACGTTGTTGATTGGCGCCTTATGGCTGCTTGGCCGCTGGATGCCGCGTTTGTCGCCAGCGATCCGTTGCATGTTGTGGTGGGTACTGGGCGTGCAGTTGTTGGTCGGCCTAACGGCCAGCACACCGGTGGCCTTGCCGCTGCTATCACCAACATCGAATGCCGTAGCCATCGCAACGACGGTCAGTCACCCGATGACGTCGGCCACACCGCTGGCCAAATCCCAAGTGCCATCGGAGTTCACCACGCAAACATCGACGTCATCGGAAACCGTAGCCACACAGATAGCTACGGTACCGATAACCGCCAATGCAACCCACTGGCGCTCGATAGTCATCCTGCTGTGGCTCGCCGGTCTCATCGTGCAAATGCTGTTGGCGATACGCCAATGGCGAGAAACACGCGATGTGCTGCGTGATTCCACGCCACTGCAAGACGAAACGTTGCACGCACTCTGCGCACAGCAGGCTTATGCATTTGGCTTGCGCTACTGCCCACACCTGCGCGTATCGCATGCCATCGCATCGCCCCAGGTAGCCGGCCTATGGCGGCCCACCGTGCTGCTGCCCGCCAGCCATGCGCTGACGCCAGAAGAATCGTCCATGGCGCTCGCTCACGAACTCGCTCATCTGCGTCGCGGCGATCTGTGGCTGGGCTGGGTGCCCGCCATTGCGCAACGATTGTTCTTCTTCCATCCGCTAGTGGCATGGGCGATGCGCGAATACGCACTCAATCGCGAAGTTGCTTGTGACGCCAAGGCAGTGCATCAGCGTCACGCGGCGCCTCAGGATTACGGCCGTTTGCTGCTACGACTCGGCGTAGCCCACCCCATGCACGCTGGCCTGGCCGGCGCTTCGCCTACCTTCCAGAACCTGAAAAGGCGCTTGATCATGCTGCAGCAAACGGTCAATGACACGACACCGCGTGCACGTGGATGGCTGCTCGTCTTGCTGGTCGCACTCGCGGGTGTACTCCCTTATCGAGTCACCGCAGCCGATACGAAGCAGGTCCAGGACACGGCACAAACTTCGGACTATGCGGTACCACCGGCACCGCCCGCACCACCTGTGCCTGCCGTACCACCAGCGCCCCCTGCACCTCTCGCACCTCCTGCTCCGCCGGCGCCTCCCGCTCCCCTTGCACACAATCTTGGCTTTATTCATGCCCGTTACGTAGACATCGACACGCAATCGAACGCCAGCCGCGGTTTCGCGCTGTTCGATGGCGATACGGTCATGATTAACGGCAGCGATAGCGATCTCGCCGATGTGCAACGCATGCACAAAACCAGTGAACCCGTTTTGTGGTTCCGCCGTGGCGACAAAGCGTATGTCATCCACGACAACAGCTTCATCCAACGAGCGAAGAGCACCTACGCACCGATCAGCGAATTGGCGGAGATGCAAGGTCGCCTTGCCGGCAAACAGGGGGAGCTTGCGGGACAGGAAGGCGGCCTGGCTGCACGCAGCGGCGAACTAGCCGGGCAGCAAGCCGAACTGGAAAGCCAGCGCGCAGTTATTGCATCTCAACGCGCCGAATTGACAGTGGAGCCAACCAATTCGGCCAACTCGACCGAACGGTCGGCGGCGCTCGTCCAACAAACCCACGGGCTGGACGCACGAACCAAGGACATCGCCCAGCAACAGGCCGAACTCAGCAGGGAGCAAAGCGTGCTGAGCAAGCAACAAAGCGTACTGTCAAAGCAGCAAGCGGAGCTGTCGCGACATCAGCGTGAGGTCTCAGAAAAGGCAAACCGACAGATGGATCAACTGTTGGATGAGGCGCTGGCCAAAGGGGTTGCCCAGGCGGCGAGCGCGCATTGATTGGTCTGCACCGATTGGCTTGCACCCATCTTATTTTTTGAATGTTTGCATAAAAAAAGACGGCCCCCGGGGGAGGGGACCGTCTCCGCAAACCGGGGCAGGTTTGCCTTGGGGCGTCCAGTTCATCGGTCATACCCGGAACCACCGAAGCCGACCTGACTCGCTGAACGACTTCATTGTGTCTCTTCGCGCCGATCCACGACTGCCATCCATGCGCTCGTTTTTTTGTAGGCGATTGCCTCACTCGGTCGACCGTCATCGCTGACATGGAAAGGCTGGTATTGAAATTCACGGAAGTCTAAACGTTCGCTTCACGCTGCATAAACATGCATTTCACTTTAGACGGATTCTGTATCTCTATCCAAAAGTAGGAACCATGCAACGAGTCAGTGCGTCTGCCAATTAGCATCGCATAGACCAGCTCATGCAGTGGTGTGCTCGGTCACACCATCTCCTGCCAGCGAAAATATTTTTTATGGGCTAGGCCGAGCATGTCCAAATCTTCCTTGGTATCGCCATAGGCGTACAACACCGGGAAGTCGTCGATGTTGTACTTCTCACGTATCTGACGCGATTTTTCTTTACCTACGCACTGCTCTCCGCGATAACGCCCGGTAAGCACCCCATCATCCGTCTCGAGCTTCGAGCAAATCAGATCGACCTGATGCTGCTCGCACCAGTGGGATAGATAAAGATCGAGCGCACCGGATACGACAACCACTCTGTCGCCCTGCACCTTATGCCATCGAATTCTTTCGAGCGCGATAGGTCGAATGACACTCGGCAGAATTTCATCGGAAAATTTTCTGCCTGACTGCCGAACGGCAACCTCCGACATGCCACGAAATCCAAAATTCACGACGCTGGCGCGAATCGCGTTTGCAGAGACCACGCCGAGTTTGTAACCCATCACCCACGGGGCAAAAAATATTCTTCCTACCGCAAGCCTTCTCGATGGAACAGCAAGCTGCATGAAGTCGCTAAACATTTCTCGAGTGGTGATCGTTCCATCAAAATCAAACAGCGCAAGATTCATGGAATTCCATTTCATTCGTCAGGTGCACGGGTGACATTGACGTGCGCAAACGCTGCACACGCTGCAAACGGCGGTAAGAACTACATAACCGCAAACCGCACGATGCGCAAATCCAGCTGACATGTACACCTGCTACCGCGCCATTTGCCTCAGCGCGATAGCGACCTGTTGCTCACTTTGTTTGGGTGACCACGAAGCGATCTGCGCAAGTGAGCAGGTCTCGCGCAAATGGCGTATCACCTGCAGTCCAAGCCAGTAACCCGTGCGATTGGGTAAGTCATGTTGATAAGGCTTGGCGCCTGCATTGAACCAACGCTTGAATACTTCCGGATGCGATGGATCAATGGCCTTGTCGTGAGCATCGCTGAGAAAGCGTCGTGCGATCGCTTGAAGCTGATTCGCAGGGATCGCACCAAGATCGTCTTGTAGCAGCAACTCGCCATCCGTATGTCCCGGAGAAAGCTGTGAGCTGACGTACGTCGCCAAACCTTCTTC
>JBARCX010000283.1:0-15596 GCA_049794535.1 Rhodanobacter sp.
GGCCGCGTCGACACGCTGGCGGATATCCGTCCAGTTCGCTGCCAGGTAGGCAGTAGCGTCCCCCACCGGCTCAGCCCTTGGCGCCTTGCTCGTAATGCTTCGCCACCACCTCGGCAACCACCATCGATACCTTCTTGCCAGTTGGGATGTGCAGGAATTCGTTGGGGCCATGCGCGTTGGAGTGCGGCCCCAGCACGCCAGTGATCAAAAACTGCGCCTGCGGGAATTTCTCGCCCAGCATGCCCATGAACGGGATCGAGCCACCTTCGCCCATATAAGCTGCCGGCGCACCGAAGTAGTGCTGTGAGGCTTCGGCCACGGTGTGCTCCAACCACGGTGACAGTGCCGGCGCATTCCAGCCGCTGCCATCCTTCTCGAGCTTGAAGTTCACCTTCGCACCGTACGGTGGATCTTTTTCCAGCAGTTGCTTGACGAACTCGCCCGCCTTGGCGCCGTTGAGCGTGGGCGGTACGCGCAGGCTGAGCTTCACGGAGGTTTTCGGGCGAAGCACGTTACCGGCACTCTCCAGCGGCGGCATGCCATCCGCGCCAGTCACCGCCAATTGCGGCCGCCAGGTGCGGTTGAGCACCAGCTCGGACAGGTCTTCGGTCACCGGCTGCATACCTTTGACGAAGGGGAATTTGTCGTAGATCTCGGTGCCCAGCACGTCCGCCGAACGCTTGGCTTGCTCAATACGTTGGGTTGGAATGTCGACGTACAGCTCCTGCGGCTTGATCCGACCGGTATGGCCATCCTCCAGACGCTCGATCAGCTGACGCAGGATGCGGAAGCTCGATGGCACCACACCGGAGGCATCACCCGAATGCACGCCCTCGGTCAGCACTTCGACGGTGAGCTCGCCACCGGTCATGCCACGCAGGCTGGTGGTCAGCCATAGCTGGTCGTAGTTGCCACAACCCGAGTCCAGGCACACCACCAACGATGGATTGCCGATGCGTGCGGCCAAATGGTCGACGTAATAAGGCAGGTCGTAGCTGCCCGATTCCTCGCAGGCCTCGATCAGCACCACGCAACGCGCATGCGGTATGCCTTGCTCGTGCAACGCCAGCAACGCGGCCAGCGAACCGAAAATCGCGTAGCCATCATCCGCACCGCCGCGGCCGTAAAGCTTGTCGCCCTTGATGACCGGCGTCCACGGGCCGAGACCTTCGGCCCAGCCCGTCATCTCCGGCTGCTTATCGAGATGCCCGTAAAGCACCACGGTGTCGTCGCCCTGCCCTGGTACTTCGATATAGATAAGCGGCGTGCGGCCTTCAAGGCGCACCACTTCGAGCGTAGCGCCCGGTAGCGCGGCCAACTTCGAACGCGCCCAGCTCTCCATCAGTTTCACGGCGGCATCCATATAACCGTGCGCCATCCAATCCTTGTCGAACATCGGCGACTTGTTGGGGATGCGGATGTACTCCACCAACTGCGGCACGATCTCGTCATCCCACAGACCGCTGACGAATTGAGAAAGGCGGGCGGTATCCATGGCAACTCCTTGAGCAAGGGGGCAAAAGGCGTATTGTACCAGCGCCCCTTGCGGCCCCGCCTCGAAAAAGCCAGCCCG
Source organism: Rhodanobacter sp. (assembly GCA_049794535.1). Classification (GTDB taxonomy): domain Bacteria; phylum Pseudomonadota; class Gammaproteobacteria; order Xanthomonadales; family Rhodanobacteraceae; genus JBARCX01. The sequence goes on from JBARCX010000283.1 coordinate 1,574, forward strand.
GCCGCGGCCAAACGCTTGCGCTACACTCGCCCGCTTCGCCAACCGCCCGCCCATGCCACCATGATCCTTCCGCGTTATCGCATTGCCGCCTCCACTATCGGCGGCGCTGGCAAGGGCCTGTTTCTGGATGAAGCGGTGAACGCCGGACGCATCGTTACGGCACCGGATGCGATTGACCGCACCTGGCGACTCGCAGACATCGTCGCGGACCCAGCCCTGGCCAAGCAGATGCACGCCGCTGCGCGCTGGTTTGAAGATCACTACACGCTGTCACCCGATTGGCCGGATGAGTGCTACATCAATCACAGCTTCGAGCCTACCGGGCTTTGGCATTTGGGCTTTGTGTTCGCCCTGCACGACCTGCCCGAGGGCACCGAAATCACCGTGGATTACCGCCACCTGTTGCCACCTGGGCAGGAGGAGGACTTTATCGACACCGCCTCTGGTGAGAAAATCATCGGTCTGCCCTGGGCCGAGAGCCTGGCGATGTCCACCCGTACGCTGGCGAGCTTGCTCGATGGCACCCAGCTTGCTTGCTGATCCGACATGATTGATATCCCTACCCTTGAAACGGCGCGCCTGCGCCTCACCGCCCTTACCGAGCGCCACTTCGACGATTACGCCACCATGCTGGCCGATCCGGACAGCACGCGTTGGGTCGGCGACGGCCAGCCACTGGACCGCACCAACGCGTGGCGCTCGCTGGCCATGCTGATTGGCCACTGGCAGCTGCGTGGCTACGGCATGTGGGCGCTGGAGCTAAAAGCGACGGGTCAATTCATCGGCCGCGCCGGACTGATGCACCCCGAAGGCTGGCCCGACCTGGAGCTGGGCTGGATGCTCAAACCCGAGTACCGCCATCACGGCTACGCCACGGAAGCTGGCAATGCGGTACTGGATTTCGCCTGGAATCAACTCCACGCCCCGCGTGTTATCAGCTTGGTACGCATTGGCAATGCCGCGTCTGACCGGGTCGCCGAACGCCTCGGCGGCGAGCACATCGAAGACATGGATTTCTACGGCAGCGACACGCACGTGTTCGCCTACTATCCGCCCCACGTTGAGTTGCGCCGCGCCATCGCATGAGCCCGCTCGATCCGAGCCTGGCCTGACATGAGCATGTTCCGCCCCATCCCGGTGGCCGTGTTGCACGCGCCGCCATCGGACCCCGGCGGTAGTCACGCCACCGTTATTGCCAGTGGTCCCGATGAGATCGATTGGCACTGGCACCTGAGCATCACCCATATCGAGCGTGACGGCGATTTCTTGGCACTTGCCGACACTCGACGCCAACTGGTGACGCTGGATGCCTCCATACAGTGGCGCATTGACGATGGCCATGAGCAGCCGCTGCTGCGTCTACGCGCTATCCATCTCGACAGTGGCGATGCGCTGCACATCAGCCTGCCCGAAGGCCACACACGCGTATTCGAACTGCTGCTGCGCGGCTCCACGCAAGGTGAACTGATCGCACGCCCTTTGAACGGTTTGATGTGGCTGCCATTGCGTCCTGGGCATCGTTGGTTTGTCCATCTGTTAAGCGGACAAGCCAACCTGCAGGCTCGGCATGAGCAGAGCTTAAGCGAATCGCTTGAGCTATCCCTGGGACATAGCGTCTGGGTCCATGCCCAGCCAGGTCAGCGCGTGCACATTGAAGGTGGCGGCGAGCTGCTACTGGTGCAGCTCGCCGACTGACTAGCTCATCAACGCGCCGAGGACAGACTCGACGAACGCCGCCCCGCGCCAACCGAACGCGCCACCGCGGCCAATGCAAACAGGCGCGCCGTGCGCATCCAGCCCACCGCCATCACCATCAGCTGGCTGAATAGCAACGCGAGCAGGAATCCACCCGTACCCACAGCGGTGGTGTGAATGCGCAAGATACCCAGCGCCCCTGCAATCGCGACGCCAACCAGGCTGACCACCAGATAGAACAGCAATGTGCCCAACGGGCGCCGCAGCAGCTGCATGATGCCTCGGCCCATAGCACGCGTTGCCGACCGCAGACCGCCATCGGCAATAAACGCAGCACGTGCGGATTCCACCATGGCCTGGACCAGCACAAACACCACTAACAGCAACCAACGCGCGGCGTGTGCACCCGCATCGGCCTGCGACTCCAGCACCGCTTTCTCAGCATGTTTGTCAGCCATGTTCGAGCCCATAGCTGCGACCGCGATGACTACCGCATAGGGCAACAATGACCAAAGCATCAGGCGGAACATACGCCCATATTCGATCAAGCCATTCTGCAACAAGGCGCCAAAACCCAGCACGCGTCCAGCGCGCCCACTACCCACGATCATGCCAGCCAGGAATGGCGATAGAAGCAACGTAAGCGACACTCCCATGATGGCCGCCGCACCGAACCACTGCGGGTGGTCGAGCAGGTTGAAGAGCACGTCGCTAAACATAAGATCGCTGAAGTGCTGTGCCCATTCGGCCGCATGCACCGAGTGATCGAGCAGGCCACCGAGCATGCGCCACAGGGGTAGCGCGACCACCGTCGCCGGTATCAACATGATCAACAACCACAGCAGCAGCAAACGCCACTGCACTGCTGCGATCATGCTGGACAGCAGGGCACCGAGGCCCGCGGAACGGGACATATTGTTGGCCATCACAGTGTCCCCAGCATGGAGTAGAAGGTCTGCAGCACAGCGGCCACGTCGGCCGTCCAGCGCCGGGAAGCTGCCCCGTTTGGTTTGGTCGCCAGACTGTTATTCAGCCTGTTGCGATCCAGATCATTGTGCTCGTCTGGATCGAGTTCAGCCGACACCACTTTGCTGGGTTTGGTGAAATCGAAACGTACCCACCGGCGATCATCGTTCCACGACACGTCTTCGTGCGTACCATCCTCGTACGTCACCCGCAGCAATTCTGGCGCAGACACACCATCACGCTGCACCGTGACCGTGCTGTGCCAGGGAAAAGGTCCAGGTGCGCCGGGTTTCGCGTTGGGATGTGCTTTATCCCAATCCTTACGTTGCTTATCGACCTGCTTATCCAGCTCGGACGCGACGACTTCGACCGACTTGCCGTCTTTCCAGGTCACGCCGGCCTGAGGCAATACCTCATAGGTGTCGATATCGGAAACCTTGTCGTCGATGAATGCCGTGCCATAGACGTACTCATTGAAGATCGCATCGACGTCTTTAGCGTCGCCCGAACTATCGATCAACGCCGCACGCAAATCGGCTACCGAAGGATGACGGAAGCGCCAGCGCTGATAGTAGAGACGGAATGCGCGCTCCAAGGCAGGCCTACCAAGACGCTCCTCCAGATCGTGCATTGAGGTCGCTGTACGGCTATAGACCGTACCGTAACTTGTGCTCGACAAGCGATCCCAACTGTTCTGCGCCAACGGATCGGCCGGGTGATCGAGCGTTGCATTCATGCGCTCAAACATGAACCCATGGATATGCGGCGTGATACCCAGTGACTTCATGAAAGGTGTGGCGAGTACCAGATCCTGATTGCGCTCGCGCAACATGCGGTTATCCCAATACTCGTTGAGCCCCTCATCGAGAATGGGTTCCTCGAATTCGTTGGAAGCCAGGATGCCGTAGAAATAACCGTGGCCGAATTCGTGGATATTCACGAAATCGCTGAGCCCCTGCGTGTAGGTATCGGGCTCGACCTGCTTGAAGCCGTCAGAGGTAAAGAAGGTGGGGTATTCCATACCGCCCGCTTCGTCCGCGTTATAAGGCGGAATAACCGCAGTCAGCGTTTCGTAGGGATACGCACCCAATGTTTTGGAGAAATAGCCGATGGCATCGATGCTCGACTTCAAGGTCGGCGCCGCACTGCCTTCGTACTCCGGCGGGTAAATCACGCGCACCGCGACTTTCGGGCTACCCGGCCCTTCATAGGTGCCATCCAACGTCTTGAAGCCCTTGGCGGCAACCCAGGCAAAATCGTGTACGTCGCCCTGCACGAAGTGATACGTGGTCTTGCCACCCTTCTGTTCTGGCGCACCCTGCAATTTACCCACCGCGCCGACGGTGTACTCGCTAGGCACCGTCAGATGCACGTCGTACAGACCGAAGTCAGCGAAGAACTCACTATTGAAGTGAAACTCGTGCACGTTCCAGCGCACCTGCGTCGCACCGCGCTCGCCCGGCAGTTCAAGCACGCCGATCTTCGGGAACCATTGCCCGATCAAATTGAAGTCGCCCCACCAGCCGGTACGTTCGACCACGCGCGGCAATTGGCTAAGGAAATCGACATCCAACGCAAGCGTTCCACCGGCAGGCACCGGTTGCGCCAAGTCGATACGCACCACGGTTTGGTCCGTATCCGGCCCGCCGTCGGGATGCACAAAACTCCACTTCAGCGCAGCACCATCTTGCTGCACCTGCTGCAAACGGACCCAACCCCACTGCCCTTTTTCGAGCACCGCCGCGCCACGCGACTGACCGTGCGCGGTCAACACCTTACGCTCGGTAAAAAAGGTACTGCCTTCGTTTTGAAAGGCGTTGAGATAAAGATGGAAGTACACGCTGTGCACTTCGCGGTCACTGCGATTGCGCCAGGTCATATGTTCTTTGCCGGTCACGGCATGTTTTGCCGCATCCAGCTCCGCATCGATGGTGTAGCTCACCACGCGATCGGAAAGTGTCGGCTCGCTCCCGCTGCGCTCACCACCCCAGGCACTTGGCGCGCTAGGTGTGGTGATGATCGTTTGATGGGCCGGCGCAAAGGGAATCTCTGCCGCGCCCGCTTCCGCTGGAACCACCACCGGTGTTGCCACCGTGCTTGCAGATGCCGGCGCGTTTGTTTGCGCAACGACACAACACGGCCACCCTACACACAGCGTCGCCATGGCAAACCATAGTTTGCCTTTGCTACTTATCAGTGCCATCCCCCACCCCTTCCCAAGAATGAACGCCCAGGCTGCGCTTAAGCATGGCCATCAGTCATCGGCCAGAGGTCATGCCCAACTCGCATCCAACGACGACAAGTCAACCATACGTACGGTGAGCAAACTAGGCGTAACGACAGCTCCCGCCGGTGAATCATTGCTGTGGCCGCGTGCGCACAACCTGTTCCACCGCTTGATTCGAGCGTTAAGCTGCCCGATATGGCTTGAGTCATGCGAATTGCGAGTCCAAATGTCCCACCCTATGCGAACCATCCGTTGCCCATCCCGTGCCATAGGAAGTAACCACTCATGCGCATCCTGATCGCCGAAGACGACCCCGCCATTGCCGCTGGCATCAGCGCGGCACTGCGCCAGGGTGGGCACGCGGTCGATCACGTGGCCGACGGTTCGCGCGCTGACGCAGCGCTACGCGATACGCCGTACGACCTATTGGTCCTCGACCTGGGCCTGCCCGCGCTAGACGGTAGCGAAGTACTGCAGCGCGTGCGCAAACGCGGCAGCAGCTTGCCGGTGCTGGTCGTCACCGCGCGCGAGGGTCTGCGCGAACGTGTACGCGTGCTCGACCTCGGCGCCGATGACTATCTGGTGAAACCGTTTGCGCTGGCTGAATTCGAGGCGCGCGTTCGTGCCTTGCTGCGGCGCTACACCACGCAGGGTGCGCCTGAGCTAGGCATCGGTCGGCTACGACTGGATCTGCCCGGTCATCGCGCCTGGGTCGATGACACGCCGCTGGAGCTGACCGCACGTGAGTTTGGCCTACTCGAAGCTCTTGCGGCACGACCGGATCGCGTCACCAGCCGTGCCCAGTTGATCGAGGCACTTTGCAGCTGGGACGAAGAGCTCACCGACAATGGGCTGGATATCGCCATCTACCGGCTACGCCGCAAACTGGCCGATTCCGGCACGCAAGTACGCACCATCCGCGGGCTCGGCTACCTGCTGGAAGAGGTCAAGCCAGAATGATGCGATCGCGCATGCTGCAGTTGCAACCATGGCTATACCGCGTGCTACTGCCACCGGATGGCCGCCACAGCCTGCGCAGACGCTTGCTAACCATTCTGCTGGTACCGCTGATGCTGCTGCTGTTGTTCAACAGCCTGATTACCTACAGCGGCGCCTTGATCTATTCCAACCGCGTGCACGATCACGGCCTGGCCGACGATGCATTGACCCTGATGCAGATGCTGGCCACCGAAGATCCCGATGGCCAGATCTCGCCGCAAGCGCGCTTTCTGCTCGAATACGATCCGAATGGGCATAACTACTTCAGCTATTTCAGTGTGACTAGTGCGCGGCACGGCCTGCTCGCTGGCAGCGCTGCGCTACAACCACCGGCGGGCCTGCTTGCGCAAAGCGATGGGCCGCGACTGTATGACATTGCAATGGAGCGTCAGAAGCTGCGCGCGGCCAGCTTGCTCATGCCCAACGCACTCGATCCAGGCGACAAGCTCACGGTTACTGTCGCCGAGACTCTACGCGATAGGCACCAGGTGGCGCGCGAGATACTGCTCTTGAGCATTCCCGCACAGACCCTGCTGCTGCTTGCCGTGTTCGTACTGGTTTGGTTCGGCGTGCGCACAGGCTTGCGCCAGCTCGATCCGTTGACGGCACGACTAGCCAATCGCGAACACGACCTGGCGCCGATCGGTAATGTCGACGTCCCGGTGGAAATCCTGCCCCTGACGCGCACCATCGATGGTCTGTTCGCCCGATTACGCGGCATGCTGGCACTGCAGGAGCGCTTCATCGCCGATGCCGCGCATCAATTGCGCACACCACTGGCCGGCTTGCGTGTGCACGCGGAACGGGCCCAGGCCCATCCCGATCCAGAAACCGTATCCGATGCGCTGCAGCACATTCTGCGACTGATTGGGCGTGCCAATCGCACCTCCACGCAGCTGCTGGCGCTAACTCGCGCGCAATCGCCCGAACAAGAGACGAACTGCCACTGCCAGCTGGACCTATCGGTGCTGATTCCGGAACTGGTAGGCCTGCGTGTGCATGAAGCGCTGAATGCCGGCATCGATCTCGGCTTCGACGGCCCAGCCGGTGCGCTGTGGATCCAAGGCGATCGCCATACGCTGCAAGAGCTGCTCGACAACTTGATCGACAACGGCCTTCGTTACGCCGGTCGCGGCAGCATCATGACCGTCTCACTGATGCGCGAAGGCAAGGAGATTTGTCTCGCCGTCGAAGATAACGGCCCGGGTGTACCCCCCGAATGGCGGGAACGATTGGGCGAGCGCTTTTTCCGCGTGCCCGGTAGCCAGGAGGAAGGCAGCGGCCTGGGCTTGGCGATCGTGCAGCGCATCGCCGAACGGCATCGCGCGAATGTGCGTTATCTCGCCACCAGCGAAGGTGGATTGCGAGTTGAAGTGCTATTTCCCATTGCCGATACGACAAAGAAAAACGGCGACGCTTAAGCGTCGCCGTTCCTATAGAAATGAGTGGAGAGAAGTGAGAAACGAGTAATTAACCTTACTTTTTTCTCACTCCCGAACACTTATTTCTCGCTTCACATCTCTTTCTTGGCCTTGGTCAGCAACTGATCAAGCAGCGAGATGGCCAGATCGATCTCTTCGTGCGAGATGTCCAGCGACGGCGCGAAAGTGATGACGTTCTTGTACCAGCCGCCCACATCGAGCACGAGGCCGATCTTCTTGCCGTTGTGCGTGAGGTCGCCGGCCAGGCCGATGTCGACCATCTTGTCCAGCAGCGCCTTGTTCGGCGTGAAGCCGTCGTCGGTGCAGATCTCAGCGCGTAGCGCGAGACCCAGGCCATCGACGTCGCCGATTTCCTTGTGACGCTTCTGCAGATCCTTCAACGCATCGAGGAAGTGCGCGCCCTTCTCGGCGACCGTCTTCTCGTAGTTCAGCTCGTAGCCCATCTTGATGACTTCGAGGCCGAGCGAGGTGCCGAGCGGATTCGAGTTGAAGGTGGAGTGGGTCGAACCCGGCGGGAAGATCGTCGGGTTGATCAGCTCTTCACGCGCCCATAGGCCGGACAGCGGGTTCAGGCCGTTGGTCAGCGCCTTGCCGAACACAACCACGTCCGGCGTCACGCCGAAGTGCTCGATCGACCATAGCTTACCGGTACGCCAGAAACCCATCTGGATTTCGTCGACCACCATCAGGATGCCGTACTTATCCAGCACCTTCTTCAGATCCTTGAAGAAATTGCGCGGCGGAATCACGTAACCGCCGGTGCCCTGGATCGGCTCGACGTAGAAGGCAGCGTATTCGGCCTGGTTAACCTTGGGGTCCCACACGCCGTTGTATTCGGTCTCGAACAAGCGCTCGAACTGGCGCACGCAGGCGTCCGAATACTCTTCCGGGGTCATGCCCTTCGGGCGACGGAACGGATACGGGAATGGGATGAACATCGCGCGCTCGCCGAAATGGCCGAAGCGACGACGGTAGCGGTAGCTGGAGGTAATCGACGAAGCACCCAACGTACGGCCGTGATAGCCGCCCTCGAAGGCGAACATCAGGCTCTTGCCGTTGGTGTAGTTGCGCACCAGCTTGAGCGAATCCTCAACCGCCTGCGCGCCGCCCACGTTGAAATGCACGCGGCCCTTCAAACCAAACTTCTGCTGCGCATCGACGGCAATCGTCTTGGCCAGCTCGATGCGGGTCTGGTGCAGGTATTGACTGGCAACCTGCGGCAGCAGGTCAATCTGGCGCTTCAGTGTGTCGTTGAGGCGCTTGTTGCCGTAACCGAAGTTGACCGCCGAGTACCACATCTGCAGGTCGAGGAACGGCACACCGGCCGAGTCGTACATGTAGCTGCCTTCGCCATGGCGAAAGATCTTCGGCGGGTTCACATAATGCACGGTATCGCCAAAGGAGCTGTACTGCGCCTCGTCGGCGAGCAGCTGCGCGTCGTCGATGACGACTCCGCCAGTCTTGTCATTCATGGGTTTGATCCGGGGAAGTTACGGGGTCAAGAAACAATGGCGAGCGGCGCGTGCGCGACATGGTGATGATGGCTGCGCAACTGACCATTCAACAGCAAGGGCAGCAGCTCCAAGGCATCTTCGAAACCGGTGATCGGCACATAGGGGATGCCGGCGGCGCGGCAATGCTCGATCAGGCGATGCTTGGCGAACACGAAATCGACGCGATCAGCCGCGCAGAAATCCGAAGCGCCATCGCCGATCAACAAAGTCTTGGGACGGCTCTGCCGAGCCTGCGACACGGTGGCGCACTTGCAGGTACCACTGCGGCAACCTTCAGCCTGGAAAGGCGAGCTGAGCTGCCACTTCTGCGGCGGCGTGGCCGGCGCCAAATGGTTTGCAGCCAACGGCAGATCGTCCAGGCCATAACGGCCAAGGATGCGGTGAATCGCGTAATCGAGACCGTCGCTCACCACACGGATCGGCGTATCCAATTCACGTGCGCGTGCCACGAAAGCTGGGAACGCGTGATCGATCCACAGCTCATCGAGGTGGCTGTCGAGCTCTTCACGGTTCATGTCCAGCAGGGCTACCTGACCGGTCATGCACTCGCGCGAACCGATAAGACCGGCGCGCCAATCGCGCTCCAGGGTCTCCCAACCGGGACGACCGAAACGGTCAAGCAGCGAGTCGATAACGTCTTCGACAGAGATCGTGCCGTCAAAGTCGCAAAGGATGTTCCACGAGCTCACGCATACCACTCCGCTATCAGGAATGGCGCAACGATAGTGGCGCGCCCCTTTCGGGCTCCTTTCCATTCGCGCTAGGTGCAATACCATTTAAGCGAAATACAAGCTTCGACCGGCTATGATTACGGCCTTCAATCGCCTGCGAGTTTCGCGATCTTGCCCGTCTTCCCCACGCGCCCGTCGCCTGCCCCGTCCCAGCGCCGACCGATTGCCCTGCGCCTATGGCCAGCGCTTGTACTCGGCGTGCTTGCAGGTTGTGCTGCGGCGCCATTGCCGGACCTGAAACCGCCCGTACCCGCTACATGGCGCAACGCCCAAAACGTAAGCGTACCGAAAGCTGACCTTCATGATTGGTGGCAGGCTTTCAATGACCCTGAGTTAAACACGCTGGTCGAACGCGCCCTCTCGAACAACCAGGATGTGGCCCAGGCGACCGAGCGGATGCTGGCCGCACGCGCACTCTATAAGCATGCCGACGACAAGTACCTGCCCAGCTTGAGGGCCGATACCAACCAGGTTATCCAGCCCGATGCCAGCGCCTCGTATCTGATTGTCGGTTTTGACGCCGTATGGGAGATTCCGCTGTTTGGCTCCCTGAAGAGCACCAATCGCGTTGCGGCAGGTGAGCTCGGCGCGGCGCAGGCACAGTTACAGGGTGCCTACGTCACCTTGGTCGCCGAGGTTACGCGTTGCTGGATCGGGCTACGCTCTGCGCAGGAACAGGCACGCCTACTGGAAGCCGTGCGCGATGCGGACCAGGAAAAGCTGCAGTTGCTGGAAGTGCGCGCCCGCCTCAAGTTGATCTCGCCGACCGAGGTCACCGCCGGCAGCGCCGAACTGGCTCGTGCTCAAGCCGCGCTTATCGAGCCACAGCGCGCGATCAATGCCAACGCACAGCAATTGGCCGTGTTGCTGGGTCAGAACGAGCCTGATGCCGCATGGCTGGAGCCCGGTGCACAACCCCAGCTGGGTAGCTGGCAGATGACCAGCGCCCCCGCAGACATGCTGCGGACCCGCCCCGAGATCGCCACCGCCGAGGCCGATGTCATTCGCGCCGCCGGCGAGGCCGGGCTCAGCCATGCGGACATTTTTCCGCATATCGGCATCGGTAGTTCGCTGGACTGGTCGTTGAACATTGCCCACAACCATCACATCCGCTCTAGCGAAGGTATCTTTTCAATCGGCCCCGTCATCGACATCCCCTTATTCGATTGGGGCCAGCGCGTCGCCCAGGCGCACGCCAAGAATCATGAGTTACGCGCCGCGGTGTTCGCCTACCGGCAAGCCGTACTGCAGGGTGTCGCCGAAACCGAAACCGCCATGGGCGATTTGCAGCTACTGCACTTGCGCGAATCGGCCGCCACACAAGTGGCGGATGCATTCGATAGCAATGCAGCCGCCACAGACAAGCGCCGCAGCCTGGGCCTTGGCAGCAAGCTCGAGCTACAGGACGCGCTGATCGAGCAGCACCGTGCGCAACTCGAGTTGGTCTCTGCGCGTGCAGAACGCGATCTCGCCTACGTCGCGCTATACAAAGCCTTGGGCGGGGCTCCCCAGCCGCCGCCCGGTAAGACATCAAGCAGCGCCCCTGGAGCAGCATCCCATGGGCCATCGCCCTCCGATGACTCCTCCGCTGATGCTCTTGTGCCAGCTCAAGGCCCCCACTGATGGTTGCCCTTGCGCGCAAAACGCTGATTCACGAGTGGCGTCGCTTCTTGCCGGCGATCCTCGCCGTGGGCTTTGCCGGCTTGCTGCAGCTGTTACAGGCCGCGCTGGTACTGGGCATCTTCGGGAGTGCCAGCGTCTACATCACCGGCTCCTCCGCCGATCTGTGGGCCGGTTATCCGGGCACGCAAAGCGTGAGTCTCGGCCGGGCGATCAGTCAGGATGTCGCGATGCGACTGCATATGGACCCTGCCGTGACGGCCGTAGAGCCCTTCCGCTGGGTCGATGGTGATTGGCGCGGCAAGCAGGGTACCGGTGGTGTGTCCGTGTTCGTCTGCGGTATCGACCCCAGTGCCAACGGCATGATGTTCTCGCAGGCACTGCCTGCCGACTTGCGAGAGAAATTGAAAGAGCCCGACTCCGTCATCGTCGATCGCGCGGATGTCGACAGTCTCGGCGTGAATGTAGGCAGCACCGCGGTGATCAACGGTCAGCGTGTACATATCGTTGGGATCAGCAACGGCCTGCGCGCGCTCGGCGGCGTCAATGTCATTACGTCGCTAGACACTGCACGCACGCTCGATAACGATCCCGAAGACGCGGGCCGTATGACCTTTTACGTCGCCAAGCTGCGCGATCCTGCGCAGGCCGACATCGTGGCGAAACGCCTGCTTGGCGACACCGCATTCGGTCCCTATACGGTCTGGACCGCGAAGGATTTTTCGCGTCGCTCGCAGATGTACTGGATTCTCGACACTGGCGCCGGCGCCGGCGTACTGTTCCTGGCCGGCATCGTGTTCCTGGTTGGCGCCGTGATTACCAGCCAGACGCTGGTCGCGGCAGTGATTGGCTCGATACGCGAGTACGCCACGCTCAATGCATTGGGCGTTGGCGTGGGCGCGTTGCGCAAGGTAGTGATGGAGCAAGCCTTCTGGGTTGGTGCGATCGGGTTGCTGGGCAGTGCCGTGCTCGGTGGCATCGTGCTGGCATTGGCGCGTAGTCGCAACGTGCCGATGGCGCTCCATCCACCCACTGTGCTGGCCTGTCTGGTACTGGGCATGGGCCTGGCCATCGTTTCCGGACTCGCCGCGATGCGCAGCTTGCGCCGCGCCGATCCGGCCAGCTTGTTGAGATAACCATGTCGAGCGCCGCCGTTTCCATGCCATCGACACCGATTTCGCTGCAGGCTCGCAGCGTCAGTAAGTCATTCGTTTCCGGGCGTGTGCAAACCACGGTGCTGCATGACTTGTCGCTAGACGTTCGCTCAAGCGAACTGACCCTTATCTCTGGCCCCTCCGGTTGCGGCAAGAGCACTCTGCTGGCCATTCTCAGCGGCCTGCAACCGCCGGATGCGGGGCAAGTACACGCACTTGGACAAGAGCTAAGCTGCCTGGGTCCGCGCGAGCTCGAACGTTTTCGCCTGCTGCATACCGGCTTCGTGTTCCAGGGTTTCAACCTGTTTCCCGCATTGAATGCGCTGGAACAAGTGGAATTGCCACTCAGCTACCTTGGCCTCACCAAGCGCGAGGCACGCAAGCGCGCCATAGCCTCACTGGAAGAGGTTGGCCTTGGCCCACGCATGCGATTACGTCCAGCCGAGCTTTCCGGCGGCGAAAAGCAGCGTGTGGCGATTGCTCGCGCGCTAGCTAAAGAGCCGGAACTGTTGTTTGCCGATGAACCGACCAGTGCTCTCGATGCCGCCAATGGTCAGATCATCATCGATATTCTTCACCGCATTGCACGCAGCCACGGCACCACCGTGCTGTGCGTCAGTCACGACCCACGCCTGGCCGGCCATGCCGACCGCGTACTGGTCATGGAAGACGGCCGCATTCTCAGTGACCAGGTTCCGGCAGCTCCGGAATCGGGTCATAGCAACAAGGAGCCTCTCGCATGAACCCGCGCCATCTTCGCTTGACGCTCGCCCTGCTCGCCTCCGCGTTGCTGCTGGCAGGCTGCTCGCACGACGACGCACCCGCGGCATCCGCCAAAGCGGCAACACCCGCTTATGTCGCGGTAGCGCGTGGCCGTATCGACATTGAGGGCGGCCTGCTCAAACTCAGCATGCTGAGCGATGGCGTGATTACCGAGGTCAAAGCCCATGAGGGCGACCATGTACACAAGGGCCAGCTGCTCGCGCAATTGAATACCGAGCCGGCACAGCTCGCGGTCAGCGAAGCCCTCTCCGCACAACAGCAAGCCGGGGCGCAAATCGACCTGCTCGATGCGCGAGTGAAAGCCGCCCAGTTGCGTGCACAACGATTGCGTGAAGCCGCCAAGGCCGGCGCTGGCGACAGCCAGAGTGCCGATGACGCCACGGAAAGCGCACGGCAATTGCAAAGCGAATACGACAATGCGCGCGCGACTGCCGCACTGGCCACACAAAAGCTCGCTTCCGCACGTTACGAACTGAGCCAACGCAGCCTGCTCGCACCGATGGACGCCGTCGTCGTGCGCCGACTGATTCAACCGGGTGCCATGGCATCCCCGTCGTCGGGCGCGGCCTTTGTGCTATTGCCTGATGGACCACGCATCGTACGGGCCGAACTCAACGAGTCTTTCGTCGATGCTGTGCACACGGGCATGACCGCCGAAGTATCCGACGATAGCGGCAGCAGCATGCCTACGTTGAAGGCGCATGTGCTGCGCATCGGTGATGTGTTTGGTGCCAGCCAGTTGGAAGACGATCCGGAACTTCGCGCCAATACGCGCACGGTCGAATGCGTACTTGCCTTCGACCAAGCGCCGCCCACCGATTTGCGTATTGGCCAGCGCGTGCTTGTGCGTTTCGGCGAGAAAGATCCCGCAGCCAAGCCTTGATCCCCGTAG
>JBARCX010000284.1:0-28356 GCA_049794535.1 Rhodanobacter sp.
GGATACCGCTGACTGACGCAGTGACGCAGTAAGCCCCGCTCCAGCCCACCGCGCAGGCATAACCCGCCTGATCGATCCATTTCATCACCATACCGCCATGCACCTTGCCACCGAAATTGACATCGGTGGGCTGTGCAAGAAATCGGAAAGTTACTTCGTTCTGCTGGCCTGGCATGCGAGCTCCGGCTTAATCGGCTAGACAATTCAAGCCAGCATTATGCCTGCTTGCGTTGCAACACTGGCGGAATCGCAAGCCCCAAGACCATAGGCGTAGTGCGCAAACCATTGCGAGACAGCCTCTCCGGCCCGGCTTTGGCGAAGCCTAGCCGCAAATACACCGGCACCGCGCAACGCGTCGCGTTGAGCGTAAAGCGGCGCGCTCCCGCACGACGCATAGCATCGCGCATGGTACGCAACCACAACTGCCTGGCGACTCCTCTGCCCTGATAGCGCGTGCTCACGAAGAATTGGGTTAGATGGCAATCATCACGCATCGCCGAAACACCCACCATCACACCCCCGATATAGCCCAGATGAAAACGCTGGCCAGCCAGAATTTTTTCGCGAATCACCGTCGCACTGAGGCGGAACAACAAGTCCAGCCCAGCCTCGCGGGATTGATCAGGCAAGACCCAGCGGCGAACCACCCGACGAATCAGCACCCCGATAGCACGAGCATCATCTGGACGCCCAAGGCGCATGCGTAATGCGGGCCTGGTCATGCCCCCTCCTCCCTCACAGACAGCCACCACAAGACTGACAATAACCCCTAAACAAAAAAGCCCCGCAATAGCGGGGCTCTTCGTATTTACTGTAACGCCGATCAAACGTTGAACAGGAAGTGGAGCACGTCGCCTTCCTTGACGAGGTAATCCTTGCCCTCCTTACGCAGACGACCCGCTGCCGCGGCACCCGCCTCACCCTTGTACTGGATGAAATCGTCATAACCGATCGTCTCAGCACGAATGAAACCACGCTCGAAATCGGTATGAATGACGCCCGCCGCCTGTGGCGCGGTGGAGCCAGCCTTCACGGTCCATGCGCGCACTTCCTTCACACCCGCAGTGAAGTAGGTCTGCAAACCCAACAACTTGTAGCCAGCGCGAATGACGCGATTCAGCCCTGGCTCTTCCAAGCCAAGATCCTTCAGAAACTCATCGCGGTCAGCGTCGTCGAGCTGCGATAACTCCTCTTCGATCGCCGCGCACACCGGCACCACTTCGGCACCTTCAGTCGCTGCCCGCGCACGAACTGCATCAAGGTGCGGATTATTCTCGAAACCATCCTCCAGGACGTTCGCGATGTACATCAGCGGCTTCAAGGTCAGCAGAAACAGATCGCGCACCAGCGCCTTCTCTTCCTCGTCCAGACCCAGGCTGCGTGCAGATTTACCTTCATTGAGGCCAACAGACAGCTTCTGCAGCACAGGTTTCTTCGCCAACGCCTCTTTGTCGTTCGCCTTGGCAGCTCGCTCGGCGCGATTCAGCGCCTTGTCCACCGACTCAAGATCAGCCAGCGCCAGCTCGGTATCGATGGTTTCGATGTCGTCAATGGGGTCGACTTTGCCCGCCACATGCACAATGTCGGTGTGCTCAAAGCAGCGCACCACATGGGCAATCGCATCGACTTCGCGAATATGCGCGAGAAACTTGTTGCCCAAGCCTTCGCCCTTCGACGCACCGGCCACGAGACCAGCAATATCGACAAACTCCACCGCCGTGGGAATGCACTTTTGCGGCTTGACGATCTCGGACAATGCGCCGAGACGCGGATCCGGCACCGGCACAACGCCAACATTCGGCTCGATCGTGCAGAACGGGAAGTTAGCCGCAGCGATACCCGCTTTCGTCAGCGCATTGAAGAGGGTGGACTTGCCGACGTTGGGCAGGCCGACGATGCCGCATTTGATACCCATGATGATTCCGGAATTGGGAAACGGGAGACGCAAACCGATTGCTGGAACAGGCTTGCGACTCGCGTCTGCCGCTTGATTATCGCTTTACTTGCGCCCGGCACCTTCCGCCGTGTGCAACTGGTGCATCGCCTTTTCAAACTGACCACTCACCGCCAGCGGCAGTACATCGAGTGCACGCGCAATGCCATCGAGCATCGCATCTTCGTCTTGTCCTGAGGGACGGCCCAGCACCCACGGCGTCACCTTGTCTTTGTGGCCGGGATGACCAATACCGATGCGCAGCCGATGATACTTGCCATGCCCCAGGTGTGCCGCGATATCACGCAACCCATTCTGACCGCCATGACCACCGTCGAACTTCAGTCGAACTGTTCCTGTCGGCAAATCCAGATCGTCATGCGCGACCAGACACTCATCCGGCTCGATCTTGTAGTAGCGCAGTGCGGAAGCCACCGCGAGGCCACTCTTGTTCATGAAGGTGGCGGGCTTGAGCAGCCATACCGGCTCGCCAGCGATGCGCACCTTGCAGGTTTCGCCATGCAGTTTGCCGTCGAAACCGAAGCGCTCACCCTGCCCTGTTGCCAGAGCGTCCACAAACCAGAACCCGGCGTTGTGCCGGGTTCTGAGGTATTCGGCACCGGGGTTACCCAGTCCGACAATGAGTCGCAGACCTGCCATGCGTGAATGCATGCAGCGCGACCCGCACCCGCAGAGGGCACGGGTCGCAGCGGCTTACTTCTTGGCGTCCTTGGCAGGCGCGGCCTTAGCGGGCGCAGCAGCCTTGGCGTCGCCAGCAGCAGCCTCAGCCGCGGGAGCTGCGTCAACTTCTTCCTTCACGGTGTTGGCAGTAACCACCGCAACGTCGTGATCCGCACCCTGGTTCAGCGCAAGGATCTCCACGTTAGCCGGCAGCTTCACCTGCGACAGATGGACGATGTCGCCCGGCTTCAGATCGGCCAGGTCAAGTTCAATGAACTCCGGCAGATACTTCGGCAAGCAGGAGACTTCAACTTCAGTCAGGTTATGCGAGATCACCACACCAGCCATCTTGCCGGCCGGCGACGTCTCCTGATTGAGGAAGTGCAGCGGCACGTTCACACGCACAGCTTCGTTCTCGTTGATGCGCAGGAAGTCCATGTGCATCATCAGCTGCTTGAATGGGTGCTTCTGCCATTCACGCACCAGCACCTTCTGCACCACGCCATCGACATTCAGGTCGAGTACCGAGGAGAAGAACCATTCGTGCTTAGCGGCAAGCAGGATGGTGTTGTGCTCGATCTGGATGCTCTGTGGGGGCTGACCTGCACCGTAAACGATGGCAGGCACGAAGCTCGCATGACGCAGGCGGCGGCTCGCACCTTTCCCCTCGTCCGTGCGGCTCTGCGCCTTGATTTCATGAGTCTTGGCCATTTCTATACTGCCTTGGGTTAATGAACCGCTTCGCAGCGGTTGCTTGACTTTCCCGCGACCAGAAAAGTCGTTGTGTCACGACGGCTATGCCGCCGCGACGGTTGAATCAATCAATGTATAGCGAACTCACCGACTCGCCAAAAGCGATACGGCGGATCGTTTCCGCCAGCAACTCGGCAACCGAGAGCTGACGAATCTTTGCGCATGCCAGTGCTTCCGGCCGCAGCGGCAAGGTATTGGTGACCACCAGCTGGTCGAGCTGAGAGCCTTCGATATTACTGATCGCCGCACCCGACAAGACCGGATGCACGCAGTAGGCGATGACCTTGCGCGCGCCACGCTCCTTCAGAGCGATGGCAGCTGCACACAAGGTGCCGGCGGTGTCGACGATGTCATCGACCATCACACAGGTCTTGCCGTCCACGTCACCGATGATGTTCATCACGGTGGCCACGTTCGCCTTCGGCCGGCGCTTATCGATGATCGCCAGATCAGCGTCGTCCAGCCGCTTGGCGATGGCGCGCGCGCGCACGACACCACCCACATCCGGACTCACAACGATCAGGTCGTCCATGCTGTGGTTGCGCCAAATGTCCGCCAACAGAATCGGCGAGGCATAGACGTTATCCACCGGCACGTCAAAGAAGCCTTGAATCTGATCCGCGTGCAAATCCACCGTCAGCACACGATCGACACCAGCGGTACCGATCAAGCGAGCTGCCAGCTTGGCGGTGATCGGCACACGTGCCGAGCGCGGGCGGCGATCCTGCCGGGCGTAGCCAAAATACGGCATCACGGCGGTAACACTCGCTGCCGAAGCACGCTTTAGTGCATCGACCAGGGTCAACAGTTCAAAAAGGTTCTCCGCACTCGGTGCGCCGGTCGGCTGCAACACGAACACTTCCTGACGGCGAACATTTTCTTCGATCTCGATCTGCACTTCGCCATCGCTAAAGCGACCCACCAGGGCTTTGCCCAGTGGTACGCCCAAACGATGTGCCACGTCCTCGGCAAGTGCGCGGTGAGCATTGCCGGTAAACAGCATCGGGCTGGACGCGTCCAAAGTTACTTCCTCTCGAAAACCTAAGCCATCATGGATATATGGCTGGGGCGGCAGGATTCGAACCTGCGTATGCGGGAATCAAAATCCCGTGCCTTAACCAGCTTGGCGACGCCCCAGTATTACTCGTTCATACCACTTACCACTGTCAGCTCAACCCGCGTCGCGGTGGCGAGCCAACGTCTCGTGCAATGGCGAAAGCTGCACGCCCTCCGCTACCTGCGCTGTGAAATGCGCCGGGCAGCGCCGAGCTACCGCTTCCGCGCGTTCGCGCGTTACCAACTCCAGGAAGACACAACCGCCGCTACCTGAAAGCCTTGCCCGGCCGTAACCACCGAGCCAATCCAGCGCCGCAGCCACCCGCGGGTGACGCGCTCGCACGACAGGCTCGAAGGCGTTTTCTGCTGTTTCGCCGGAAGCAAAGGATGAAATTGTGGCCGGCCCGGCATTTCGTGTCAATTCAGGCGTTTGAAAAAGTGCGGCGGTCGGTACATGTTCGTGTGGATCCAGCACGACATACCAACGTCGCGGCAAGGCGATTTCCGTAAGCTTTTCACCCACTCCCTCAGCCCAGGCCGAGCGGCCACGCACAAACACCGCCACATCGGCACCTAGCTGACGCCCCAGTTCCGCCAAGGTGTTTTCGTCCAACCCGAGCGCCCACAAATAATTGAGCGCCACCAGCACGGTCGCCGCATCTGAGCTGCCACCACCCAGGCCGCCACCCATCGGAATGCGCTTGTCGATCTCGATCTCAACGCCTGCTGATACACCAGCATGTTCACGCAGCAGCCGCGCCGCGCGCATCACCAGATCGCTTTCCTCAGGCACGCCGGGCACGACAGTGAGCCGGCAAACCAGGCCATCTTCACGTACACGCAACCGGATTTCATCGCCCCAATCGAGCAAGCGAAACACGGTCTGCAGCTCGTGATAGCCATCGGCACGCCGGCCAGTGATGCGTAGAAAAAGATTCAATTTGGCCGGCGCCGGCCATGCCGTCCATTCATCGCGCGCAGGCGGCGATAACGGCCGACTCATGAATACGCGCAAGGCTTCGGGAAAACCATGCTCACGATCGCGCTCAAGGGCAAACGCAAAAGCCGGATCGGACTTGTCAACGACTGCAAACCCGTGTTTTGCGTAGAACGGCGCATTCCATGGCACGTCGGCCAACGTTCCCAGGTCAATTTGGCGGTAGCCAGCCATGCGCGCCCATTCACAGGCATGCTCCAGTAAGGCTGCGCCGATGCCTTGCCGGCCATGCGACGGCAACACGTCGATTTCGGCGACGCCAATAGCATTGCTGCGCTCTTCCGCATCCAGCCAGACGAAGCCCAGCGGAGTGTCGGCATCATCCAGCGCCACCCATACCAGCCCGCGTGTGATCGCTTCTTCCAGCAAATCAGGCGGAATCGTAACGGCCGCGTACGACGTCCACGCCTGATGCCCGCGAAACAACTGCACGGCAGCACGCTCAATGGCACAAATAGCGTCGATGTGCGCTGTTACGGCGCGTTCAATACGAAATGACATGGCGATGGAATATTCGCAGACACGACCGCCGTCAGCCGACGACGCAAGGCTGGCTAGGGTAGCTGAAGCCAGAAGCCAATCGTCACCGACCTCAACAGAAGCGTTCTCAATGGAACGTCCACGAGTCGATCGACAGCTTCACCTTGTACGGCGGCTTCTCAGCGAAGACCTTGGTCGGTAGCGGCGGCTGGCGTGTCACGTCCCACCCACGGTAATCCACCGCCCAGCCATCTTGCTGCAACAGAGACGGCAACTGATTGACCCCAAAGCTGAGTTCCGCGGGACCACTATCCGCCCGTAGACCGAGCACCCACGCGCGCAAATCGTGCAACGGCACATACCAACCAACGGCGCGCTGCATCAGCGCCTCGGCATCCGGACCACGTACTGGGCCACCACGTAGCCCTTCGAGCAAGGCGCCATCCGGACCACCGCTCAAACGAAAATCCATGCCGCTGAGCGCCGGCCCACGCATCACGAACGTGTAATGGTCGCCGTCCTGCGTCCACGTCAGGCTGCCACTACCTCCATCCGTAGCAGAATAAACACCGAGCTGGCCTTGCAAGACCCAATGATTGGCATCAGCCAACTGATGCTCACGTGCCTGCTGCTGACTGAGCATGGCCGCATCGCCCTTCGTACGCACGATCTGCGGAGCACAGGCAGCCAATAGCAGCGGCAATGCTGCCGCGAAAATACGCAGAGAAATCTTCATGGATTGAGCCGTTTAAGGGTGCTCTGCAGACTGCTGCTTTGCGGATCAATCTTACGAACTTCATCGAACACCTGACGCGCCTCTTGCTGACGCCCTTGCTTCCACAAGACCTCACCAAAATGCACCCCGACGTCAGCATCCTTACCCGTTTGCCATGCGCCGCGAAGCACCTCGGCAGCCTGGTTGAGATGACCAAGCCGGTATTGCAGCCAGCCCCAGGAGTCGGCAATGGACGGGTCATCCGGCTTCGCCGCACGCGCCACCGATATCAGCCGCTGGGCTTCAGGCAGGTCACGATCGGCATCGGCCAGCGTGAAGCCCAGCGCATTGCTGCCATCCACATCATCCGGCTTGATCTTCAGCAGATGACGGAAATCGGCTACCGCCTGATCCACCTTACCGATCTCGGCGTAAGCCAAGCCGCGGTTATAGAGCAAGGCCGGATCATCCGGCATCACCTGCAGCGCGCGACCAAAGGCAGATGCGGCATCGGCGTAACGCTTCTCCTGCATGTACAGCTCGGCATCCACCTCGTAGGCACGACGAAGCTGCGTCGGCTGGTCGAGATAGTCGGTCTGCATCTGCGCCAGCCGCTCGTGCGCTTCGGCGCTCTTACCTTGCGACTGCAGCAGAATCGCCGTGCGCAGGTCCGCATCAAAGGCATGGTCGTCATCGTCCGTCACCTGGTCGTACCAGTTCAGCGCCTCATCCTTGTGACCGAGCATCTCAGCCAATTGGCCGAGCAGATAGGCACTGGGGATGCGTACATCATCTGGCGCGTGCGACAGCTGACCGTAGATCTGTGCCAGTGCTTTGTCATCTTTGGCATGTGCCGCCAAAGCCACACGCAAGGCATAGGTATCCACGTTTTGCGGCCCCTGATCCAGCAAACGGGTCGCACCGGCGTAATCACCCTGCTGCCCTAGGAGACCCGCATAGGCCAAACGCAGCCGGATGTTCTTTGGATCCTTCGCCTGCGCCTGTCGGAACAGTGCGAGGCCACCTTTGCTGTCACCGTTCTTGAACTTCACCTGCGCTGCCCAGGCATACGTCTCGGCGCTCTTGAAACGATTCATGGCGGCGTCGGCGATCTGCTGAGCATAGGCGGGACGACCAAACTGCTCGCCCAGCTCGCTCATCGCCAGCCAAGCCTGCGGATCAGCCGGAAGGCGTGCAGGTGTAGCCAGGGATTCGAGCAATCGTCCCGACAGCGCAGGATCGCGGCTACCGATCAGCACGCGGCCGAATTGGCGCCAGGCATCCTTGTCACCGCTACCAGTGAGCAATTCGAGCTGATGACTCGCCTCGTCGGTACGCCCCTGATCCAGCGCCAGCTCGGCACGCATCTGCGCCAGCTGCGCCGGTTTAGCGCCGAGTGCCTGCAAGCGGTCAATCGCCTGCTGAGCTGTCGTCCCATCATGTACTGCGATGGCCAACGCGGCAGCCTGACCAGCCACACGTGGATCGTCAGACAACATCATCGCCTTGCCATACGCCTCGGAGGCTCCCTTGAGATCCGTGTGCGAGAGCGCCATCTCGCCAGCCAGCAGTTGGGCGATCAGGTCGTGATCGGCATCCGGCGTGGCTATCGTCATGCGCGCCAGTGGCTGTGGTGGCCCGGCGGGTGCAGACGCAGGTCTCCCTGGCAGCGCGGCACAGCCGGCAATGCCTATGAGAATCATGCCGCTCGCCGCATATTGCCGCAGTTGCTTGAACTTGATCGCCCTGCTCAGCACACTACTCCTCCATCCCAAAAGTCGTTTCCGGCGATCACGCCAGCCTTATGTAGTCTACGCTGACGGATGCCCGCCGCTTCGAACAATCTCACCCTATGCCGCTGATCGCCCTCGGGCTCAATCACCTTACCGCGCCAATCAGTTTGCGCGAGCAGGTGGCGTTCGATGCGGACGCCGCAGAGGCAGCGCTGCGTGATCTGGCTCAAGAGCCGGGCGTGGAAGAAGCGATGATTCTTTCCACCTGCAACCGCACTGAGTTGTACGTGAGTGTGGCCGCCGGCGCGGAACAGGTACCGCAGGATTGGCTCAATCGTCATCATCGTTTGACTCCGGGCAAGCTGGACGAGTTCCTCTATCGGCACGACGAGAGCGCCGCCGTAAGGCATATGTTCCGCGTCGCTACCGGGCTGGATTCGATGGTGTTGGGCGAACCGCAGATCCTCGGCCAGGTGAAAGACGCCTACCAGCAGGCACGAGAAGCACAAGCACTGAAGGCACCATTAGATCGACTGCTGCAACATACCTTTGCGGTGGCCAAGCGTGTACGCACAGATACCCGCATCGGCGCGCACACCGTGTCAGTGGCATTTACCGCCGTACGGCTGGCCGAACAGGTATTCACCGATCTCAAGGAAGCCTGCGTACTGCTCATCGGCGCCGGCGACACCATTGAATTGGCCGCACGGCACCTCGCCGACAAGCAGGTACGTCGTCTGATCGTGGTCAACCGCACGCTCGAGAATGCGCAAGAACTGGCTGGTCGCTACGGCGGCTATGCGATTGCGCTCAACGACCTGCCGCAGCACCTGGCCGAAGCGGACATCGTGATCTCCTCCACCGCCGCCCGGCAGCCCGTGCTGACCCGCGCGATGGTCGAGAAAGCGATCATCACACGCCGACGCAAGCCGATGTTCATGGTCGATATCGCAGTACCACGCGACATCGAGGCAAGCGTCGGCGAACTGTCCGACGTATTTCTTTACGGCATCGACGACTTGCGCCAAGTGATCGATGACAACCGCCGCTCACGGGAAGCAGCAGCACGCGAGGCCGACGCCATCATCGACCTGCAAGTAGAGCGCTACATGGCTTGGCGCCACGCGCTCACCTTGAAGAATCCGGCCATTGACCTGCGTCAGCACGCCGAGGTTTATCGCGATGAAGTGCTGGAGAAGGCTCGCGCCATGCTGGCTCGTGGCAAGTCCCCGGACGAAGCCCTAGCCTTCCTCGCCAACACGCTCACCAACAAACTGCTGCATCACCCCAGCGCGCGACTACGCGAAGCCACCCTGAGTGGTGATCTGGACTTACTGCACGCAGCGGGGCGGCTCTACGGCCTCGGCGACGACGACACCCCGGAATGAACAACATGCGAGTCCCGATGAACCGTTAGCGAAAGCGACCTGTCGTCGTTCGCCGCACCTATGCGGCCCACCGCCAGCCCTGCCCTCGTATCGGTCCATCGCCCCATGACTCCCTCCATTCGCCGCAAACTCGAAGCTCTCGCCGAGCGCCACGAAGAAATTGGCCTGCTGCTGGCCCAGCCGGACGTGCTTGCCGACAACAACCGCTTCCGCGAGCTATCGCGCGAGTACGCCCAACTGGAACCCGTAGTCGCCTCGTTACACGAGCACGATCAGGCCGACAAAGACCTCGCCGAGACACGCGCGATGCTCAACGATCCCGAGCTGCGCGAGATGGCGACCGACGACATCGCACGGCTCGAACAACGCCTCACCGAGCTCGATGACGAACTCCAGCTACTGCTGTTGCCGAAGGACCCACGCGACGAGGCCAATCTGTTCCTCGAAGTACGCGCCGGCACCGGTGGCGACGAGGCAGCGATCTTCGCCGGCGACCTGTTTCGCATGTACGCCCGGTACGCCGAAAAGCGCCGTTGGCACGTGGAAATCCTTTCCGAGAACCACGGCGAGCACGGTGGCTACAAGGAAATTGTCGCTCGCGTCGAAGGCAAAGGCGCCTATTCGAAACTGAAGTTCGAATCCGGCACGCACCGCGTACAGCGCGTGCCCGAGACCGAGTCGCAGGGGCGCATCCACACCTCAGCGGCCACCGTAGCGGTCTTGCCCGAGATCGATGAGATCAATGACATTGAGATCAACCCGGCGGATCTCAAAACCGATACGTTCCGTGCCTCGGGTGCCGGCGGCCAGCACGTCAACAAAACTGACTCGGCCATCCGCATCACCCACCTGCCCAGCGGCATCGTGGTGGAGTGTCAGGACGAGCGCAGCCAGCACAAGAACCGTGCCCGTGCACTGAGCCTGCTCAAAGCACGCCTGCTTGACGAAGCGCAGAGCAAGCAGGCCGCCGCACAAGCCGAGTCACGCCGACTGCAGGTAGGCTCGGGCGACCGTAGCCAGCGCATCCGTACCTACAACTTTCCCCAGGGCCGTATCACCGATCATCGCGTCAATCTCACCCTGTATCGCCTACCCGAAGTCATCGCTGGCGAACTCGACGAGTTGATCGACACGCTGACCCGCGAACACCAGGCCGACGAGCTGAAATCGCTGACGACTTCATGACAACTGGCAGCCTCGTCGGTTAGCGTTGCGTCAATGAATAGCGCCGTCCCTCCCGAAATCAATCCGACGCTGCAACACCTGGCCCAGCTTTTACAGCGTGGTGCGCACGCCGATGCCGTTGCGTTTGCCTCGCGAGCGCGTAGGCAGTTTCCCGTGGCGCCCGAGCTGATCCGCCTGCATGCCATCGCGCTACTGCGGCAAGGCCGCCGCAAAGACGCGGCCATCGCACTAAACCGCGCAGCCGAATTGGCCCCTGGCAACATCGAGGTGCAGTGCAACCTGGCCAGCTTCGCCCTGGAAGACGGCAAGGTCGACGCCGCGATCGAGCGTTTGCGAGCTGCGTTACAGCGCACCCCCGGTCACCCCGCGATCCTGCACGGACTTGGTACCGCGCTGATGGTCGCCGCGCGATATGAGCAAGCGCGCGAAGCCTTCGCCATGGCCACGCACGGTGCCCCGCAACACCCCGGGATACGCCTGAATCTCGCAGCGGCAGAGTTGGAGCTCGGCCATGCCGCCAAAGCCAAAGCGCACATCTGGGAAGCCTTGCAGCTGGATCCATTGTTCGATTCGGCACATGCACTGCTCGGTCACGTGGAGCGCGCGCAAGGCCACCCGCGTGAAGCTGCCAACGCGTGGCTACAGGCCGAACGCCTAGCGCCACGCAATGCACAGTACCCATTCGAAGCCGGCTTGATGCTCGACGAAGCCGGCGAACTTACCGCGGCGGCCGAAGCTTATGCTCGCGCACTGCAGTTAGATGCGAGCATCGGCCCGGCCTTGAGCCAGCTGCTATTCGCCCGACGCCGACTGTGCGATTGGCACGATCTAGATGAGCTAGTCGAACGCCTGCTACGCGCCGTGTCGGAAAAGCGTCCCGGCATCAGTCCATTCGCCCTGTTCGCCGAAGACGTAGACGCCGCGACACAGCATCAATGCGCCACCACCTACACCGCGATGATCGAGCAACAAACGGCCTCGCTTCGAACGCAGCTCTCTTTCCCACACACCAGGCCATCACCGGATACACCCATTCGAGTGGGCTTTGTGGCCGATGGCTTTAAGGAGCATGCCACCGGCCTGTTGGTAGCGGCACTGTTCGAGGCGTTAGTTGGCGACGATCTAGAACTCCATCTCTTCGCAACCACGCCAGACGATCATGGATCGATACGTCGTCGACTGAGCACAGCGACCACGCTGCATGATATCTCGACATGCAATCACGCTCAGGCAGCACAACGCATCTACGACACCGGCATCGAGATCCTGTTCGATCTCAACGGGTACTGCGGTAAAGACAACGCCGAACTGATGTCGTTACGCGCGGCGCCTGTGCAAGTGAACTGGCTGGCCTATCCCGGCACATTGGGCGCGCCATGGATGGATTACATACTGGCTGATGCCGTGGTGCTACCCGACACACTGCGCCCCCACTTCAGCGAAAAAGTGCTACGGCTACCACGTTGTTTTCAGCCCAACGACAATACGCGGGTGGCCCCTGCACCACCTACCCGCAGTGAATGTGGCCTACCCGAACACGGCGCCGTATTCGCCTGTTTCAACAACAGCTACAAGCTCAATCCGGCTGCATTCGCACGTCTCATGCTGATTCTGCAGCAGGTGCCCGACAGCGTACTGTGGCTGCTGAATGGGCCCGATGGTGCTGATGAGCGCTTACGCGCCGCGGCAGACTGTGCCGGTATCAAGCCCGAGCGATTGGTGTTCATGTCGCGTCTGCCGCACACCGATTATCTGGCGCGTTACGCCCACGTCGATTTGTTCCTCGACACGCTCCCATACAACGCACACACCACCGCGTCCGATGCCCTATGGATGGGCTGTCCCGTGCTCACTTCCAGCGGCCGTACTTTTGCCGGTCGTGTTGCCGCCAGCCTGCTCCACCATCTCGGCCTGCCCGAGCTCATCTGCGAAGACGATGAAGCATTCATCGCTATGGCCACGCAATTGGGCAATGATCGCGAAGCGCTCGCCACCTTGCGCTGGCATCTGGCAAGCCAATGCACGCAAAGCCCATTATTCGACATGCGTGGTTTCGCCGCGGATTTCCGTCGTGCAGTGCAGGCGATCAGTGCCCGCTACCGTATCGGACGACCACCGACCGACCTAAACCTTTAGATAGGATCGAAGAGGATCTCGCCATGGCCAAGCAGGACAAGCGCTACCGGGAAATACTGGCAGAACTGCAGGTGGAACTCGCCGCCCTGCAGCGCTGGCTCAAACTCAAAGGCAAGCGTCTGGTAGTGATTCTCGAAGGCCGCGATACTGCGGGTAAGGGCGGCACCATCAAAGCCATCACCGAGTCGATGGATACCCGCGGCTATCGTATTGCAGCGCTAAAAAAGCCCGACGAAGAAGAATCGACGCAATGGTATTTCCAGCGCTACGTCGCCCATTTGCCGAGCGCCGGTGAGCTCGTGCTGTTCGACCGCAGTTGGTACAACCGCGCGGTCGTCGAGCCGGCGATGGGCTACTGCACCGAAGCTCAGTACAAGGCATTCATGACGGCCGCCCCAGTATTTGAAAAGTTACTCACCGATGATGGCGTCCTGCTCATCAAGTACTGGCTGGCAGTAGATCAGGAAGAACAGGAGCAGCGCTTCGCCGAGCGTGCAAAAAATCCATTAAAGCACTGGAAACTTTCGCCCACGGATCTTGCCGGTCGGAGCAAATACGCAGAGATGGGCCATCTACGCGACACGCTCATCGAGCATACGCACAGTGCCCATGCACCATGGTATGTGGTCGACTTCAATGATCAGAAGCGCGGCCGCATCAACCTGATTCGCCACCTTCTGGAGCAGATTCCTCGGCATGAAGAATCCATTCCCGCCCTGAAGCTACCGCCACTCAAAGGCAAGCCGAGGCGCGAAAAAGTGACTCGGAAGGCACTGTGGGTACCGGATAGTTTCTAGAACGAAACAGGGTCACTAGCCGATGTGGAAGCCGCGCATATTCTGCGCGGCAACCTCTTCTCGCGTAACCGTTTCAACCCGAGCCCCGGCCGGCCCGTGAGACAGCCAGCGCTCAAGCGTATCGAGCGCTTCGGCGGTGCCGCTGGCAAGTACCTCGACACGACCGTCTGGCAGATTTTTCGCGTAGCCCACCAAGCCAAGCCCAAGCGCCTGCTCACGCGTACTGGCGCGATAGAACACGCCCTGTACTCTTCCGCTGACCAGAAAGCGCGCGGTCGCCATCACTTACCCGCAGCGATCGCGGCGGCCAGCGAGGCTTCGGTGACCGGACCGATGAAGGGCTTGCTCACGCTGCCATCCGGTGCAATGAGATACGTCGTCGGCAAACCGCGTGGCTCGTCGAAGTCCTTCAGCGGCTTATCCAGCGTGACTTGCGCTATCGGGTAGTCAACTGGATGCTTCTGCAGGAATGCGCGAATATCCGCCGGCTCACTATCGTCATACGCAAGCCCGATCGCACGCACGTCTTTATGCGTGCTGACGAAGTGCGAGATATCCGGCATTTCCTTGATGCACGGCACGCACCACGTCGCCCAGAAATTAACGATCACCCAATGTCCGCGCTGCGCGGCGAGATCGTAGGGTTTGCCATCTATGGTGGTGATCTTCAACACAGGCTGTGTTGGCATCGCGGCAAACGCAGGCGCGCAAATGGCCAGTACAAGCAGGAGTAACGCCAGCGATGTTCGCAACTTCATGAAACGGATTCCTTGGCAACAACAGGTGACGATGCAGGATAGGCTCGATCGAGCGGCGTGCCCAGCGAAGCGGACAAGGTCTCCGACATGTTAGTGAGCAACACCATCAGTTCGGATGGCAATGTGATGCCAAGCGCTACCGTCGATTGCACCGGGTCCAATGGCAGGCGATAGCCGCTGTGTTTGTATACGTGTAGCAAGTCGGTGCTATCCAGACTGCGGGTCAATAGCCAGCCACCGGCCTCGTTGCGCTGGATCAATTCCGCATGTTTCAGATCATCCAGATAGGCAGCGATCGTGACATTGCTCAGATAGGGCTCGCGCGAGCGCACAACGTCCGGATCCACGCAGCGCCCTTCGCGTTGTGCCTCTACGAAATACCGCAACAGCACCAACAGGCCCAGGAATTCGGCACCTTTCGGCAGCGTTTTTGTCGGTGGCTGATATTCGTACGCGGAAATCGACGCGGCTATCGATGCGCACAGAATCACGATGACCCACGACAAATAGATCCACACCAGGAAAATCGGAATCGCCGCCAGCGCCTTGCCGTAGATCTGCTGGTACGTATGCCCACTATGCACAAACAGCCTGAAGCCCGAACGTGCAATCTCAAACAGCACGGCGCCGATGATCGCGCCGATCGCTGCATCACGCCGCGACACGCGCCGATTCGGGATCACCGCATACATCAACCACAACGTGATAAAGGTCACCGCAAACGGCACCACACGAAGTGCACTTACGCCCTTCCCAGATTGCTCGTGATGTTCGGGCTGATCCGTCTTGGCAAGCTGCTCAGGTGGCGTCAACTGTTCAACCTGTGCAGGTTGATCGGGCTGTGCTTGCGATGCAGCCGATGCTAGCTGATTGGTCGGTGCGAGTTGCCCGGGGGGCTGCGCGAGCGGCGCCGATTGCGCAACAGTGTCCTGCAGCAACGGCAGCGCGGTGATGTACGAGCTTGCCGCGAGACCACCCACCACCAGGATCGGCCCTAGCGTCAATGCCGCCCAATACAGCAGCAGGCGCGAAGTCCAGCTACGGTGCCGCTGCACACGCCAGATCCGGTTCAACCGATCCTCGATGCTCACCATCATCGATATGGCACTGAACAGCATCACCAGGATACTGATGCCCGTCAGCCCACTCGCGTTCTTGGCAAAGTCCTGCAACGCCTCCTTCACATGCTCGCCGGCTGCCGGTACGAAGTTGCGGAACACGAAGTCGAGCAAGGTATCGCGGGCCCCCGCGAACACAGGAAACACCGAGAACATCGCCAGGCCAGCCACCATCAGCGGCACCAGCGACACCAGTGTGGTGTAGGACAGCGCACCGGCTGTCTCGAAGCACTTGTCGTCCATGAAGCGCTGCCACAAAAAGTGGCTGAACGTACGTGTGCGGTCGCGATCGAAGCGCAAGGTCATAAATCCGCCCACCAACAACGTTGATATCGGCCGGTACACTAACCCATTGCCGTCGTACCACCCAACCACACGAGCCCCACCGCATGAGTGATGTCCTGGTTCTGTACTACAGCCGCAGCGGCCATACCGCCCAACTGGCACGTTTGTTGGCGCGCGGCGTGGAAGAAGTACCCGGTATGCGTGCGCGCCTACGCCAGGTACCACCGGTAGCGCCGGTGACTGAAGTGGCACAGCCACCCGAACCGGAAGACGGTGCGCCTTACGTCACCAAGCAGGATCTGCAGGACTGTGTCGGCCTTGCCATGGGCAGCCCGACCCGCTTCGGCAACATGGCCGCTCCCCTGAAATACTTCCTCGACTCCACCGGCGCCGAATGGGCAAGTGGCACGCTGGTCGGCAAGCCGGCTGTTGTTTTCACCTCCACCAGCACGATGCATGGCGGCCAGGAATCCACCTTGCTGACGATGGCGTTGCCGCTGCTTCATCACGGCATGCTGTTGCTTGGTATTCCGTACACCGAGCCGGCATTGACCGCCACACAAGGCGGCGGCACACCTTACGGCGCCAGCCATGTCGCCGGTGCGAAGGGCGAGAACACCATCACTGAGCACGAGCGTGAACTGGCCCGAGCACTGGGTCGTCGTCTGGCCGAAACAGCTCGCAAGTTGTCGGTGCAGGCATGAGTGCAGCGGTCGCTACGACATACCGCATCGGATTAATTGCCTGGGCCGCGCTCGTCGTATTGCAACTCGTGTGGCATGCCTGGCTGTTCCCTGCGCAGCTATTGCCGGCATGGCTGGTACTGGCGCTCACGGTCATCCCTTTACTGCTGCCGTTACTCGCCATCCGCAATGTGCGTCGCGCTTTACTGTGGACGGGCATCCTCAGCCTGTTCTACTTCTGCCACGGCGTATCCGAGGCATGGAGTGCTCCCACCGAACGGGCCGTGGCCATCATCGAGATCGTGTTGACCTTGCTGCTCATTGGCACACTCGGTGCCGGTGTGAAGCGCAAGCCGAAGGTCTAGAGCCTATCCTCATAGTCCGCGTGGCTCGCGCCGGAAGCTGTTTGCGCGCATGACAAGGAAGAACGAGGGCGTGTACGTCCGTACACAACCGAGTGATGACGCAGGCATGAGTTCAAACAGACCCGGCCCGAAGGGTTGAGTTGCTGTGGCCACCAGGCGGCAGCAACTCAACGCGGACTATGAGGATAGGCTCTCGCCCTATACTCAATGCGTCACAACGCCAGGAGCCAACCGTGGGATTCCTGCAAGAGGCACCGCAACTCGCTCACCCTTACCGTAGCGATCGTTTGCTATTGGCTTTGCTCGACCGCGTATTCCCGGCCGAACGTCGCGGCGCATTGGATGCCGACCTGGATGCGCTGGGCGACTACGCGCAGATGGCCTGGCAACGCGCCAGCGCCAGCATACGCCGCAAACCGGTATTGACCCCATGGGATGCGTGGGGCCGCCGCGTTGACCGAATCGAGCTAACCACCGCCTGGCAGGAAGGCCCCCTGCTCACCACCCGTCACGCTGTTCTCGCATCCGGCCATGAAGATCACGCCGATGCACGGCTGGAGGAATTCGCCCGCGTCTACATCTATCATCTCGCCAGCGAGTTCTACTGCTGTCCGCTGGCAATGACCGATGGTGCCGCCACAGCCTTGAAGGCCTCCGGCAACCGTGCACTGATCGATCGGGCGCTACCGCATTTCCTGAGCCGCGACGCGAATACCTTCTGGCTATCCGGCCAGTGGATGACCGAGAACGCTGGCGGCTCCGATGTGGGCAACACCGAAACCGTGGCACGCCAGGATGCCGATGGTCAGTGGCGTCTCTACGGCCGCAAGTGGTTCAGTTCGGCAGTTGTTGGCGAGGCCGCGCTGGCGCTGGCACGTCCCGAGACGACGGATCAAAGTTCAGGCCAAGGCGCAGCGGCACTGGCGTTGTTCTACGTCGAGACCATGGATGGCGCACAGCGCAAGCCGCAACTCATCATCGATCGCCTGAAAGACAAACTCGGCACGCACGAACTGCCCACGGCCGAAATTCATCTGGACGGCCTACCCGCCTGGCCGCTCGGGGAACTCGCCCACGGCGTGCGCCAGGTGGCGCCGATGCTCAACGTGACGCGAACGTGGAATGCCATCTGCGCCGTCGCAAGCATGTCGCGAGCCATCGCACTCGCCCGCGACTACGCCACACGACGGCAGGCGTTTGGACGTCCATTGATCGAGCAACCGCTGCACGCACAGACGCTGGCGGATATGCAGTCGGAACTCGAAGGTGCGTTCGCCCTGGCCTTCGCGGTGGCGCAATTGCTGGGCCGCGTTGAACACCGTAGCGCTACGCCGCGCGAAGCCGCACTGCTGCGCCTGCTGACGCCACTGGCCAAACTATGGACAGGCAAGCTTGCGGTGTTGCTCTGTTCGGAAGCACTGGAGTGCTTTGGTGGTGCCGGCTATATCGAAGACACCGGCCTGCCACAGCTGCTACGCGATGCCCAGGTGTATGCGATCTGGGAGGGCACCACTAACGTCCTCTCGCTGGATAGCTTGCGTGCACTGGCTGGCGACAGCCTTGGTGCATTGCGCTCCGCCATGAATGGCTGGCTGGACGGATGCGATGACATGCATGCGGTTGGCGCCATCCGACATACGCTCGATGCTGCCGCGCACTGGCTCGACCGCAATGCCGCTCAGCGCGATGCCCTGGAAGCTGGCGCACGCGGACTGGCTCTCACCCTGGCTCGTAGCACAGCGGCGGCATTACTCGCGCAACAAGCTACCTGGTCAAAGCAACGCGGTGACCTGAAGCCTTCCGCGGCATTACGACGCTTCATTGCTCACGGCCTGGATCGGCTGGTAACGCCAGATGCCGAGGATGTACGACAGCTGCTGAGCTAACTCGTATCGACCATCGCACTGGGCATGGCCTGTGCCGCGTAGGTAGCACGGGATAGAATGCTTGCTCTATCTCTATCCCCACGGCCCTCGACCATGCAGCATCTGACTATCGTCACCACTGGCGGCACCATCGACAAGATCTACTTCGACGACAAGTCGGACTACAAGATCGGCTCGCCGCAGATTGGCGACATCCTCGGCCAGCTGGGCGTGGCATTCCAATTCGATGTGATCCCGATTCTGCGCAAAGACAGCCTGCACATGGGCGCCGAGGACCGTGCCCTGGTGCGTTCCACCATCGAGGCGCAGCCGCATCGCCACGTGCTGGTGACACACGGTACCGACACCATGGTCGAAACCGCGAAAGAGCTGGCACACATCAAGGGCAAGGTGATTGTGCTTACCGGCGCGCTGAACCCGGCACGCTTCCAGGGCTCCGATGCGGTGTTCAACATCGGCTGCGCTGTCGCGGCAGTGCAAACCTTGCCCGATGGCGTCTACATCACCATGAACGGCCGCGTGTGGGATCCGTCGAAGGTGCGCAAGAACCGCGACGCGAATCGCTTCGAAGAAGTCGCCGGCGGCTAAGCTAAATACAGCAACACTGAATATGGAAAGGCCCGGTCACTTGTGACCGGGCCTTTTGGTTTTATAGCTCATGATCGGCACGCATCCTTGTGCACCGATCTTCATCAGAACATCAAATCAGAACGTCAGGCTCCAGCTATTCAGGGTGCCGTAGTCACCGCTGTAGTACGGATCGTTGTCGATCACTTTCAGCTTCCAGGTGCCATTGCCCTGCACCGACGAAGCGTTCACCGTCCAGGTGGTGTTGATGTTGCCGTCGTCGTTGTAATCCGGCTGCTGCAACACTGCGGAAGCACCGTTCGGCGCAATGATCTCGATCGTCAGATCACCGGACCAGTTGTGGGTGATGTTGGCGTGGATCTGCAGGTTCGCCGGTGCACTACCGCTTTCGCCAGTCACACTGATGCTGCTGGTGATGGTGGCGTTATCGTTAATCGCGACCTGCTTGCTGCTGCTGAACACACCGTTGGTGCTACCGCCGCCACCGCTGGTGCTAGCCACGGTGACCGAACCGGTCTTGGTGTTGGTGGCACCGGTGCTATCGGTCACCGTCAACGTCACGGTATAGGTGCCCGCTGCCGCATAGGTGTGGCTGGGGCTGGCAGTGGTCGAAGTGCTGCTGTCACCGAAGTTCCAGGCGTACGAGCTGATCGTGGCACCGGTATCCGTGGAGCTATTGGTGAAGGTGGCTGCGAGGCCACTCACCGTATCGGTGAAGTTAGCGACCGGGCTACCTGCCGGCGGAGGCGTCGTGCCACCGCTGCTGCCCGTACCACCCCAATACTTGGTGACGTAGGCGTTGAACTTGGCGATATCCAAGCTGCCCCAGCCCGTGGTGTTGTCGTAACCGGCCGCTGCGTTGTAACCGTAACCGTTGTAGCCGTTATTACCCGAGGTCACGTCATGCAGCGCCGAGGCATCCGTCGGGAAGTAGGTGTACATGTTCTGGGTCGGCAGGCCCAGTGAGTTGTTGTTGGCCGATTCGATACGTGCCCAGATACCGACGAAGATCGGCGATGCCAGACTGGTACCACCCACCTGCTGATTCGCCTGCCCATTGATGACGATCAGGGCACCCGTACCGGAAGCCGCATCGAAGGCCACGTCAGGCACCTGACGCTTAGTCACCGAGGAACCTAGCGCCGTCGTCTGCCAGGCCGGTGCCGCTTCGAACAAGCTCACGCCACCGCCGGTAGCCCACAGACGCTCATTGTCGTCCGGCGTACCGTTGTTGTTCTGCCCTTGCGGATCGATCTGCGCTAGACCTTCGTTCCATACCGTTTCGCCGGCCCAGGTGGTGGTGTTCGTGGTGCTAAGCGTGGTGCCGCCCACCGCCACGACGTTCGGCGACGTCGCCGGTTCGCTCACGCCGTAATGCGATAGCGAGATTTCCACCGTACCGCTCGAATTGGCGATATAGCCCGGCGCGCCTTCGGTCGGATCACTCGACCATTGGTAGACGCCGGCGTCACCTGCCGCCACGGAGAAGATTTGGCCTTGCGCCGCTGCCTGGGCGAAAACCTTGTCGTCCGCTGCCTGGGTGCCGGAATTGTTGGCCGCTGTTTCGTCCGAACCCAGCGATACGTTGATGACCTTGGCCACGTTCGCCGTCACCGCCGTGTTGTATGCCGCGGTGATACTCGCATCGGTCAACCCGCTATCCTGGGCATCACCGTTGATGGCTGCGTAGAAGATCAGCTGCTTGACGCCACCCGACACCGCAACGATGTCCTGGCTGTCCAGATCCCACTCGGACGGATCGCCGTCGTTGGCGAGCGTGCCGCTGCCACCCGGAACGGTCAGCGTGTTGACCGTGGCCAGGCCGGCATTGCCGGTAAACGTCTTCAAGTCGGCGATCGTCTGGGTCATATCACCCCAGGTGATGATGCCAACCGTGGTGTTCGACGCGCTTGGTGTGCTGCCCACGTCATAGATCGTGGCGAAATCGGTCGGGTTATGCCCCACTTGGGTGCCAGTGGCCTGAGTCTTCGCGGCATCGGTCGAGATGCGATGCGACATGACGTGTGGACGGCTGATGTCCTGCAAGCCCAGCACCGAGCCCACGATACCGCCCAGGGACTGCGGCACCATCGCATCCGCAGCGTTGGCAAAGTGCTGCTTGCCCTTGAAGCTGAAGGTCTGCAAGTTGGTGTTGAATGCGGCGCTCGCGCTCGACGCTGCGCCATCCGCACTGACCAACAAGTTGTTCGGTGCGATATGGACGTTCTTGAAGCCGGACTTCACCAGGTGAGCGACCACCGCCTGCACCTGTGCATCCGTCGGCGCGTACTGCGCCTTGAACTGCGCTGGCGTCAGGTACTTGTGATAGCTCGTGCTACCTGGCTTGTTGAGCTCGCTCAAGAAGCTCTCCAGCTGTGACACGTTACGCAGGTTCAGGCTGAGCGTAACGTGTAGCTGTTTGCTCTGCTCCAGCGGTGCGATCTGCGTGGCATCGACCGTTGGATGCCCCGTCATGATCAGCGTAGACACCTTGCTGGTGGCGCTCTTTTGGATGCTGGCATGCGTGTTCGTGGAGACCCACGTATCACTGGCATGTGCGGACAGCGTGAACATCGCCAGCGACAAAGCCGCCGGCAACAAAGCTTTGCGATACCCCGAAAAACCAAGACTGCTCAACATCTGTTAACTCCTAATGGACTTTTTTTGGGACAAACGGGGCTAATGCGGCTACAAGAGCCCCATGGCATGGGTTATTGCCGCACACGAGTGCGACCTATCAACTCACCAGAATTGTCCAGCGACCCAAAAACCCTTCGGATGCCAGCGCCCCCAACTGTCCATGTACGTCAGCATTCGGGGTGTGTTTTCACACAACGGCTTTGCAACGTAATTCACCGCCAATAACAGGATCATCCACGGGCCTCCCCACCCATGGATTAACTGACCATAGTTGCGAAGCCACTCTCGATCAATCGAACTGACTTACGAATTGGTGAGAAGAATCACAAAATCGAAAAAGTGCGCCGTGGTCGACATTTTGTTTCGAACAGCCGCCACCGACTTCTCACAGCCGCCTGACCGAACCCATAAATAACCATATATATCATATTGTTAAATCAAAAATGGCCATTTAAAACCCATCATCCAACCGACCCAAAGCACCCCATGAGCTCGCTTTGCACGAGCGCGCAAGCGCAGTATTTCGTAAGTTATTTCGCAATTTCTAATCGATCCAATTGCGTTATTCGCTAGTAGATCAACAAATCCATACGAATATTAAGCAAGCATGAATAGTATTAATTTGCGATGACCATATTTATTCATATCGATAGGAGCATATTTTCAAATCGACAGATAACTGTCGCAAGGCTTACAAAACGCATTAATTCAACTGTCGTGAGACTTACAAAAAAGATGTGAATGGCGCGCAATAAAAATAACCACGACAGGTTATGTCGTGGTTATTTGTAGTGAGTCGACGAGTCACCAGCGTGCTATTGGAGATAATCCAGTGCCGGCCATCGTCAAGCTCCCGACTTACACACTCAAAGCATGCCGGTTTCGAGCTTGGCAGCGTCGGACATCATGCTGTGGTTCCACGGTGGATCGAACACCAGGTCCACATCGGCATCGGCGACCGTGGGAATAAGTTCGAGCTTGGTACGCACGTCATCCACCAAGATGTCGCCCATGCCGCAGCCTGGCGCGGTGAGCGTCATCTTCACGTAGACCTTGCGCCCGCCTTGATCGGCGTGCTCCAGGCTCACGTCATAAACCAGGCCCAGCTCCACCACATTGATCGGGATCTCCGGATCGAACACGGTACGCAGCTGCTGCCACACCAGTTTCTCAACATCGGAGTCGCTGGCATCGGCGGCCAGTTCGATCGGCGGCGGTGGCTCCTTACCTAGCGCATCGGCATCGTTACCGGCGATACGGAACAGGTTGCCCTCCACGTACACGGTGAAACTGCCACCTAGTGCCTGGGTGATGTAGCCGATCTGACCGGCAGGCAGGCTCACACTGTCGCCCTGCGGCACCATGATTGCCGTGCAATCCCTGGTGAGAGTGAAAGGTTCGCTACTCAGACTAAAACCGCTCATGCCATCCTGCCGATCACTTGTTAACGGGCCACCACGATGAGGCGAGCCCGGCTGTCTATTATGCCGCTCGCCAGCCTGGCCTGCTTGCCTCAAAACACAGGTTCACCGCCCCACAGTTCATGCAGGGCGACGAATACTCCCCTCCTCAAATCAGGCCACTGACGTCACATCTCAAGGGAGCGAACCGAAAGCTCGCCGCAAGGCTCGGTGTCAACCGCGCTAAGATGGTTGCTTTGCTCGAAAGGAATTCGCGTGCACGCCATCCCACTCTTTAACGCTAGCCAGCCATGAGCGCTCGTGTCTTATTCAGCATCGTTTTCGCGATGTTCTGTGCAGCCATGCTTGGGCTAGCCGCTGGCGCCGTATGGATGCTTCCCACCGTATTTCTGCGCCACCCGCTGCCATGGCTGGCGTTGCCCGTGGGCTGGCTGCTAGCGAAAGCAATCCGTCATTGGGTAGTGCGCCCGGGCAATACCCTGAGCGCCGCGCTGCTGGCGGCTGCGGCCACCTTGCTTGCCGCGGCCTACGTCAGCACATTGATTGCTGCCGCCCGCATTTCGGGAAACCTGGGCATCAGCCTGGTCGACTCGTTGCGTACCGCCGGCCCCAATATGCTGCTTCAACTGGCGCGATTGGCGCTGACGCCTACCGATACGGCGTGGTTCGTCGCTGGCGCCGTGTTTGCGGCCATTGTCGCCGCACGTAAGTCACGCCCAGTAACACCTTAAGTGAGACGAAGACGTACGTGGTCAGCCGTCCACTGTCTTCAACTGCGTCACCAGCTCGCCAGCTGCGGCCTGGCCATCGCCATACAACATGCGCGCGTTGTCGGCATAGAACAGCGCGTTCTCGATGCCAGCGAAGCCTGTGCCCTTGCCGCGCTTGATCACGATCACGTGCTTCGCCGCCGCCACGTCAAGAATCGGCATACCGTAGATCGGTGATGCCGGGTCCGTCTTGGCCAGCGGATTCACCACGTCATTTGCGCCGATCACCAACGCTACGTCGACATTGGGAAACTCGGGATTAATGTCGTCCATATCGGCGATCAGGTCGTACGGCACGCCAGCCTCGGCCAGCAGCACATTCATATGGCCCGGCATGCGACCAGCGACCGGGTGGATCGCGAACCGCACCTTCACCCCGCGCTCGATCAGCAACTTGGCGAATTCCCACACCTTATGTTGTGCCTGCGCCACCGCCATGCCATAGCCAGGTACGATCACCACACGCTCGGCGTACGCCATCATCACCGCCGCGTCGCTCGCCTCAATTGGCTTTTGCGCGCCTTCAATCGTCTGCGCCTCACTGCCAGCTGCAGCACCAAAGCTGCCGAACAACACGTTGCCAATCGAGCGGTTCATCGCCTTGGCCATCAACTGGGTCAGCAGCGTACCCGCGGCGCCAACCACCATGCCGGCGATGATCATCGCCTCATTGCCCAGCACGAAA
Source organism: Rhodanobacter sp. (assembly GCA_049794535.1). Taxonomy (GTDB): domain Bacteria; phylum Pseudomonadota; class Gammaproteobacteria; order Xanthomonadales; family Rhodanobacteraceae; genus JBARCX01. Next base: position 25,054 of record JBARCX010000284.1, read on the forward strand.
CCTTCGAACGCCACGGCTAGACCGGTAAAGGCGTTATAGAGAGAGATCACCACGGGCATGTCGGCGCCGCCGATCGGCAGCGTCATCAACAAACCGAACAGCAAAGACAACACGAAAAACGCGGCGATCGGCGGCACGCTGAGGTGACCACTCGCCAGTACCGCCCCAGCAACGACAGCAGCGGCCAGCACCAATAGGTTGACCACGCGCTGCCCGGGAAACACGAATCGCTTATCCAACCAGCCCTGCAGCTTGGCAAACGCGATCAACGAGCCAGAAAAACTTACCGAACCGATCAGCGCACCGAGCACGCCGAGCATCAACTCAACCGGGGTCAACGGAGCCATCGCGGCCAGTGGATGCAGCACATCGATCGCCCAGCTTTCGGGTCGCAACGGTGAGGTGTCCGGAATAGCGACCTGATTCACGCTGGACAGTGCAGGAATGTGACCGAACAACTCAGCCGCACCAATCGCCGCCGCCGCACCGCCGCCCATGCCGTTATAAAGCGCAACCATTTGCGGCATTGCGGTCATCGCCACGCGGCGACCCGACCACCACGCCGCTCCCACGCCCATCAGCACGGCGGCAAGAATCAGCCCCCGATGATGCATGTCCGGCAGGGCAAACGTGGCCAGCACAGCCACCAGCATGCCCACACCCGCCCATACAATGCCCCCGCGCGCCGTGCGCGGTGAGCTCATGCGTTTCAAACCAAGGATGAATAGGACTGCGGCGAGGAAATAGCTGGCTTTGATCAGCAGCGGCAGCCAACTCATGCCTTATCCCCCGGTTTCTTACTGGATTTGAACATTTCCAGCATGCGTTCGGTGACCACATAGCCGCCAGCTGCATTGCCGGCACCCAGCAGCACACCCAAAAAGCCGATACAGATCTCAAACGGGGTTCGAGCGTGGCCTAGCGCAATCATGGCCCCAACCACCACAATGCCATGTATGAAGTTGGAACCCGACATCAGGGGGGTGTGCAGGATCACAGGCACCCGAGCGATGATCTCGTATCCGGTGAACGCAGCCAGCATGAAGATATACAGCGCCAAGAACCCGTCGAGCATGTGCCTTCCCCGCCAGAGAACCGTGTCCTACGCATCATACGGTGCCGAGTCAACCCAGGCGAGCCTGTCGCGTTGAATAGCGGAGTCGAACCAATGGAGCCGCGGGATGCACGACCGGACGATGCGGAGACCGATGCTATGAGTAGCGTCGCGGCTTCGCTCGAAGCGGATCTTCTTGCGCAGGACACTCGAGCCGTTCCCGCAACGCTCGATGCTTTCCTGGCGCAAGTGGAACGTCGTGCCTTCCGTATGGCCGAAATGTACCTGGGTCACCGCGAAGACGCGCTCGACGCTGTGCAAGACGCCATGCTCCGGTTGGTCAAGCATTACCGCAACAAGCCGAATGAGGAATGGACGCCGCTGTTCTGGGGCATCCTTCGTCGGCGCATCGTCGATCTGCAGCGTCGCCGCAAAGTGCGCTCGATCGTCGTTGGCTGGCTCGGTGGCGGTCACGATGACGACGGCGACGAATTACCCGCGTGGGAACCGGCCGATACAGGCCCTGGCCCACTCGAGCGACTGAACGACGAACAATCCTGGGGTGACATGGTTGTCGCCATAAAGCAGTTGCCACAGCGTCAACGCGAAGCATTCATGCTGCGCGTACTGGAAGGCCTAGACGTGGCGGAGACTGCACAGGCCATGGGCTGCTCAGAAGGCAGCGTAAAAACTCATCTCTCGCGCGCCATGCATCACCTGCGCGACAAATTGGAGGACTGGCGATGAACTCGTCCGACAAATCGTTTGAACGGCATGCCCGTGCGCTTCACCTTGAGGCTAGCCGACGGCTCGACCCGGTCACTGCCGGTCGACTGCGCGCTGCGCGCCGCACTGCGCTGGAAGCCGCGCATGCTCCTGTGCACCATCATCGTGCCCGCGTGCTGCTACCGGTTGGCGCTATCGCAGCCATTGCCTTAGCCGTCATGATGGTCTGGCAGCCGGCCGAGCACGGCGGTACCAACGAGAACGCCGCAGTCAATGCATCACACGCTGTTGAACAGGATTACGAGTTGCCGCCGGATGCCGGTAATGCCGACCCCAGCCTCTACCAGAATCTCGACTTCTACGGCTGGCTTGCGACAAACAACCATGATGACAACCAGGCCCAGCACTGACATCATGCTGAATCCACGCTGACGATATGCTGACGATGCGACGCCTCACCCTCTCCGCTTTGTTTATGGCCCTGTTTGGCTGCTTTGCCATCGGGACGCCATTGCATGCGCAGAATGGACCAGCCACAGCACGCCCCTGGAGCAGCCTCAGCCCGGCCCAGCAAAGCCTGTTGGCGCCGTTGCAACAGAGTTGGAACACGCTGCCAGCGCAGCGGCAGACCAATCTGGTCAATCGTACGCAGCAATGGATGACCTTCCCGCCTGAAAAGCAGGAACAGATCCGCCAGAACCTCGCGCACTGGCAAGAGATGACACCAGAGCAGCGTCAGCAGACGCACGAGAATATGAGCCGGTACATGAAGTTGTCGCCTGAAGAGCGCGACAAACTCCACGCCGCCTACCAGCGCTACCAGCAAATGACGCCCGCTCAACGCGAGGCATTACGCGATCAGTGGAAGTCCCAGCCCGCCGCTGCGCGAGGCCAATGGATCCACCAGATCGGCAGCACTCCGCGTCGTCACTGACCGCGACTGCCTGGCGCGGATTGCCCGCGCCGAACTTCGTTCCCATCTCACCCTTTGAACAACACCTCGCCAGCACGAGTCAGGCAGCTTTTCGCCACGAGCTCATCATCGAAATCCAACTGCAATGCACCGTCCTTCTGCAAAAGCTCCACGAAGTTGTAGAAATTGCGCGCGTACATTTCCGACGCATGTAACGGCGCGCCCGCAGGCAGGTTGAGCGGGCCAAGAATCGTCACGCCCCCATGCTCCACCCGTTCGCCTGGCCGGGTCAGCTCACAGTTGCCACCACCCTCGGCGGCAAGGTCGACAATCAAGGCTCCCGGCTTCATACCTTCCACCATCGCCGTCGTCAGAATTTTGGGCGCCGGTCGACCGGGTACAGCCGCCGTACTGACAATCACATCGACGGATTTCAAATGTTCGGCCAATGCCTGCTGCTGTGCCGCACGCTCCTCCGCCGACAACTCACGTGCATAGCCGCCACTACCTGCCGCACTGACACCGAGTTCGATGAATTTCGCGCCCAGCGACTCCACTTGCTCGCGCGTCTCCGGGCGCACGTCGTAACCTTCCGTCTGCGCACCTAAAC